>CABRZO010000023.1 GCA_902475455.1 uncultured Eubacteriales bacterium
CCTACTCCACCTATGACACGCCCTACCGCCGTCCCGCGGACAAGGTGGTCAATATCAACACCACCACCCAGCTCCAGGTGGTGCTGGTGAAGCCGGAGAAGTTTGAAAACGCCTCCGACATCGCCGACCATCTCCGGGAGAAGCGCACCGTGGTGCTCAACCTGGAGTCCACCAACAAGGACATCGCCCGCCGGCTCATCGACTTCCTCTCCGGCGTGGCCTACGCCCAGGAGGGCAAGATCAAGAAGATCAGCGCCGCCACCTATATCATTACGCCCTACAACGTGGACATCATCGGCGATCTGATCGACGAGCTGGAGAGCAACGGGCTCTATTTCTGAGCCGGGGCGGGCCGGAAAGCCGGTTTGCCTGACTGATGATGCAGTTTCTCCGCCCCGCCGGGGGCGGAACGCCCCGGGCCTGGCCCGGGGATAGATATACAGACAAAGGGGGACTTTACTATGCTTACGCCTCAGGAAGTGGAAGAGCGCGTATTCCCGAAGGCAAAAAAGGGCGGTTATGACATGCAGGATGTGGACAACTTCCTGGATCAGCTGACCGCGGACTATACCGAGCTGTACAAGGAGAACGCCGTTCTCAAGCGCAAGATGAAGGTGCTGGCCGACAAGATCACCGAGTATCAGGAGACCGAGGGCGCCATGCGGGCAACCCTGCTGACCGCCCAGAAGATGGCCAACCAGCTGGTGGAGGAGGCCAAGGAGAAGCGGGCCAAGATGCTGGCGGAGGCCGAGGCCATCGCCCAGGAGCGGGTGGGCTCCCTGTCCGAGCAGGTGGCCGCCGAGGAGGCCCGGCTCAAGAGCGCCCGGGCCAGTGTGGCCGCCATGAAGGCGGGCATCCGGGATCTGCTGGCCCACGAGCAGGAGTTTTTGGACGCCCTGCCGGAGATGGAGGTCCCCGCCGACGCCCCCGCCGCTGAGGCCGACGGTACCGCCGCCGACGAAGTGGCCACCGAGATCGGCGATTCCATCCGCCGGATGATGGAGGAAGAGGCCCAGGAGCAGGCCCAGGTGGAGGTCCCCGCCCCCGAGGCGGAGCAGGCCGACGCCCCGGAGGTGAAGCCGGAAGCCAAGGAGGAGGCCCCGGAGGCCCCCGCTGAGGAGGCGGTGCCCGCCTCTGCGCCCGCCCGTCCCACCACCCGCATTGTGGATGACGACGTGGACGACGCCCCCACCCGCCGGCTGGATCTCAGCGAGCTGCGCTTCGGCCGCAACTACGAGATCAAGTAATCAGAGCAACATACTGAGCCGTTGTCACAGCCGGGTTGGATCAAAAACCTCGGCTGTGACATTCGTGCTTGATAGAGAGGAAGAATCGCACCTATGGGTCAGGACTACAACAAGACGATCAACCTGCCGAAGACCGACTTCCCCATGCGGGCCGCCCTCGCCAAGCGGGAGCCCGGCATGCTGGAGGAATTTGAGCGCAGGGACATCTACCGGAAGCTGATGGCCAAGAACGAGGGCAAGCCCAAGTTTATCCTTCACGACGGCCCTCCCTACGCCAACGGCAACATCCACATCGGCACCGCCATGAACAAGGTGCTGAAGGACTTCATTGTCCGCTACAAGAACATGACCGGTTTCCAGGCCCCCTATATCCCGGGCTGGGACACCCACGGCATGCCCATTGAGACCGCCATCCAGAAGCAGGGGGTCAAGCGCAGCGAGCTGCCGGTGCCGGAGTTCCGGGACAAGTGCCGCACCTTCGCCCTGGAGCAGGTGGACAAGCAGCGCGCCGACTTCAAGCGGCTGGGCGTCATCGGCGACTGGGATCACCCCTATATCACTCTGACCCCGGAGTTTGAGGCCCAGCAGGTCAAGGTCTTCGGGGCCATGGCCCAGAAGGGGCTTATCTATCAGGGCCTGAAGCCCACCTACTGGTGCCCCGTCTGCGAGACTGCCCTGGCCGAGGCCGAGGTGGAGTACGCCGACGATCCCGTCACCACCATCTTCGTAAAGTTCCAGGTCCATGACGACCAGGGCAAGCTGAGCCAGTACGGAGATCTGAGCAAGATGTTCTTCGTGATCTGGACCACCACCACCTGGACCCTGCCCGGCAACATGGCCATCTGCCTGAACCCCCAGCTGGACTACGCCCTGGTGAAGGCCAACGGGGAGATCTATATCGTGGCCGCCGAGCTGGCCGAGAGCGTCATGAGCCAGAGCGGCATCACCGAGTATGAGACCCTGGCCACCATGCCCGGTACCTTCTTTGAGCGGATGACCGCCCACCACCCCTTTATGAACCGGGATTCCCTGATCATCCTGGGCGACCATGTCACCCTGGACGCCGGCTCCGGCTGCGTCCACACCGCCCCGGCCTTCGGTCTGGACGACTTCTATGTCTGCCAGCGCTATGAGGAAATCCCCACCGACATCACCATGGAGGTGAGCGTGGACGCCCGGGGTATGCTCAACGAGTACGCCGGCCCCTACGCCGGACTCCATGTCCAGAAGGCCCATCCCGTGATCTTCCAGGACCTGGTGGCCAGCGGCAACATCCTGTCCTCCAAGGACATCGTCCACAGCTACCCCCATTGCTGGCGCTGCAAGCAGCCCGTCATCTTCCGGGCCACCCAGCAGTGGTTCGCCAGCGTGGACGCCATCAAGGACGCCGCCGTGGAGGCCTGCGAGAACATCTTCTGGAAGCCCGCCTGGGGCAAGGAGCGGATGATCTCCATGATCCGGGAGCGCTCCGACTGGTGCATCTCCCGTCAGCGCACCTGGGGCGTGCCCATCCCCATGTTCTTCTGCCAGGACTGCGGCAAGCCCTACTGCACCGAGGAGTCCATCAACAAGGTGTCCGACCTCTTCGCCGCCGAGGGCTCCAACGCCTGGTGGGCCCGCTCCGTGGAGGAGCTGATGCCCGAGGGCGCCAAGTGCGAGTGCGGCTGCACCAGCTTCCGTAAGGAGAAGGACATTCTGGACGTGTGGTTTGACTCCGGTTCCACCTGGGCCGCCGTGGCCGCCCAGCGTCCCGAGCTGGGCTATCCCGCCGACCTCTACCTGGAGGGCGGCGACCAGTATCGTGGCTGGTTCCAGTCCTCCATGCTGACCAGTATCGCCGTCAACGGCGTGGCCCCCTACAAGCAGATCATCACCCACGGCTGGACTGTGGACGGCCAGGGCAAGGTCATGCACAAGTCCCTGGGCAACGCCATCAGCCCCCAGGACACCATCAAGGAGTACGGCGCCGACATCCTGCGTCTGTGGGTGTCCTCCGCCGACTATACCCAGGACATGCGGCTGTCCAAGGACATTCAGAAGCAGCTGGCCGACGCCTATCTGAAGATCCGTAACACCTGCCGCTATATCCTGGGCAACCTGGACGGCTTCGATCCCAACGATCAGGTGGCCTTCGGCGACATGATCGAGCTGGATCAGTGGGCCGTGAGCCGCTGCAACGCCCTGGTGGGCGAGTGCCGCAAGAGCTATGACGCCTACGAGTTCCACAGCGTCTATCGGGCCATCTATAACTTCTGCGTCATCGACATGTCCAACTTCTATCTGGACATCATCAAGGACCGGCTCTACTGCGAGGCCCCGGGCTCCTTCCCCCGGAAGAGCGCCCAGTCCGCCATCTATTACATTCTGGACGCCATGGTGCGGCTGCTGGCCCCGGTGCTGGCCTTCACCAGCGAGGAGATCTGGGCCGCCATGCCCCACGCAAAGGGCGACGATGCCGAGAGCGTGCTCTTCAACCAGATCCCGGAGGTCAACCCGGCCTACGAGTTCGACGTGGAGCAGACCGAGTACTGGGCCAAGATCCTGGCCCTGAAGGCCGACGTCAACAAGGCCTTGGAGGAGGCCCGGGCCGCCAAGGTGCTCAAGAAGTCCACCGATGCCAAGATCACCCTCTACCTGGATGACCAGGCCTGGGAGCGGTTCCAGAGCCTGAAGGACCATCATTTTGAGGCCCTGTTCATCGTCAGCCATGTGGACGTGGTCCAGGGCGCCGGCCAGGGTTATCAGGGCGAGTCCTTCCCCGGCCTCACCGTCCGGGTGGAGATGGACGAGTCCCCCAAGTGCCCCCGTTGCTGGAACCACCATCCCAGCATCGGCACCCCCGAGGGCCATCCGGAGCTGTGCCCCCGGTGCGCCGGGGTGGTCAAGGCCATGGGCCTGGAGTAATTCCCATAATTCAACAAAAGGACCCGCTGCACTGCAGCGGGTCCTTTTTGCTTGTGGAAAAATGCTTGGTCACTTTGCTCCTCAGCATGACAGGGAGGGGGCCGTCCCCCGAAAAAGCCCGTAGGGCGGGGGCTTGCCCCCCGCCGCCGGAGACGGACCCGTCGGAAAGCGACAGATGCTTGGTCCCTCGGCATGACAGGGGAAAAGCGCGGACCCAATTCAGGGCTGTACCCCCAGCCCCTCCAGTACCTCCGGGGCCAGCTCCGGGAAGGGGATCACCGGGTCCGGGTGTTCCGGCAGGGGAGAAAGCCACTTTTCCATCCAGATCATGTCGTACCAGCGGTCGAACTTGCGGCCGCAGTTTTCAAACGTCCCCACCAGCCGAAACCCCAGATGGGCGTGAAACTGGGCGCTGTTCCGGGTCAGATACCGGTCCTCCTCCTTGGGCCAGCCGATGCAGGCGTAGAGGGCGTGGATATGCTGGGCCAGGGAGATCCCCTCCAGGGCGGTGTACAGGGCCTTCCCCAGCCCCAGGCCCTGGCAGTCCCGCCGCAGATAGATGGTGGTCTCCGCCCCCCAGTCGTAGGCGGCCCGGCCCACGAAGGGGTGGGTGCAGGCGTAGCCCAGGATCTCCTCCCCCCGGACCGCCGCCAGATAGGGGTATTTTTCCAGGGTGCGGCGAATGCGGCCCCGGAACTCCTCCAGGCCGGGCACCTGCCACTCGAAGGAGATGGCGGTGTCGGTGACGTAGGGGGCATAAACTTCCAGCAGGGCGTCGGCGTCCTCCGGGGTAGCCACCCGAAGGGAAATATTGGATTGCATGGGACAGGTCTCCTTTGTGTGGATCAGATTACAATGCAGCACCATTGTACCAGTCTTCCGAGCCCGGGGCAACCCGAGGGGCGGTTGCGGGGAAACTGTTTGTGTGTTAAACTAGAGAAAATCACAGCAAATCACGTTTGGAGTGAATGTTTTTGGAATGTAAGCAGATTGTGGGCAACACCTGGTGCTTTCTGGGCCACCAGCTGATTCCCTTTTACCGCACCGACAGCCATCACTGCATTCTGATGGATACCGGAATTCAGGCCCTCCGGGGGGAGCTTGAGGCGGCCCTGGAGGAAAACGGGCTCACCCCCATCGGGCTGCTTTGTACCCACACCCACTTCGACCACTTCGGCAACGCCCGGTATTTTTCGGAGAAGTATGGCTGCCCGGTGGCCCTGCCCCTGGGGGAGGCGGAGATCTGCCGCACCTTGGCCTCGGTGAAGAGCCACCTTTACGTCTACTCCGCGGGCCAGGTGGCGTCGGAGCCGGATCTGGCGGAGCTGCCCTGCCTGGTGGACCATATCATCCGGCCCGAGGAGACCGACACCCTGTTCCGGGGGGTGCGGTTCCGGGTGCTCCACACCCCGGGCCACGCCATGGACCATGTGGCCTATCTGACCCCGGACAACGTGTGCTATATCGGGGACGCCCTGATGTGCGGCCGCACCCTGCACACCTCCCGGCTGCCCTACGCCTTTGACTTCCAGCAGAGCCTGGACACCATCCGCTCCCTCCGGGGTCTGCAGTGCGAGGCCATGGCGGTGGCCCATTGCGGGATCCTTTATGAGGGGTTCGCTGCCCTAGCGGAGGAAAATCTGGCGGTGATGGAGGAGCGGCTGGCCCAGGTCCGGGCCCTGGTGGACAGGCCCATGTCCTCCGACGAGATCTGCGCCGCCGTGTGTGAACACATGGGGGTCCGGGTGGACACGGTCCGGAAGGCCCAGAACCTGGAGCGGTTTCTGCGGCCCTATATGGAGTATCTGGTGGACTCCGGCAGCCACCAGCTCACCTTGCGGGGCAACTCCCTGTGCTATGCGCCGGTGAACTGAATGATTTGCGCAAAATATGCCCCCTCTGCCGGCACCGCCGGCAGAGGGGGCATTTGTTCGTCTGGTCAGCTTTCCAACACCCACAGCAAGTAGGCTTCCTGCTCCGGGACATACACCCAGCACTGGCCGGGCTGGTCCGGGCTGGTGTAGTAGTCGCAGCCGGAAAGACCTGTGTCCCCGGCCTGTTCCTCCGTCAGGGTGCCCGCGATCTCAAAGCCCTGGGGCAGTTCCGCTGCGGTCTCCCCGGTGGAGACATAGCTGCCCTCCGACAGGGTCAGGGCGCCGGTGCTTTCCATCTGGGACAGACTGCCTTCCGCCCCGGCGTTGGCGGAATCCTCAGCAGCCTGGGCCCCGGAGGCGCTGCCGGCGGCGGCTCCGGATTCCTCCGGGGCGGCGGCGGTGCTCTCCTGACTGCCTCCGGCAGCGGTGTCCTGGGCGGCAGTGCTGTTGCCGGTGGAGGGGGCGGCGCTGCCCGCCCGGAAGAACTGGGCGGAAAATCTCCCTAGCCCCAGCACCACCAGGCAGCAGGCTGCCACCAGCACCAGGTTGCGCACCGGCTTCCACCAGGCGTTGAGCTGCTTCCGGGCCTCCTTTCCGGGCTTCCGGTTCTGGGGCAGGTTGGTGAAGGGGATGTCCTGCTCCGTCTGTGCCGCCGCCGCCATGACCCGGTCGGCAAAATCCGGGGCGGGGGTTTCCAGCTCCATCAGCTCCGCCTCCAGCCCCGACAGCTGCTCCCACATGGCCCGGCACTCCGGGCACTGGGCCAGGTGCTGGTCCAGCCGGCGCTGCTCCTCCTGGGTGAGGGCCCCGTCCAGGGAGTAGGAGATCAGATCCCAGTACTGTTCACAGTTTGTCATGGCCCTCACCTCCTTTCTGATCCTTAGACGGCGGGGAAGTAAAATAGTTCCCCTCCGAGAGCAGCTTGTCCCGCAGCTCCCGCCTTGCCCGGGCCAGCCGGGATTTCACGGTGCCCGGGGTCAGCTCCAGCACTTCGCCGATTTCCTGGTAGTCCAGGCCGTTGACCTCCCGGAGCAGCAGGATTTTTCGGTGGTTTTCCGTCAGGGAGGCAATGGCCCGCTGTAAGATGGCCCGGCGCTCGGCGGCCTGGGCCTGTTCCTCGGGGCCCGGGGCGTCGTCGGGGAGCTGGATGGGCTGTTCTTCGTCCTCCAGGCTCTGGTGGGTCTGCTCCTTCTGGCGCCGCCGCAGCAGATCGGTGGCGGCATTGACGGTGAGCCGGTAGAGCCAGGTGGAAAACTTGGCGTCCATCCGGAATCTGGGCAGCCCCTTCCAGGCCGCCAGAAAGGCCTCCTGGGCCACATCCTCCGCGTCGGCGGGGGTGGACACCATCCGCAGGGCCAGGGTGTACACCAATTTCTGATAGCGCTCCACCAGCACCCGGAAGGCCTCCTGCTCTCCCCGCTGGGAGCGCATCACCAGCACCTGTTCCTCGGTGCGGTCCTCTGTTCGCATGGCCTGACCTCCTTTGCCCGGGCTTGGCCGGGCGGTAAAATCAAAATCGGTGGGGGAGCCTCAGCACAGGTCCTTTTTGATGCCCTCAGTGACCCGGTAGATGTCCTCCATGGTCTGGATTTTGCTGATCTCTGCCTTCCAGAACCCGGCGTAGGGCACCCCCTTCAGGTACCAGGCGTAATGCTTCCGGGCCTCCAGACAGGCGATCTTCTCCCCCTTCTGCTCTTTCGCCAACTCAAACTGGCGCACCGCCGTGTCGCAGCGCTCCGAGAGCGGGGGCAGGGGCGGGATGGGCTCGCCCTCCAGGGCGGCTTTGGCCCGGGTGAACAGCCAGGGGTTGCCGAAGACACCCCGACCGATCATGGCCATGTCCGCCCCGGTGTAGTGGAGGATGTGGACCGCGTCCTCGGGCTCGGCGATGTCGCCGTTGGCGATGACCGGGATTTTGACGGCCTGCTTCACCAGCCGGATAATGTCCCAATCCGCCTTGCCGGCGTACATCTGGGCCCGGGTCCGGCCGTGGACCGCCACCGCGTCGGCCCCGGCGGCCTCCATCCGCTGGGCAAACTCCACGGCGTTGACGCTGCCCTTGTCCCAGCCCTTGCGGATTTTCACGGTCACCGGCTTACCGCAGGCCCCCTTCACCGCCCGGACGATCTGCTCCGCCAGCTCCGGGGTGCGCATGAGGCCGCTTCCGTCCCCGTGGGCGGCCACCTTGGGCACCGGGCAGCCCATGTTGATGTCGATGATGTCCGGGTCGGCCACCCGTGCCACCTTCTCCGCAGCCCGGGCCATGCAGTCCACGTCGCTGCCGAAGATCTGCACCGCCGCCGGGTGCTCCTCCGGCCCCAGCTCCATAATCTGCAGGGTCTTACGGTCCTGGAAGCACAGGGCCTTGGCGCTCACCATCTCGGTGTAGGTATAGCCCGCCCCGGCCTGGCGGCAGATGGTGCGGAAGGCCAGGTCGGTGACCCCCGCCATGGGGGCCAGCGCCAGTTGGGATGAAATGGGGACGCCGCCGATGTTCATAGGTTTAAACTCCTCCGATTACTTGCATTTGGTGGGTTTTATTGTACCAGAAAACCCGCCCCGGCTCAAGCCGGGGCACGCTTCTCAAAAATGCAAGCATTTTTGAGAGGGAATACAGGCCGCCGCAGCGCACTCGCTGCGCTCGCACGTTTGCGGCCTGAGAAGCGTTTTTTCCGAGGCGCATGTCCTCGGAAAAAACAGAATTTGATTTCATTTTGCCGCCTGCGGGCGGCAAAACTCTGCCGAGGGCTTTTGCCTCGTGCAAGGAAATCTGGCACTCTTGCATCAGCATCCACTTTTATGACAGACTGCCCGCCCCGGCTCAAGCTGGGGCGGGTTTCCAGACATGGAAAAAGAGGCGAGACCCGGACACCACCCGGGACGCGCCTCTCGTCCAAAAGAGAAGGAGAAAAATGAAAAAGCTTGCTTGCCCTTGCGAGTATTAAGATAACAGAGAATTATTACAAAGATTCGCACCCAGTTGTTACAAAAGAGTAAAGTTTCTCTAAAGGTGGCGTAAGAAAGACAGCAAAAGATAGAAAAAGAGACGACCTTCGGACACCACCCGATGATCGCCTCAAATTCTAAAGAGGGGAAAATGAAAAAGCTTGCTCTTGCGAGTATGATAATAGCAAGGACTTATTACAAAAATGCTGGTCCAAATGTTACAAAAGTATGAAATGCAAAAAATATTTCATTGTCCCCGGCTTTTTCCGGTCTGTTCCCGGCGCCGGGCGAAGAAATCCTGGAGCAGGGCCAGACACTCTTGCTCTTTCACACCGCCGTAGAGGGCGGGGTGGCACTCAAAATCCTCCTCGGTCAGGGCCAGAAAACTGCCGCAGCAGCCCGCCCGGGGGTCGAAGGCCCCGAAGACCACCTGACTGAGCCGGCTCTGGAGGATGGCCCCGGTGCACATGGGGCAGGGCTCCAAGGTGACGAAGAGGGTGCAGCCGGCCAGCCGCCAGTTGCCCAGAGTTTCACAGGCCTGCCGGATGGCCAGCAGTTCCGCATGGGCGGTGGCGTCGGCGTCGGTCTCCCGGCGATTAAAACCCCGGCCGATGATGTTTCCCTCTTTCACCACCAGGGCCCCCACCGGAATCTCCCCCAGCTCCGATGCCTGCCTTGCCAGGTCCAGGGCCTGGTCCATATACGCTTCCCACTGTTCCGGATTCATTCGTTGCCGCCTCCCGTTCCGGTTCATTTCGTGGGCCTATTGTACCAGAGGGCTTCACCTGCCGCAAGGGTTTCACCGGCCTCTTTTGTTCCCGGCGGGGATATGGTAGAATAGACCGAGACTGAAACCTGTTGAAAAAGGAGAACCATATGGAACAGATCTGGCTGGAAGTGACCATTGACACCACCGCCGCCGGCATTGAGCCGGTGTGCGCCTATCTCACCGCCCTGGGGGTAGTGGGTCTGGTGGTGGAGGAAGAGGCGGACTTTGAGCAGTTCGCCGACGAGAACAAGAGCTGCTGGGACGAGGTAGACGGGGCCCTGAAGCAGAGCCGCCAAGGGGCCAACCGGGTGAAGTGCTACCTCACCGACGACGAGGACGGCCACGCCCGGCTGGAGGAGCTGAAAAGCGGTCTGCCCGCCTTCCGCTCCCGCACCGAGGCGGACTGCGGCAGCCTGGAGGTGACCACCCAGACCCTCCAGGAGGAGGACTGGGCCCACAACTGGCAGAAGTATTATGAGGCATTCCCGGTGGGGGATAAGCTGTACATTGTCCCGGAGTGGGAGCGGGGCAACCCGGTGCCGGAGGGCCGGACGCCGGTGTATCTGAACCCGGGGCTCATCTTCGGCACCGGCAGCCACGGCACCACCCGGCTTTGCCTGGAGGGGCTGGAGCGCTATGTGGTGCCCGGCCGGCCGGTGCTGGACCTGGGCTGCGGCAGCGGTATTCTGGCTATTGCCGCCCTGGTGCTGGGGGCTTCCCAGGCCAAGGGCTGCGACATTGACCCCAAGGCGGTGAAGGTGGCCCAGGAGAACGCTGGCTTCAATGGTGTGGAGGACCGGCTGCAGGTGTTCTGCGGCGATGTCACCGGGGACGAGGCCCTGGTCCGGAACCTGGAGGGAAAATATCCCCTGGTGCTGGCCAACATTATCGCCGACGTGATTATCCCCCTATCCGGCCATGTGGGCCAGTTCCTGGCCCCCGACGGCGTGTTCCTGTGCTCCGGCATCATCGCCCACCGGGCGGAGGATGTGGAAAAGGCCCTGGAGAAAAACGGCTTTGCCATCTTCCGGCGCCAGGAACGGGAGGGCTGGGTGTCCTTCGCCGCCCGGCGGGGCTGAGTGTGACGGGGGGGCTTTGGGATGCAAGCCCCGGTGAAAAGTGACACTTTCCCGCTGATTGTCCAGTCAAGCAGAATTTTTTGTGTGGAAAATCACCAATGCCCACTTGCAATGGGTGGGAGATAGTGCTAAATTGTAAGTGTCGAAACCGACCGATGGGCCGGAGAAAATTTTTGGAGGAAGAAAACATGGATTTGTTTGAGACTTTGGTTGACACCCTGAAGAAGAACCCCAAGAAGATCGTGTTCACCGAGGGCACCGATGCCCGTATTCTGTCCGCCGCCGACCGTCTGATCAAGGCTGGCGACTTCCTGAAGCCCGTGCTGGTGGGCAATGTGGAGGCCGTAAAGGCCGCCGCTGCCGAGGGCGGCTTCTGCATCGACGGCGCCGAGATCTATGATCCCGCCACCTATGCCGACATGGACAACATGGCCCAGACCATGTATGAGCTCCGCAAGGGCAAGATGGACATGGACACCGTCAAGGCCAACCTGCAGAAGGGCAACTACTTCGGCACCATGCTGGTGAAGATGGGCGTGGCCGACGCCCTGCTGGGCGGCGCTACTTACTCCACCGCCGACACCGTGCGCCCCGCCCTGCAGCTGATCAAGACCAAGCCCGGCAACAAGAACGTCAGCTCCTGCTTCATCCTGGTCCGGGAGAAGGACGGGGTGGAGGAGCGCATCGCCATGGGCGACTGCGCCATCCAGATCGCCCCCGATGAGGACGCCCTGGTGGAGACCGCCGTGGAGACCGCCAAGACCGCCGCTTACTTCGGCATCGACCCCAAGGTGGCCATGCTGAGCTATTCCACCAAGGGCAGCGGCAAGGGCGACGACGTGACCAAGGTTGCCAACGCCACCGCCAAGATCAAGGCCGCTCATCCCGAGCTGAAGGTGGACGGCGAGATGCAGTTCGACGCCGCCGTGTCCCCTGTGGTGGGCCAGCTGAAGTTCCCCGGCTCCCCCGTCGCCGGCCAGGCCAACACCTTCATCTTCCCGGAGATCCAGTCCGGCAACATCGGCTACAAGATTGCCCAGCGTCTGGGCGGCTTCGCCGCTTACGGCCCCATCCTGCAGGGCCTGAACGCCCCCATCAACGACCTGTCTCGGGGCTGCGACGCCGACGAGGTCTACAAGATGGCTCTGATCACCGCCGCTCTGGCCTGATCCGCCCTCTAACCTGAAACCAAAACCGCCCCGGACGTTTTACAAAAACGTCCGGGGCGGATCTTTTTTACCGGAAATCCCGGGGGGCCACCCCGTAAGTCTTGCGGAAGCAGCGCAGAAAGGTGGAGTAGTCGGCAAAACCGCTGCTGCGGGCGGCGTCCCCCACGCTCTCCCCCTCCCGCAGCAGCTGGGCCGCCAGGATGAGCCGCTTTTGCAGCACATACTGGTGGATGGGGCAGCCGGTGATGGTCTTGAACCGGTGCATCAGCCAGCTGCGGCTGAGATAAAACCGCCGGCCCAGCTCCTCCACGCTGAGGTCCGCCGTCAGATTCCCGTTGATGTAGTCCAGAATTTCGTCAATTTTGGGATCGGAGCGGACGGCGCTCTCCCGCTGCTCCGGCGCTGCCTGGAGCACCCAGCGGTTGACCCATACCATCAGCTGCAAAAACAGCCCCTCGGACAGCACCTCCGACCCAAAGCCGCCGCCGCCGATCCCCTCCTCCAGGGTCCGGAGCAGCCCCAGCAGCTTGTCCTGATCGTAGCGGCCCCGGTCCAGCAGATAGGCGTTCTGCTGTCGGCAGCGGTCAAAGCAGTCCCCCAGCCCCTTCCGGTCCAGGGCCTCGGGCTGAATCCACAGGATGATCCGGGCATAGGGGGCCCCGGTGCCGATGACGGGCTGGTGGATGGCGTGGGCCGGGATCAGCAGCACATCGCCCCCCTTGAGCTCATACCCCCGGCCCTCCACCCGGTAGGTGACGGCCCCGGACAGGAACAGGATTAGCTTGTGGAATTCATGGTAATGATAGGCAAAGGTACCGCTCTCCCGGTCCTTCAGATGGAACAGCCGGAAGGGCTCCTTTAAATATCCTCGCTTGTCCGCCTGGTCCGGATTGAGCATTTGACCCGCCCCCTTTTCTGGATTCCAGTCTAGGATACAGCACTTTTTGCAGGATAGCAAGGGGAATGTGCGCTACACTTTGGGAAAAAGACCGCCTATAATAAATCTGTTAAGAGAGAAAATATGCGAATATCCGAAAATGGAGGGGGATTTTATGCAGGGGCTGTTTGCTGCGGTCACCGCTATCTGTGAAAAAATCCAGATCGTATCCGACTGGTTTTGGAGTTTTCCCACCAATCTGAGCTGGTACGCCGCCATCCCGGTGCTGGGCAATTTCAGCCTGGCCATCATTCTGTTGGTGGGCACCGGCATCTTCTTCACCTTTAAACTTCGATTCATCCAGGTGCGCCGGTTTGGCTACGGGCTGCGGGTGCTGGTCCGCAGCCGGACCACCAAAACCGGCATCTCCTCCCTGGCGGCCTTTCTGCTCTCCACCGCCATGCGGGTGGGGCCCGGCAACATTTTGGGCGTCACCGGCGCTATCTCCATTGGCGGCCCCGGGGCCCTGTTCTGGATGTGGGTCTCCGCCTTTTTCGGCATGTCCACCGCCTTTGTGGAGGCCACCCTGTCCCAGATCTTCAAGGAGAAGCGGGGTGAGGAGTATGTGGGCGGTCTGCCCTTTTACGGACGTCGGCTGCTGAAGGGGGCCGCCTGGGCTGGCATCACCCTCAGCGTGCTCTATATCCTCTACGCCTTCCTGTGCTTCCCGGCCCAGGGGTTCAACACCATCTCTGCCGTGGGGGCCATTGCCGGAGTGATCACCGGCGCCGCCCCCGCCACCAACTCCGCCCTGTACTGGATTTCCTTCGCTGTGCTGATCCTGGTCACCGCCCTCATCAGCTTTGGCGGCATCCGCAAGGTCACCCGGGTCACCGATCTGCTGGTGCCCATCATGGCGGTGATCTATGTGCTCACGGTGGTGGTACTGGTGGTGTGCAACATCGGCCGGATCCCCTGGTTTTTCGGGGCGGTCTTTGGCCAGGCCTTCCGGCCTGAGGCGGTGTTCGGAGGCGCCTTCGGGGTGGCCCTGAGTCAGGGCATCAAGCGGGGCCTCATGTCCAACGAGGCCGGCCAGGGCACCATCACCATGCCCGCCGCCGCCGATGCCAAGCACCCCTGCGACCAGGGCTGCGTCCAGGCCCTGGGGGTGTTCCTGGACACCATCGTTATCTGCACTCTCACCGGCTTCGTGGTCATCATGGGCCGGATGTGGTTGGGAGAGGGCAGCGGAGACTGGTTCCAGCTGGGCCAGCTGGAGAAGTTTTTGGCCTCCTGCGGCTCCCTCACCGGCCAGAGCGGCACCTACGGGCTGGTCACCCTGCTGATCAGCGTCTGCTTTGGTCTGTTTGCCTTCACCTGCCTGATGGGCTTCATGTCCTTTACTGAGATCTGCGCCCAGCGGATCTCCTCCAACCGGGTGTTTATCAACGTGATCCGGGTGGTGTGCCTGGTGGTCATCTCCTTCGGGGTGATTACCAATATCTCCGGCATGGACCTCAGCGCCCTGTGGAACCTCAGCGACTTTGCCAACATCCTGATGGTCTACTGCAACCTGCCCCTGCTGTACCTGGGCTTTGGGTATGTGCTGCGGGCCTGGCGCCACTTTGAGACCGGGGACGGCACCCCCTTCACCTCCCAGGTGGCCGGGATCCAGGTGCCGGTCTGGGATGAAAAGGCGGAAAAGTGATAGCATAAAATCCCGCCGGCGCAGCTGCGCCGGCGGGATTTATTTTTGATTCGCAAATTAAAAAATGATAAAATGGCATGTTTTACTTGACCTTCCCCCGGGGGGAAGGTTTATGCTAGTCACAGAAAGGAGGCAAGACCGGCTTTGAAAATCAACGAGATGGCCCAGCGGGTGGGGATGACCACCAAGAACATCCGCTTCTATGAGCAGGAGGGGCTGCTGTCCCCCCAGCGGAACCGTCAGAACGGGTACCGCAGCTATGGCCCCCAGGAAGAGGACACCCTGCGGCGGATCAAGCTGATGCGGAAGCTGGGACTGCCCCTGGAGGAAATCCGTCAGATGCAGACGGGCCGCCTCACCCTCAGCGAGGGGATGCGGCGGCAGCTGGCGGAGCTGGGCCGACAGCAGCGGAATCTGGCGGAGGCCCAGGAGTTCTGCGCCCGACTGGGGGACTGCGGCGCCGACTACGACGCCCTGGACGCCGACCAGTGGCTTCGGGAGATGGAGCTGAAGGAAAAGGAGGGGACGGTTTTCGTGAACAAACAGAACCGGGATCACCGGGCCAAATCCGTGGCCGCCATCTGTGCGGCGGTGGTGTTTGCCCTGCTGATGCTGTGCGTGGTGGCCCTGATGATCTGGGCCGCCATTTATGACCCCATTCCCATTGGGATTCTGATCGGACTGTGTGCCATGTGCCTGATCCCCGTGGCGGGGGTGGCCCTGGCGCTGATCCAGCGACTGAAGGAAATCAAAGGAGGAGAAGAAGATGCTGCTCGTTACTATTGACTATGTGCCCGGCAAGGAACTGGAACCCCTGGGTATTGTGAAGGGCACCACGGTCCAGTCCAAGCATTTCGGCAAGGATTTCATGGCGGGGATGAAGACCCTGGTGGGCGGTGAGATTGTGGCCTATCGGGAGATGATTGAGGAGGCCCGGCAGATCGCCACCAAGCGGATGGTGGACGAGGCCCAGGCCCTGGGGGCCGATGCGGTGGTCAATGTCCGCTACGCCACCTCCTCGGTGATGCAGGGGGCCAGCGAAGTGGTGGCCTACGGCACCGCCGTCAGATACAGATAAGCGCCCAGGACTGTTGCAAAGTAGAAAATCCCTGTCATTTTGAGCCCCAAAGCGGCGAAGAATCCCAGAGCCCTTTGAAAAGAGCCTTCGCTGTCCCTCGGGGTGACACAACAGGAGCTGTCGCTATTTGCGGCAGCTCCTGTTTTTGCGGCAAACCCGGGACAAAATCCCCCCCTTTGCGGGGGAATCTCGAGAAAAAAGCACCACAAATTGACAGAACCCGGCGGAAGCGGTATAATGAATCAAACTTTTGTAGGGAGTGTTACAAATGACGGTTTTTGTTGCCGGTGGCTGCGGCTATATCGGCTCCCACACCTGCCTGGAATTCCTGGAAAAGGGCTATGACGTGGTGGCGGCGGACAACCTCTGCAACAGCAGCGCCGAGGCCTTGAAGCGGGTGGAGGAGCTGACCGGCAAACAGATTGCCTTTTATCCCGTGGATGTCCGGGACCGGGAGGCGGTGGCCAAGATTTTTGAGGCCCATCCCATTGACTGCGTCATCCAGTTCGCCGGTCTGAAGGCGGTGGGGGAGTCGGTACAAAAACCCCTGGAATACTATGACAACAACCTGAACGCCACCCTGTCCCTCTGTGAGGTGATGGGGCGTTTCGGCGTCAAGCGGATGATTTTCTCCTCCTCCGCCACGGTGTACGGCGCGGAGAACCCCTCCCCCTATCTGGAGAGTATGCCCACCGGTGAGTGCTCCAGCCCCTACGGCTGGACCAAGCTGATGAGCGAGAAAATCCTCCAGGACGTGACCCGGGCGGATCCGGAGTGGTCGGTGGTGCTGCTGCGCTACTTCAACCCCATCGGGGCCCATGCCAGCGGCCGGATCGGGGAGGACCCGGAGGGCATCCCCAACAACCTGATGCCCTACGTCACCCAGGTGGCGGCGGGCAAGCGGCAGCAGCTGAGCATCTTCGGCAGCGACTATCCCACCCCCGACGGCACCTGCATCCGGGACTACATCCATGTGGTGGACCTGGCCAAGGGCCACGTGGCCGCCATGGAGTATGCCATGGCCCACACCGGCGCCGAGATCTTCAATCTGGGCACCGGCCATGGGGTCAGCGTCACCCAGCTGGTGGAGACCTTTGAGCGGGTCAACGATGTGCCGGTGCCCCATGTCTATGTGGACCGGCGCCCCGGAGACCTGCCCGCCTACTTTGCCAACGCCGACAAAGCCCGGCAGATGCTGGGTTGGCAGGCGGAGCTGGACCTGGAGGACATGTGCCGGGACAGCTGGAACTGGCAGAAACACAACCCCGACGGTTATCGGAAGTAAAAGAGCATACAGGAGGAACATTCCATGAAGAAACCCATTTTGGTGGTGATGGCGGCGGGCATGGGCAGCCGCTACGGTGGACTGAAGCAGATGGACCCGGTGGGCCAGAACGGCGAGGTCATTCTGGACTATTCCGTCTTTGACGCCCGGCGGGCGGGCTTTGAGACGGTGGTGTTCATCATCAAGCACGAGATCGAGGAAGATTTCAAGGCCAAGATCGGCAGCCGCATTGAAAAGCATATGGAGGTCCGCTACGCCTATCAGGACCTGCAGGACCTGCCGGAGGGCTATCAGGTCCCCGAGGGCCGGGTCAAGCCCTGGGGCACTGGTCAGGCCATCACCGCCGGCCGGGAGGTCATCGACGCCCCCTTCGCCGTCATCAACGCCGACGACTACTACGGGGTGGAGTGCTTCAAGCAGCTCTACGACTACCTGTCCCAGCCCCGTGAGGCTGGGGACTACTGCATGGTGGGCTATCTGCTGAAGAACACCGTTACCGACAACGGCAGCGTGGCCCGGGGCGTGTGCGCCTCCGACGAGCAGGGCAACCTGACTGTCATCAACGAGCGCACCCGGATTGAGAAATACCCCGGCGGCATCCACTACACCGAGGACGACGGCAAGACCTGGGTGGACCTGCCTGAAGATACCCTGGTCAGCATGAACATGTGGGGCTTCCAGCCCGAGCTGGTGCAGGTGCTCCAGCAGCGGTTTCCGGCCTTCCTGGACGGGGCCCTGAAAGAGAACCCCATGAAGGGGGAGTATCTGCTGCCCAACGTGGTCCGGGACCTGCTGGCAGAGGGCAAGGCCACCGTCAAGGTGCTCTCCAGCCCCGACAAGTGGTATGGAGTCACCTATCAGGAGGACAAGCCCGGGGTGGTCCAGGCCATGGCCGACAAGGCCGCCCAGGGCCTCTACCCCACCCCCCTGTGGCAGTGAGCCGGGCCGGAACCACTGGTAAAAGCTCCGAGTGACAACAAAAACACAGTCTGTCGAAAAACCATAGGTTTTGCCAGTTCCACAGAATTCCGTCCTCAGCAGAGGACGGAACGGAATCCAATTCTGTCATTTCCGAGGACATGCGCCTCGGAAATGACTCTTCTCATGCAGGGCAGGGCGACTTTTGCGCAAGCAATCGAGCGCTGGCCTGCATGCATCTCTTTTGTCGAAAAAGGCCCCAGGCCTTTTTCGACAAGCTTAACAGCCGGCGCGCCTTTCTTGGAAAGGTGCGCCGGCTGTTTGTTATGCAGCCTCAGGGGGCCGGGGGATACTCGTTGCAGAGCAGCCGGTAGGGGGGCTCATCCTCCTCAATCTCCGGGAAGCGGCCCATGGGCGGGTTGAAACGGTTGTCGGTGTTGTCGTCGTTGCACTGGCTCACCTCACCTAGCAGCACCGGCCCGGTGCCGGGTTCCACGGAAAAATCGTGGTAGAGGTACTGCTGGACAAAAATGCTCTCCCCGGGGGTCAGCCGGATCTGGGTGCCGGCGGGGACGGTGTAGGTTCTGCCGTCGGTATGGACCGTCACGTCGGAGACGTAGTCGATCTCCTCATTGGGCAGGGAGTTGTACACCCGGATCAGCACATTGCCGCCGCCCCGGTTGATGATGTCTTCGGTTTTGTACCAGTGGAAGTGGTTGGGGGCGTACTGGCCCTCCTTCAGATAGAGGAGCTTTTCTGCGTAGACCTTGGGATAGTGGTCAGGGGCGGAACGGTTGCCGTTGCGGAGGGTCACCAGAGAAAAGCCCAGTTGGTCAAATTTGCCCATGCCGTAGTCGGTGATGTCCCAGCCCAGCATGCAGTCCCGGACTTCGTCGTACTCGTGGCCCAGATGCTGCCATTGTTCCGGGGTGAAATGGCAGAAGGGGGGCAGATAGCAGCAGTAGCGTTGGCACATGGCCTCCAGTTCTTTTAAAGCCCGATTGATTTCAGAGCGTTTCATTGGAAATCCTTCCTTTCCTGCATCGTTCAGGGGCAGAGTAGTTGCTGGGATTGACTCAAGTGTATTCTAATGAAATGAGGCGGGAAAGGAAAGGGATAAAATCCCCAAAAATCACCCAGCCTGTTTGGCAGATTCGGCGTAGGACCGGCGGGTCCAGCGTGGAAGACCAGGGCATTCTCAGAGGCTATGGGATGCCACAGCATGGGACGGTTGGGACAACGCTGTGGCTCCAGAGAATTTTTCCGGAATCAGACGGAACAATAAAAGCCGGAATGGTGTACTGGGTCAACCAGGACTCCGCACCGAGGAGCTGACCGGGGCCTGGATGGGCCTCAACGCTTGCGGGCCCGGTGCGCTTATGCTACACTGAGACCGAAAACAGCGGGGTGCCTCAGGCATCGCCGCCAACACCGGCTGGAAGGCAGGCGGAAGACCTGTAAAGGAGTGATTCTGTGTCGTTTATCAGCGTCTTTGACGTGCTGGGCCCCAACATGGTGGGCCCCTCCAGCTCCCACACCGCCGGGGCTGCCGCCATCGCCAACGTGGCCCACAAGCTGCTCTCGCCGCCCCTGAAGAAGGTGGAGTTCACCCTCTACGGCTCCTTTGCCAAGACTTACAAAGGCCACGGCACCGACCGGGCTCTGCTGGGGGGCATCCTGGGTTTTGGCACCGACGATCTGCGGATCCGGGACTCCTTCCGGATTGCGGAGCAGCAGGGGCTGGAATTCAGCTTCCGCACCGATGAGACGGAGCAGGAGGTCCATCCCAACACCGTGGACATCCGGATGGAGCATGCCGACGGCCGGGTGATGACGGTGCGGGGAGAGTCGTTGGGGGGCGGCAAGATGCGCATTGTCCGCATCAATGGCGTGGCGGTGGACTTCAGCGGCGAGTATGCCGCCGTCATCGCAGTGCATCAGGACAAGCCCGGGGTGGTGGCCCATATCACCCGGGTGCTCAGCGACCACAACGTGAACATCGCCTTTATGCGCCTGTTCCGGGAGGGCAAGGGGGACACGGCTTACAGCATCATCGAGTCCGACGGGGCCCTGCCGGAGGGCATTGCCGGGCAGCTGAAAACCAACGGCTATATCCGGGATGTGATGATCGTACAGCCCTGAGGAGGGGATACCATGGATTTTAAAAACGCCAAGGAGCTGCTGGAGCTGTGCCGGCAGGAGGGTTGCCCCATCTCGGAGGTCATGCTGTGCCGGGAATGTGATGAGGGAGAGACCACCCGGCAGGCGGTGATGGAGCGCATGGCCCGGGTGCTGGAGATCATGCGCCGGTCCGCCACCATTCCGCTGGAGCGGCCGGTGCCCTCCATGGGCGGGCTCATCGGCGGGGAGGCCCAGCATCTGGCCGCCCACGCCGATGCGAAACAGAGTATCTGCGGCCCGGTGCTCCAGCGGGCGGTGACCTATGCCATGGCGGTGCTGGAGGTCAACGCCTCCATGGGCCTCATCGTGGCTGCCCCCACCGCCGGCTCCTCCGGCGTGGTGCCCGGCCTGCTGCTGGCCCTCCAGGAGGAATACCACCTGTCGGATCAGCAAGTGCTG
>CABRZO010000024.1 GCA_902475455.1 uncultured Eubacteriales bacterium
TCCTCGTTGATGGTGCCGCCCACGGCGCACAGGGAGTTGTGGCAGTTGGTGAGCACATAGGGCAGGGGGAACTGCTTCAGGCCGGAGGCCCGGGCGGTCTGGATGATGCCCACATAGGTGATGTCATGGCTGGCCATGGCGTCCATCTTGAGCTGCAGGGCGTCCATGTTGCCGGAGTGGTTGTGGCTGGCCAGAATGCCGTAGGCCATGGTCTTGCTCCGGCCCGCGGCCTTGTCGGCCTCGGAGGCGGGGCGGAAGGCGCCGTTTTCATACACGACGCTGTGGTTGGAAACTGAAATCATGCTTGTACACCATCTTTCGTTCAGGGTCTATGGAGACAGGAGGACGGGCGCAAAAAGTCCTCCGATTTTAAATACAACAATTATTTTATCATGTTTTTCAATGCGTTACAAGGGTAAAGCGGCCGGGAGGAGGGAAAAGGGGCGAGGCAGAGACGAGGAAAAAAGAAACTCCCCGCCGCCACCGGAGGTGACAGCGGGGAGAGATTCAGATGATACGGATTACAGCAGGCCGATCACGTTGAAGGCCACGATCAGACCGGAGAACACGATGGAGACCGTGGAGCACAGCTTGATCAGGATGTTCAGGGAGGGGCCGGAAGTATCCTTGAAGGGGTCGCCCACAGTGTCGCCCACGACGGCGGCCTTGTGGCAGTCGGAGCCCTTGCCGCCGTGGTGGCCGGACTCGATGTACTTCTTGGCGTTGTCCCAGGCGCCGCCGGCGTTGGACATGAACACGGCCATGGCGAAGCCGGTGACGGAGACGCCGCCCAGCAGGCCAACCACGCCCACGGGGCCCAGCACCAGACCGGTGACGATGGGCACGATGATGGCCAGCAGAGCGGGCACCACCATCTCGTGGAGGGCGCCCTTGGTGCACAGGGAGACGCAGCGGCCGTAGTCGGGGTCAGCCTTGTACTCCATGATGCCGGCGATCTCCTTGAACTGACGGCGGACCTCCACCACGATGGACTGGGCGGCGGTCTGCACCGCGCTCATGGTGAAGGCGGAGAAGACGAAGGTCAGCATGGCGCCGATGAACATACCGACCAGCACGGTGGGGCTGGTGAGGGTGAAGTTCAGCACCTCGGGGGTCTGGGTCTGGACGATGTTGACGTAGGACACCAGCAGAGCCAGAGCGGTCAGAGAGGCGGAGCCGATGGCAAAGCCCTTGCCGGTGGCAGCGGTGGTGTTGCCCAGGGAGTCCAGAGCGTCGGTGCGCTCACGCACTTCCTCGGGCAGGCCGGCCATCTCGGCGATGCCGCCGGCGTTGTCGGCCACGGGGCCGTAGGCGTCGGTGGCCAGGGTAATGCCCAGGGTGGACAGCATGCCCACGCCGGCGATGCCGATGCCGTAGAGACCCTTGTTGAAGGCCTCGGTGAACAGGCCGTTGGCGTCCACGATGGAGACGGTGCCGCCGGCGGCGAAATAGCTCACCAGCACGGCCACGGCCACGATCAGGATGGAGGCCAGGGTGGACTTCAGGCCCAGGGAGATACCGCCGATGATGACGGTGGCGCTGCCGGTCTCAGAGGAGGCGGCCAGCTTCTGGGTGGGCTTGTAGGTGTCGGAGGTGTAGTACTCAGTGAAGTAGCCGATGGCGCAGCCGCCGATCAGGCCGCAGAGGATGGCCACGAAGACGCCCCACTGGTTCTCGGTGAGAATCAGGTTGCACAGCACGGCGGACACGATGGCGGAGAGCACGGCGGCGGTGTAGGTGCCGGTACGCAGGCTCTTCAGCAGAGCGGACTGGGAGGCGTTCTCCTTGGTGCGGACCAGGAAGGAGCCGATGATGGAGCAGATGATGCCCGCCACGGCGATGGCCAGGGGCAGGATCATGCCGTTGAAGCCGTAGCCGGCGGTGGCGCCCAGGGCGAAGGTGGCCAGGATGGAGCCCACATAGGACTCATACAGGTCAGCGCCCATGCCGGCCACGTCGCCCACGTTATCGCCCACGTTGTCGGCGATGGTGGCGGGGTTGCGGGGGTCATCCTCGGGGATGCCGGCCTCAACCTTGCCCACCAGGTCGGCGCCCACGTCGGCGGCCTTGGTGTAGATGCCGCCGCCCACACGGGCGAACAGAGCCATAAAGCTGGCGCCCATGCCGTTCATGACCATGATGTTGCCCAGGGTGGTGGCATCCTGGATGCCGAAGCCGAAGTAGAGGATGGCAAACCAGATGGAAATGTCCAGCATGCCCAGGCCCACCACGGTGAAGCCCATGACGGAGCCGGAGGAGAAGGCCACCCGCAGGCCCCGGTTCAGGCTCTCAGAGGCGGCCTGAGCGGTCCGGGCGTTGGCATTGGTGGCGATCTTCATGCCGATGAAGCCCGCCAGCATGGACCACACGCCGCCGGTGACAAAGGCAAAGGGGGTGAACTTGGACAGCATCTTGCCGTTGGAGGCAAAGGCGATGATCAGCAGGATCACAAAGACCACTGCAAACACCTTGGCCACCGTGGTGTACTGATGCTTCAGGTAGGCGTTAGCGCCCTGACGGATGGAAGAAGCGATCTTCTTCATCTTGTCGGTGCCCTCGGAGTAGCTCAGTACCTTCTTAGCCTGAATGATGGCAAACAGGCCGGCAATGACAGCGCCGAGGAAACCAATCCAGAAATAGTTTTGCAAATATCCCATCTCCTTACTTAAAAACAGGGAGTCGGATAAAAACGACTCCCAAATGACAAGCCTATTTTAGCAAGTCAAGTCGTTATTTGCAAGAGAAAAAAGGAAAAAAACTTTCGTAAATGTATTTTTGACTTGTCTGACAAGTTGCTTTTCATTCAGTTGAAATAGGAGGTTTGGGGTATTATACTTATTTTAACAGCGAAAAAGACCGGAGTCCCCCCGAAAAGGGGAGGGGAAAGGAGCGCTAAAATATGGATATGACCAAGCGGGAAGTGCAGTATCACATCGGGCTGGGCCCCGGGGATGCGGGAGGCTGGTGCATTCTGCCCGGGGATCCGGGCAGGTGCCAAGCCATCGCCGGCTATTTTGACAACCCCGCCTTTGTCCACTCCAACCGGGAGTTCACCACCTGGACGGGAACGCTGGAGGGGGAAAAGGTCAGCGTGGTGAGCACCGGCATCGGCGGCCCCTCCGCCGCCATTGCCATGGAGGAACTCCACCAGATTGGGGTCCACACCTTCCTCCGCATCGGCACCTGCGGGGGCATCCGGCTGGATGTCCGCAGCGGCGACGTGGTGGTGGCCACCGGCGCGGTGCGGATGGAGGGCACCAGCCGGGAGTACGCCCCCATTGAGTTCCCCGCCGTGGCGGATTTTGAAGTGACAACCGCCCTGGCCGCCAGCGCCCGGGACCTGGGATTTGACTGCAAGGTGGGGGTGGTCCAGTGCAAGGACTCCTTTTACGGCCAGCACTCCCCGGGCCGGATGCCGGTGAGCTGGGAGCTGGAACAGAAGTGGGAGGCCTGGAAGCGGCTGGGGGTGCTGGCCAGCGAGATGGAGTCTGCCGCCCTGTTCACCGTGGCCGCCTCCCTGGGGGTGCGCTGCGGCAGCTGCTTCCATGTGATCTGGAACCAGGAGCGGGAGAAGGCCGGGCTGGATCAGACCGAGAGCCACGACACCGACGCCGCCATCCGGGTGGCGGTGGAGGCCCTGCGGCGGCTTATTCTGGCCAAGCGAATCCAATAAGGCTGTTAAACTGCAAAGGAAAGGGGCTGTTGCAAAATACTGCAACAGCCCCTCTGTTTGCCATCCTGAGCGTCAGCGAAGGATCTTTTCCTTGCATTTGTCCTCGTAGGAAAGATTTTTCGCTCTCCGGGCTCAGAATGACAGGGAAATACCGGTTAATGCGCTCCCTTTTGCGGGGCCGGTGGGTCAATTCAGGCTGGAAATGTACCAGCCGGATTCGCCCTCCACCTCCAGCTTCACCAGTTGGATGGACATGTCCCGCTCTTTTTTCTCCCCCTCCAGGGTGTAGGAGAGGGTACACAGGGCGGTGGCGGTATCCTCCGCCACAGCGATGTCCTCCACCTTCAGCCGCAGGGAGCGGAGAAAGTCGCTGGAGGCGTAATCGTCTCCAAAGAGGAAGGGCACCGCCTGGTCCAAAATTTCCTCGGGGGTTTTGCCGGTCAGGGTACCCATCAGCGAGGCGCCGCCCCGGAGGGGGGTGGCGGCGTCCGGGGACATGCAGTCCAACATGGCGTTCAGATCCAGCTGCTGGCAGGCAGAGGCAAAGGAGTTCAGGGTGGCGCGGATCTCCCGCTCATCCCCGTTCCCGCCGCAGCCCCCCAGGGACAGGATCAGCATCAGCCCCAACACCAGGGCCGCCAGCCGTCGGAACCATTTCATATAAAAGACCTCCTTCTCTCACCAAACTTAGGATGGCTTCATTGTAGGCGGGGACTGGGCCGGTGTCCAGAGTCGAGGGGGGTTTTTCATGGTGCTTTGTCCCAATTTTAATGTGTTTTTGTCCTGGGCCGGGAGGTATTGGGACATACGGTAGGGGAATAAGATAGGTCACTCATGAAAAAGGAGTTGACGCATATGCTATCCGTTTTGGCCCTTCTGCTCTTTCAAGGGAATTTCTTTACCCTGCGGATGAACACCGGGGGCTCCTTCCCCCAGGCCGCTGAAGCCGGAGGAGGAGCAGGTGTTGCTGGAGCAGGCCGGGGCCGGAGACATGGCCGCCCGGAACAAGCTCATCGAGCACAACCTGCGGCTGGTGGCGCACATAGTGAAGAAGATGTGCTGCGAAGGCGTTGTTGCAGCTCTTTTGCGCATAACGGAACTATAGGGGCGCTTGACACCGTCAAAAGGTGGCATTATAATTCAAATGATAACCAAAATAGCCAAGAAACGAGTAGTGTTTTATCACGTAAGTCCAGTTGATAAGCGCTGCTCTTTTTATTTTTACAAAGGAGGACAAGCATGGAACTGTTAAAGGCCATTTTTAGCCGAAAAAGTGTCCGGCAGTTTTCTGACAGGACTATCAGCCGGGAGGATCTGCGCACCATTTTGTCGGCAGGGATGAGCGGCCCCAGCTGTGTAAACGCCCGAGACTGGGCTTTTGTGGTGGTGCGGGACAAGGAACGGCTGGCCCAAATGGCCCGGGCCAACGGAGATCCTGCCCGGCCCCTACTGGGGGCGGATACGGGCATCCTGATCTGCGGAGATCTGGAGCGGGCCTTTTCTCCCGCCCCGGACTACTGGATCATTGACGGGGCCATCGCCGGCCAAAATATGCTGTTAGCGGCCTACGCCCTGGGCATCGGCGGCGTTTGGCTGGGCACTTGGCCCCAGATGGACCGGGTCCGGCGGCAGACAGAGCTGTTTCAGCTGCCAAAATCCCTGGTCCCCCACTCCATTTTGGCCCTGGGCTACCCGGTCCGGGAGCAGTTCCCGGCGGACCGGGAAGCCAGATGGGAGCGGGACCGGGTCCACTGGGAGGAGTATGGAAACCAAACGCTTTAAAAAGTGGAAAGGCACGAATGGAGTAAGGTGAGGGGCCGTCCAGGCCGCCGCCGGGGATAACAAAGCCGGGGCTGTTGCAACGCAACAGCCCCGGTTTCTGTCTCCTCAGCGTCGGCGAAGAATCTTTTCTTCGCATGCGTCCTTGTGGGAAAGATTCTCCGCCCCTTGGGGTTCAGAATGGGTGGCAATTCTAGCTTGCGCCCGATCTATGGGCACAGCCGGAGCCTTCGTGGGGTTTATTTTCCCTTTTCAATGAGCTCCAGCAGAATGCCGGAGTTGTCCCGGATGAAGCAAATGGTGTCACCGCCCATGGGGAAGGGGCCGGCGGCAATGTCCACCTGCTTTTCCCGGAGATGGGCCATCATGCCGGCCATGTCCGCCACCTGATAGGCCACGTGCTTGGTGCCGCAGGTCTTGATGTCCTCATTGGGAACGGTCCGCTCCGCCGGCAGGGGTTTGCCGTCGGAGCCCAGGTATTGAAACAGCTCCAGTTCAAAGTCGCCGGAGCGCAAAAAGATAATGTGACAGTTCAGAGCTTCAGCGTATTCATCCTTGATGACTTCAAACTGAAAAACGTCCTGATACCACTTGGCGGCGGCGTCCACGTCGGGGACGGTGATACCTTGGTGAAGGGGGGTGAGCATAGTCATAGTCATTCACTCTTTTCTGTTTCGAATAGTTTGAGAAAGGCGGGCAGCAGCGGGTTCTTGTTGTCGGGATGATAGACCACCATTTTACTATACGGTGGGTGAGTGTCCACCGGGATCAGCTGCACCCGGGGATCAATGCTGATCATGGGAGTCTCGTTGACCATGGACACCCCCAGGCCGGAACAGATGTACAGGGGCAGGTCCCGGATGTTCTCCACAAATTGCACTTTTGGGTGAAAATCCGCCAGATTGTTGGCCATCACCCAGCGTTCGATGGGCCGGTCGTCGTCGGCCTCCCCAAAATTGCCCAGGGATGGGAGCAGCAGCGTGTGCCGGCTCAGAATCTCCTTCAGCTCCTTCTCGTGGATGATGGAGAGGGATGGAGGACACAGTCCCTTCTGAATGGCCAGATGGGCCGATTCGTTCCACTGGAGAATGGGGGTCATCTGGCTGAATTCGGCGTTGCGGGTTTTCATTACGTCCCCGATGTCCAGGGTGCCCTCCAGCAGCTGCTTTCGAATGGAGTTGATGGACATGCAGCTGATTTGAATGGCCACATTGCTGTGCATCTGCTGAAACCGCTGAATCACTCTGGACAGGGTTTTGTTGAGCAGCTGATCCTCCATCAGTCCCACCCGCAATACGCCGCTGATGCCCTGGCCGATGTGCTGCACCCGGCCGGTCAGCTCGATGTAGTCGGCGTAGATCTTGGACAGGCCTGTGTAAAACTCCATGCCGGCGGCAGTGAGGGACACGGTGTTATTTCGGCGGACAAAGAGCTGGATGTCCAGTTCTTTTTCTAGATTCATGATCTGCCGGGACAGGGTGGGCTGGGTGGTATAGAGGGCTTCCGCCGCTGCGGTAAAGTTCAGCAGACGGGCGGCTTCCAGAAAAAATCGCATCTGTTCCGTGGTCATTCCCGTCGCCTCCTTGGGGCGTATTGTTTGTCTCAGCATAGCATAATTGTCGAAAAATGTACAGGGTCTATCATTCAAACTGGGGGAACACGATTCGGAAAGCGTATGGGACCCGACGGCATTCGTTCTGGACATCATTTGTCTGAATCGCTAAAATGACCTTGATATTTGGGTGAATTTGATGTGAATAGTCACAAAGAATTGTCGCCCGCAAAGAAAAGGAGGAGTGAAAATGGAGAGAGAACAGGGCAGGGATCTCACCTTGGTCAAGAAGATTGACCGGGGCGTGTTCTATGTGTTCAAAGGTCTGTCCTACGTTTCGGCGGTGGCGCTGATTGCCGTGGCTGTGCTGTGTACCGCCAATGTGCTGACCACAAAGCTGTTCAAATTCGGCATCGCCAACGCCACTGAGATGGTCACCTATCTGAACATTCCCGTGGTATTCCTGGCCATCGCCTTTATCCAGGTGGAGCGGGGCCACACCAGTATTGACCTGCTGTTGGACAAGTTTCCCAAGTTGGTGCAGCAAGTCATTATGTTCCTGGCCTATCTTCTGGGAACCGCCGTGTGCACCTTCATCGGTTGGCGGGAGGTGGTTCTGACCATGGACAAGTTCGCCACCATGGCCAAGTCGTCCCAGGCCAGAACGGCCTTTGTGGTCTGGCCCTTCGCGGCCATTGTGGCCATCGGCTTTATTACCCTGGCGGTGGCCATGCTGTGGTGCGCCATCCGGGAGTTCATCATCCCCCGGGAGGAGCGGGCGGGCTATACGCCGCCTCCGGCTCCGGCCAACTTTGATGAGTTGGAGGACGGGGACGACCAGCAGAAGAGAGAGGAGGATCCGTCATGAGTGCGTCGGCAATCGGCATTATTATGTTCCTGATCATGGTGGGTCTGATTCTGGTGGGCGTGCCCATCTTCGTCTCCATGCTCAGCTGTTCCATTGTAGGTTTTTATCTCTGCGGCGGCGCCAAAATGGTGTTTGTCCAGCTGACTCAGGCGCCATTTACATTAGGTGCGTCCTACTCCTACGCAGTGCTACCACTATTTATGTTGGTGGGAACATTGGCGGGAGTAACCGGCATAGCGGAGGGCGCATTTAACGCCCTGCATAAGTGGCTGGGCCGGGTCCGGGGCGGCCTGCTGTTCACGGTGGTGGGAGCCAACGCGGCCTTCGGCGCCTGCTCGGGTATCTCCGTGGCGGGCAACGTGGTCTTCGGCAAGATCGCCATGCCCGAACTGCAGCGCCACGGTTATGACCGGAAGCTCTCCCTGGGCACCATCACCGGCGCGGGCTGCCTGTCCTCGCTGATTCCCCCCAGTGTGCCCATCATTATGTGGTGCCTGGTAACCGATGTGTCCATTGGTACCGCTCTGATGTACGGCCTGTCCCTGGGCATTCTGATGATCATTCTGCTGTGCATTGCCATCAAGATCGTCATCACCATCCGGCCGGACAAGGCGCCCCCCACCAAGGATATGCCCAAGGTTTCCGTGAAGGAGAAGATTGCCTCCCTGCGGCACCTGATTCCCATTGTCCTGGTGTTTGTGCTCATCATCGGCGGCACCATGAGCGGCTGGTTCTCCTCCACGGTAGCCGGTGCGGTGGCTGCGGTGGCGCTGCTGATCTACGCCCTCATCAAGCGGGTGCCTCTGAAGGAGATCTGGCACTGTGTCTGGGACGGCGCCGTGATGAACGCAGGCATGTTCCCCATCATCGTGGCGGGCAGCATTTTCAGCCGCTTTGTCACCCTGACTCACCTGGCGGACACGGTGGCCAACGCCATTGTCTCCACCCATCTGCCCGCCTTCGCCATTTTCTGCCTGGTGGTGCTGTTCTACATCTTCTGCGGCTGCGTGATGGACATCCCTTCCACTATTATCATCACCGTGCCCATCGTGTTCCCGCTGCTCACCAGCCTGGGCTATAACCCCTATGTCATCACCGTACTGCTGGTTATGATGTGCGATGTGGCCGGTATGACGCCCCCTATCGGCATGAACGTGTTTGCCGTGTCCAACGCGCTGCGGATCAAGCCTATGGAAATTTTCTCCGGCTGCATCCCTTTCTTCTGTGTGGATGTGGTGGCGGTGCTGATTATGGGCGCCTTCCCACAGATTGTAGAGCTGATCCCCCACCTGATGGGATTACCGTGAGATACGCCGACCCTGCGGCGTTAGTATCATTGCAACCATAAAAAAGGAGGAACAATCACATGAAAAAGATCTTGGCTCTTATGCTGGCACTGGTTATGGTGCTGGCGCTGGCCGGCTGCGGCGGCACTCAGTCCGCTTCCAGCACCGGCAGTTCCGGCGACAGCAGCACTTCCGGCGGTGACACGTCTTCCACCGGTGACGCTTCCAGTGACGCGTCCAGCGATGCGTCCTATGACAACGTCACCCTGACCTTCACCGTGGCCAACAACGAGGCGGACACCGGCGGCATGCTGGTGGCCCACTTCACCGACTACATCACCGAGAAGTCCGGCGGCGCGGTGCAGTTTGACATCTCCTACGGCGGCACCCTCTGCTCCTCCGCCGAGAATCTGGACTTTGTGGGCTCCGGTGCTGTGGATATGTGCATGACCGGTACCTCTGAGTTCACCGCTCAGCTGCCCCTGACCAACTTCCCCAGCTTCGTGTATGGCTCCCAGCAGGACGCACTGGACTATGCCAACTACATCGCCTTTGAGAACGAGGAGACTGCCACCCTCATCGCCGATGAGATGGCCAACAACGGCGTGGTGGCTCTGGGCCTGAACGCCGGCGGCGGCAACGCCTACTTCTTCAAGAACGAGTACTCCTCCCTGGCGGATGCCACCAAGGCCGGCCTGGTGCTGGGCGTGGGTTCCAACCTGGCCTGCTATGAGGCTCTGGGCTTCAACACCACCAGCACCATGCCCTGGGATTGCTATGACCAGTTGAGCAAGGGCGTCATCGACTGCACTCAGATGGCCTTTGCCCCCGGCATCTCCATGAGTTGGCAGGAGGTTGCCCCCTATGTCCTGATCAACAATCAGTATGCCTTCGGCAACTGGTGGCTGGTGAACACCGACACCTGGAACAGCCTGAACGAAGATACCCAGGCGCTGTTCTATGAGGCCGCTCAGGAGACCCAGGAGTATTCCCTGGAGCTGAACGCCCAGGGTGAGACCGACGCCATCACCACCGTGGAAGAGGCCGGCGGCAAGGTGTACTACCTCTCCGAGGAGGAGACCGCCCAGGAGCAGCAGATCTTCTTCGAGCAGTCCTACGCTGACTGCCGGGCTGCCGCTGAAACCGCCGGTGTGTCCGACCAGATGGAGACCATCCTGGCCGCCACCAGCGAGTATCTGGGCCTGGACATCCAGTAACCGGCTGTCGACCGTAAATTCAGCCAAAACAGGGTCGGACGAAGCAGTTCGTCCGACCCCCGTTTATCAGCGCCAGCCCCAGGGGCTGACGTTGATCAATGGAAGAAAATGAAGTGTCTGATACAGGAGGAGTCAATATGGCCAAGCCCAAGTATGAGCATCTGCTCGCCCCCCTTCGTGTGAGAGGGTTCGTGTTCAAAAACCGCATGATCGCGTCCAATTCGCTGCCCCACTTCCTGCAGGGCCCCGAGCCCTATCCGGCGGAGGGTGTCATCGCCCACTATGCCAACAAGGCCCGGGGTGCGGCAGAGGTGGCCTGCATGGGCATCAATAACCACACCATCGGAAAGCAGTTTCCTATGGACATGGATTTCGGCCATTTTCCCGACTACGATCTCTATGACTGCAACTGCCAGAACTATCTGATGCAGTTGGCGGACGTCATCCATTACCATGATTCCATCGCCGCCATGTCCATCTTCCAGGGCCCCCCCTCCGGCTACCCCTTGATGAAGCCCATTGGGCCCAAGGTGGAGCAGTCTGCCGGTGTCAACGGCGACACGGGAGACGTGACCAAGCCCTTTGATGTGCCCCAGCAGGAGGGATTTGAGATCGAGTGGCTGGACGCCCACTCCCTGCCCGACACCTACGACCGGGAGACCCTGGATAAGATCATCCGCTCCTATGTGGAGCAGGCCCGGATTTTGAAGATGCTCAACTATGATATGGTGAGCATCCATATGGCCTATCGGGGCACCCTGCCGGTGAAATTTTTCTCTCCCCTCACCAATTTCCGCACTGACGATCTGGGGGGCAGCCTGGAAAACCGCATGAAATTCCCCCTGGCGGTGCTGAAGGCGGTCCGGGAGGCCGTGGGCAACGGAATGCTGATTGAAATTCTGTGGAGCGGTCGCGATGTGGAGGGGGGCTACACCCTGGATGACAGCTGCGTCTTCCTGAATGAGGCCAAGAAGTATATCGACATCGTCCAGATCCGGGCCTCCGAGGGGTATGAGAACCATCCTACCTCCTTCAATCTGCTGGAGACCCCCTTCCTGGAGGACGCCGCCTACATCAAACGGAATGTGCCGGGACTCATTGTCTCCAGTGTGGGAGGCTACCACAATCCGGAGACCTGCGACAAGGCCATAGCCGAGGGCAAGATCGACATGGTGGCCATGGCCCGGGCCTGGATCTCCAATCCCGACTACGGCAAGCTGGTGGAGGAGGGCCGGGGCGAGGACATTGTGCCCTGCCTGCGCTGCAACAAGTGCCACGGCCGGGGCCCCGCGGATCCCTTTATCTCCGTCTGCTCCGTCAACCCCATCATTGGGCTGGAGCACCGCATTGACTCCCTGGTGGAGCCCTCCGAAGCAGGCAAGCGGGTGGCGGTGATCGGCGGCGGCCCGGCGGGTATGCGCTGCGCCATGTACCTGGCGGACCGGGGCCATCAGGTCACCCTCTATGAGGCCAGCGACAGCCTGGGAGGCATGATCAAACACGCCGATTACGCCCCCTTTAAGTGGACGCTGAAGGAGTACAAGGATTTCCTGATCGCCCAGGTGGGTAAACGGCCCAACATCACCGTGAAGCTGAACACCGCCGCCACCCCTGAGATGGTCCGGCAGGAGCAGTACGACGTGGTCATCGCCGCCCTGGGAGCACTGCCTGCCAAGCCCCCCATCGCCGGGGTGGACAGCGTCAAGGTGTACTATGCTGCCGATGCCTTTATTTACAATGAAGAGCTGGGCAAAAATGTGGTGATCATCGGCGGCGGCGAAGTGGGCACTGAGGCCGGCCTGCTGCTGGCCCAGAAGGGGCACAACGCCACCGTGGTGGAGATGCGTGGGGAGCTGGCTGCCGACGCCACCAAGATCCATTACCGGGCCATGTTCCGGGATGTGTGGGAGGCAGAGCCCAACTTCCACAGCGTCTGCAATGCCACTGTCACCGCCGTCTCTCCGGAGGGGGTTACCTACCGCAGCCAGAGCGGGGAGGAGGTCACCCTGCCCGCCGACAGTATCGTCATCTCCGCCGGCATGAGAGCCCGGACCCAGGAGGCCATGGACTTCTATGGCACGGCGCCCCGCTTCTATATGATTGGCGACTGCAAGCGGCCCGGCACCATTGTGGAGTGCAACCGCACCGCCTTCGCTGTATCCCACAAAATTTAAATCAATACCATAACCCGCCCCCGGCGCATCAGCGCCGGGGGCGGGACAACAGGTGGTGGAGATCCCGGAGGCTAGGGGGCGGGCTTGGGCGCGGAGGCCGCCGGTTCCGGCAGTTGAAAGGAAAAGTGACGGCGGCTAAGATGGACCGGCACCTGCTGGCCCGACTTCAGATGGAACATTACCTCCAGCGCCGCGTCCAGTTCCCGGCTCCGGAGGGCCGGCAGGGGACAGCCCGCCTTTCCATGGTTCCGGTAGCGCTTGCAGCGCCAGTATTCGCTGCCCCCCCTGCCGGGTGTGCAGACACTGGCGGTGGAAGCTGTCCCAGTGCAGGCCGCAGAAAATCTTGCCGCTGTAAGGGTATTTGACCCCGCCCCCCTGGCCGTGGGCCCTGGAGCGGGCGCTGCGGGCGCGGAAGATGGCGTTGGCCCGATCCCACAGCGCCTTGGAGACAATGGCGGGAATCTCCGGATCCCGGTACATCACCCACTCCTCCCGGGGCGGGGAAACCTGCTTCTTGGTGCGGTAATCCAGAGACCGGGTCTTGTTGCCGCAGTACCAGCCCTTGTATTTGGGGTCGGTGAGCACGTGGCGGATGGTGACCTGGTTGAAGGGGGGGCTCCAGGCTGCTGAAACCCCAGGCCGTCAGTTCCCGGGACAGGGAGCGCACCCCGTATCGCCCGGTGGCGTACAGCTCAAAGATGAGCCGCACCACCCGGGCCTGCTCCGGGTTGACGGTGAGTTTGCAGTCCCTGTTGTCGTAGCCCCAGAGCCGGTCGTTGCCTAGCACATGGCCGTTTATGATGGACTGGCGGAAGCCGAACTTCAGCCGCTCCGACAGCTTGCGCACCTCGTACTGGGCACCCCCCACTATGAGGGAGGAAAATTCGCCTTTTTTCGCCGCTTCGGCTTGTAGGGCGTAAAAATATTTAGTATAATCGAACCATGCTATATCCCCGGTTGACAGCATACAAATGAAACTAGAAAGGTGAGGGTTACAGTATGAGGTATTCGATTAAAGGCGAGCCCACTCCGGTTGTCATTTGCGAACTGGAAAACGGAGAGGCCATGATCACAGAACGGGGCTCCATGGTTTGGATGACCCCCAATATGGAGATGCAGACCTCCGCCGGCGGCAGCGTGGGCAAGGTGTTCGGCCGCCTGTTCTCCGGAGAGAGCATTTTCCAGAACATTTATACCGCCCGAGGAGGCCCCGGCATGATCGCTTTTGCCTCCAGCTTTCCCGGCGTCGTCCGGGCGGTGCGCATCACGCCGGACCGGCCGGTGGTGGTGCAGAAATCCGCCTTCCTGGCGGCGGAGCCCGGGGTGGAGCTGTCGGTGTTCTTCCAGAATAAAGTGGGGGCCGGCTTCTTCGGAGGCGAGGGCTTCATTATGCAGAAACTCTCCGGCAACGGTATGGCCTTCATCGAGATTGACGGCCACGGGGAGGAGTATTCTCTGGCTCCCGGCCAGCAGATGATCGTGGACACCGGCAATCTGGCCATGATGGACGCCTCCTGCTCCCTGGATATTCAGACGGTGAAGGGCGTGAAAAACATGTTCTTCGGCGGGGAAGGCGTATTCCACACCGTGGTCACCGGCCCCGGCAACATTATTCTTCAGACCATGCCCATCAACGCCCTGGCTGCCGCCATCGCCGCGGTGCTGCCTAATAAAAACTGACAACTTGATTGAATTTGATTGAATCCACGCCCTGGGAGGCTGACCACTCCCAGGGCGTGTTTTTGCTGCTGTTCCAGGGGTGCTGGAGAGGCTTGGGGGGTCTGTTGGAGAGCACTATTCAAAATGCACAAAAAACCAGGTGATTTTTTGTGATTGAAATTGATTGAAAAGATTGATTTTGATTGAATACGGTGTTATAGTGAGAGCACAAAATAAAGAGAATCAAATCTGCGTGGAATGGAGGGGCCAGACATGTTGGCGGAACAGAGATTTGAGATCATTCTTCAGGAGCTGGAGGAGCACCGGGCGGCGGGAGTGCCCCGGCTGTGTGAGCTGACGGGGGCCTCGGAGGCCACCATCCGCCGGGATCTGAATGCCCTGGCCCGGCAGGGCAAACTCAGCAAGGTCCACGGCGGTGCAGTGGCCTGCGGCGGCGAGTTCCTGGGGGAGGAGCCCGACGTGGGCACCAAGGAGCGGATGCACCAGCCGGAAAAGGAGCGCATCGCCCGCTACGCCGCGGAGCTCATCAGCGACGAGGATGTGGTGTACCTGGATGCGGGCACCACCACCGTACGGATGGTGGAGCATCTGAAGCATTCCAAGGCCACCTTTGTCACCAACGGAGTGGCCTGCGCCCTGCGGCTGCTGGAGCTGGGGCTCCAGGGCTATGTGCTGGGAGGCGCGCTGAAGCCAGGCACCGGCGCTGTGGTGGGGGCCCAGGCCCTGACCGACCTGGAGGGGTACAACTTTACCAAGGCCTTTTTGGGGATCAACGGTATCACCCTGCGCCAGGGCTTCACCACCCCGGACCCGGAGGAGGCGGCGGTGAAGCGGAAGGCGTCCCAGCGGGCCTATCTCACTTACATCCTGGCCGACAGCAGCAAGTTTGAGACGGTGAGCGCCGCCTCGGTGCTGCCCCTGGAAAAGGCCAGTATCATCACCGACCATTTGCCGGATCGGGCATATCTGGAGCATACCATCGTCAAGGAGGTTTTATAATCCTATGGTTTATACCGTCACATTCAACCCCGCTCTGGACTATGTGGTGCGGGTAGACGGCTTCCAAGTGGGGGGAGTGAACCGCACCAGCCGGGAGGAGATCCAGCTGGGGGGCAAGGGCATCAACGTCTCCACCGTTTTGAGCCATCTGGGGGTGGACAACGTAGCCCTGGGTTTCCTGGCGGGCTTTACCGGCCAGGCCCTGGAGGAGGGGTTGCGCCGGGAAGGCATCCGGACCGATTTTATCTGGCTGGATCAGGGGCTGACCCGGATCAACGTGAAGATCAAGGCGGATCAGGAGTCCGAGATCAACGGCCAGGGCCCCAATATTGACGCCGCCGCCCTGGACCGGCTGTTCCAGAAGCTGGACAAGCTGGAGCGGGATGACGTGCTCATCGTCTCCGGCTCCGTGCCCTCTACCCTGCCCGGGGACATCTACGAGCGGATTCTGGCCCGGCTGGAGGGCCGGGGCATCCATTTCGTGGTGGACGCCACCCGGGATCTGCTGTGCAACGTGCTGCCCTACCATCCCTTCCTGATCAAGCCCAACAATCTGGAGCTGGGGGAGATTTTCGGCCGCACCCTGAACACCGATGAGGAGATCCGGGACTGCGCCATCCAGCTGCAGCAGCGGGGGGCCCGGAATGTGCTGGTGTCCATGGCCGGGGACGGCTCCCTGCTGGTGGACGAGACCGGCGGCTGCCACCGGCTGGGGGTGCCCAAGGGCCAGGTGCGCAACTCCGTAGGCGCCGGGGACTCCATGGTGGCCGGATTCGTGGCCGGCTGGCTCAAGACCGGGGATTACGCCTATGCCCAGCGTCTGGGCGCCGCCGCTGGCAGTGCCACCGCCTTCTCCGACGGCCTGGCCACCGGAGATCAGATTATGGCTTTGTTAAATACCTTTTAATACATTGCAAAAAGGAGATTGGTTTTATGCGAATCGTTGATCTGCTCAGCCGAGACAAGATCGCCCTGGGCGCCCAGGCCCGGGATAAGGAATCCGCCATCGACCTGCTGGTGGACCTCCAGGCCAAGGGCGGCTGCCTTACGGACCGGGAGGCCTACAAGAAGGCCATTTTGGCCCGGGAGGCCCAGACCAGCACCGCCATTGAGGCGGGCATCGCGGTGCCCCACGCCAAGAGCGACTGTGTCAGCGCCCCCAGCCTGGCGGCCTGCATCCTGAAGGAGGGTGTGGACTACGGCGCCATGGACGGCCAGCCCTCCGATCTGTTCTTTATGATTGCCGCTCCCATGGACGGGGATCTGCATCTGGAGATCCTGTCCCACCTGATGGTGCTGCTGATGGATCCGGATTTCTCCGCCCAGCTGCGCCAGGCTCAGGACGCCGACGCCTTCATGGCCGTCATTGACAAGTTTGAGACCGCCAAGTACGGCGCCGCCCAAGAGACGGCGGAGGAGAAGCCCCAGGAGACTTCCGTTCCCGCCCAGGCCGGCCCCCGGATCCTGGCCATCACCGCCTGCCCCACCGGCATCGCCCACACCTACATGGCTGCCGAGGCCCTGGAGAAGAAGGGCGCCGAGATCGGCATCTCCGTCAAGGTGGAGACCCAGGGCTCCGGCGGCGCCAAGAACGTGCTGACCCGGCAGGAGATCGCCGACTGCGACGGCATCATCATTGCCGCCGACAAAGAGGTGGATCTGGCCCGGTTTGACGGCAAGCCGGTGCTGCGGGTGCCGGTGTCCGACGGCATCCACAAACCCGAGGAGCTGATCCGGGAGGCCCCCAACGCCCCCATCTATCACCACACCGGTGAGGTGGTGGACGAAGTGGACAACGAGAGCTTCGGCCGCAAGCTGTACAAGCAGCTGATGAACGGCGTCTCCCACATGCTACCCTTCGTCATCGGCGGCGGTATTCTGATCGCCATCGCCTTCCTGCTGGACGATCCCTCCATCGACTACTCCAACTTCGGTACCAACACCCCGGTGGCCGCCTGGTTCAAGAACATCGGCAACACCGCCTTCAACTTTATGCTGCCCATTCTGGCGGGCTATATCGCCATGGCCATCGCAGACCGTCCGGGCCTGATGGTGGGCTTCGTGGGCGGCGCCCTGGCGGTGTCCGGCGCCACCTTCGCCAGCCCCGCCGGCGGCGCCGTGTCCGCCGGTTTCCTGGGTGCCCTGATCGCCGGCTTTGCCGCGGGCTACCTGATGCTGGGGATGCGCAAGCTCTGCGATAAGCTGCCCCGGTCCCTGGAGGGTCTGAAGCCCATCCTCATTTACCCGGTGGTGGGCCTGCTGATCATCGGTCTGTTCATGTGCCTGGTCAACCCCATCGTGGGCGCCATCAACAACGCCCTGTACTCCGGCCTGGAGGCCATGGGCACCAGCAGTAAGATCATCCTGGGTATCGTCCTGGCCGGCATGATGGCCATTGATATGGGCGGCCCCTTCAACAAGGCTGCCTATGTGTTCGGCACTTCCACCCTGGCCACCGTGGCTGCGGGACAGGGCTCCGACATCATGGCCGCCGTCATGGTGGGCGGCATGGTGCCCCCCATCGCCATTGCCCTGGCCACCACCTTCTTCAAGAACCGCTTTACCGTCGATGAGCGCAAGTCCGGCCCCGTCAACTATATCATGGGCCTGTGCTTCATCACCGAGGGTGCCATCCCCTACGCCGCCGCCGATCCCCTGCGGGTGCTGCCCTCCTGCGTGGTGGGCTCCGCCGTGGCCGGCGCTCTGTCCATGGCCTTTGGCTGCGCTCTGCCTGCTCCCCATGGCGGCGTGTTCGTCTTCCCGGTCATGACCAACGTGCTGGGCTATGTCATCGCCCTGGTGGTGGGCTCCGTAGTGGGCATGCTGCTGCTGGCGGTGCTTAAGAAGAAAAAGAGCTGATTTGGAACCACAAAATTAATTTTGTTGAAATAGAAAGGAAATGTAATTATGGTATCCGCTAAGACTAAGATTGTGAATCCCCAAGGCATGCACATGCGCCCCGCTCAGCTGTTCGTCAGCACCATGGCGGGCTACCCCTGTGATGTGACCATTCTCTTTGGCGGCAAGAGCATCAACGCCAAGAGCATCATGCACCTGATGGCCGCCTGCATCAAGCAGGGCAGCGAAATCGAGATCCAGTGCTCCGGCGACAAAGAGGCTGAGGCTCTGAAGGCCGCCGTGGAGCTGGTGGAGTCCGGCCTGGGCGAGTAATCCGTCCGGAATCGGAAAACGGGAAGGAGAAGCGTTATGATTTTGCGTGGAATCGCCGCTTCCGACGGCATCGGTATCGGCAAGGCCGTCTGTGTCCGGGAGCAGAATCTGGACTACTCCGCCGTCCAGTATGCGGGCAAAGAGGTGGAGAAGGGCCGGCTGCAGAATGCCATTGAGCAGTTCAATCAGCAGACCACCGAGATGGCTGAGCGGGTGCGCACTCAGGTGGGGCAGAAGGAGTCTGAAATCCTCACCGGTCAGATCATGATGCTCAGCGACCCCTTTATGCAGAGCCAGATGATGGAGGCCATTGAGGGGGGCCAGTGTGCCGAGGCCGCGGTGGATCAGGTGTGCACCATGTACGCCGAGATGTTCGCCGGAGTGGACGATGAGCTGATGCGTCAGCGGGCCACCGACGTGCGGGATCTCCGGACCCGGCTGCTCTCCATCCTGCTGAAGGTCACCGGGGTGGATGTGAGCCAGCTGCCCGCCGGCAGCGTACTCATCGCCCACGACCTGACCCCCTCCATGACGGTGGGGCTGAAGAAGGAAAATGTGGCCGCCATTCTGACGGAGACCGGTGGCCGCACCAGCCACTCCGCCATCCTGGCCCGGGCCCTGGAACTGCCGGCAGTGCTCAGCGTGGCCAAGGCCATGGAGTTCATCAAGGACGGGGACGGCGTCATTGTGGACGGCAAGGAGGGTGTTGCCCTGCTGAATCCCGACCAGCTGACCCGCAGCGAGTACCTGAAGAAGCAGGCGGAGTTTCTGAAAAAGCGGGAGCTGCTGGCTGTGTACCGGGACCGGCAGACCGTGGATGCCGACGGCCGGAAGTACGCCCTGTACGCCAACGTGGGCTCTCCCGCCGAGGCTCAGGCCGCCGCGGAGGCGGGGGCCGAGGGCATCGGCCTGTTCCGCACCGAGTTCCTGTTTATGGATCGGGCCGGGGCTCCCACGGAGACCGAGCAGCTGGAGGCCTATCAGGCAGCTTCCAAGGCAATGGCCGGCAAAGAGGTCATCATCCGCACCCTGGATGTGGGAGGCGACAAGGCCATCGACTATCTGGGCATGGCCAAGGAGGAAAATCCCTTCCTGGGCCACCGGGCCATCCGCTACTGCCTGGACCGGCCCGACCTGTTCAAGGTGCAGCTTCGGGCCCTGCTGCGGGCCGGCGCCGAGGAGCATAACATCAAGATTATGCTCCCCCTGGTGACCAGCCTGGAGGAGGTACGGCAGGCCAGAACCCTGCTGGAGCAGTGCAAGGGGGAGCTGGAGGCCGAGGGGCTGCCCTACGACAAGGACATCGCCCTGGGCATCATGGTGGAGACCCCTGCCGCCGCCCTGATTGCCGACCTGCTGGCTCAGGAGAGCGACTTCTTCTCCATCGGCACCAACGATTTGACCCAGTACACCATGGCGGTGGACCGGGGCAATGCCCAGGTGGAGAAGCTGTACACCACCTTTCATCCGGCAGTGCTGCGCTCCATCCGCAACGTGATCCAGGCCGCCCATGAGGCCAAGATTCCCGTGGGTATGTGCGGCGAGGCCGCCGCGGACCCCTGCCTGATCCCCCTGCTGATGCACTGGGGATTGGATGAATTCTCGGTGGGGGTGTCCTCGGTGCTGGCCACCCGGTCCAGAATCCATAAATGGCGTGGCAATGAGACCGCCCAGGTGGCCCAGGAGGCCATGGGGCTGTCCACCGCCGCCGGCATTCAGGGCTACCTGAAGGCCAACGCCAGAGACTAAATGAGACAACC
>CABRZO010000025.1 GCA_902475455.1 uncultured Eubacteriales bacterium
CCGGTATGATTTGGGTTCAGGCTTCCGCAGACCGCCCTTGGGCAAAATCCGAGGAAGCAGGGGACTGTCAGTCCTCCAGGGTCTCCAGGAAGTGCATCAGGATCAGCTGATCCTCAGGCAGATTGGCAAACAGCTCCAGGTCGCCGTTCTTGTCCCGCAGCAGCTCAGCCATGGCGATATACTGGGACAGGGCGGACTTCAGGTTATATCTGTCGCCATAGACAGACTCCAGCCACACGTCGCCCTTGCAGCGGCCAATGGCTTCCTTGAAAGCGTTAATGTCCTGCAAACTCTTGATCTTCATAGAAATACCTCCAATCAATGATGACGCGACTGTTTTTGATTCTTTAGTGATGGTCAATCAAAACCAATCACCTTGCCTTTATTATACGTTTTTCTGGCCTTCTTGCAATGCGCAGAGGGCAAGATTTATTGCGGTTTCGAGAAATATTTTTTGTTGCAATTGTACAAGTTTTATCCATTTTTTCATGTTTTTTCAAATATCAGATATATAAAAGTTATTTCTATAAGTCAAAAACAGCCCTTTATTCGTGAAAATGACGAACACTTTTGAATGGCCATTTTCCTCGTTTTGGGGCACCCAGTTTTTGCAGAAGGCGGTTCTGCCCAGAAAAAAGGACGGGATAACCGAGGGAATCTTCCCTCAGTTATCCCGCCTTGTCTCCATTTTATTGGGTTCCGCCGGTTTGACGGTGATGGTTTTTGCTCGTTTCCGGGTGCGTTTGCGCTTTCTGGGCAGTTTGCGCACGGTGATGACCTCACCGCCCAACTTGCACAGGCTGAACAGCGAAGAGGGCAGCGCCTCATCGGTAAAGACCCGGCACAGCCCATGCCAGCCCTCCCCCTCCGGGATCTGGCGCAGGATGGTATAGAACCGGCCGTGCTCCATACAGCGGCTTCGTGCCACATAGCTATGGCCCAGCTGATACCAGTTTCCATTGCACAACCAGTTTTCGCACTTAGGACAGCGGAACACCCGGGCGCCCCGGCTCTTGAGGCAATCCCCCTCTGAGGAAAATCTGCCGCAGTCCCGCTCCAGCAGCGGCTCCTCCTGGGTGAAAATCCGGTCCAGTTCCGCCATGGCAGTCCGGGCGGCCTGCTCCCGGCGCTGGCGGTAGAGCTCCTGTTCCCGGCGCTCCAGCTCCCGGCGAGAGGGCAATTCTCCCAGCCGGCGAATCATCTCCGCGCCAATGCAGGCGGTATAGAAGGCGTCGTTGCAAGCGTCGTGGAACTCCAGCTGTTCCTCCAGTCCAAGGGTCTCCACCGCATCCTTCAGAGCGGTCTGCTGGTCAGAGCCCATAATCATCAGATCAAAGGCCCGCTGCAGATCATACACCTCCAGGGGCAGGTACTCCCCAAGACCGTACCAAACCAAATTCAATTCCAGCACCCGGGCATCGCTGGGCCCCCAGGTAAAAAAGGTGGCCTGGTCACCGCACCAGTCAAAGAAACAGGCCACCACCTCGGGAAACCGCTGGGCCCGGAAGAGCTCCTTCTGGTCCAGGGGCAGCATCTTGCGCACCCGGTGGTGGAGCTTTTTATGGATAGAGGGGCGCACATAGGCAGAGAACGCCTCGCCCTCTGCCTGCCACTCTTCCAGCTGATAGGCGCCGAACTGGATGATCTCGTCCAGCTTGTCCGCCTCGCTGTGGGGATAGCCCTGATTCCATTCTAGATCAAAAAAAACGTAACTCATGCTGTCACCTTACAACAGTTTGGCCCATTTGTCAACGAATCGAAAAGCAGAAAAGAAAAAAGAAAAAATCTGAAAATAAGTGTTGACAAATCCGCTTTTGTTTAATATAATAGCACTTGCCCTGTTGAGAGGGCATGACACACTGACATGGCGGCATAGCTCAGTTGGCTAGAGCATACGGTTCATACCCGTAGTGTCCCCGGTTCAAATCCAGGTGCCGCTACCAAGGTGTCCCTCCGGACTGCTCCAGTCCGGAGGGCCGCACCTGAACTCATTCATATGGCCCGTTGGTCAAGTGGTTAAGACACGGCCCTTTCACGGCTGTAACATGGGTTCGAGTCCCGTACGGGTCACCAGGATGGAGGCTTAGCTCAGCTGGCTAGAGCGCTTGCTTCACACGCAAGAGGTCGAGAGTTCGAGTCTCCCAGTCTCCACCAGAAAAAGAGCGGAATCGTTTGATTCCGCTCTTTTTCTTTGTTCAGTCCTTTCTGGCTGTTTCAATTCCACCAAACAAAAGTCTGCCTAGGCCGGCCCTGGATGGGGCCGGCCTATTTATTTTCCTCTTCCCCGCCGCGCTGCGCCACCGCGGAATCAGTTGATGATCCCCAACGCTCGGGCCTCCTTCCGCAGCTGGGAGCGAAAATCCGGATGGGCAATGGCAATCAATGCCTCTGCCCGCTCCCGGATGGACCGGCCCCGCAGTTCCGCCACCCCGTATTCCGTGATGATGGTATCCGCCAGGTTCCGGGAGATGGACACCGCCGCCCCCGGTGTCAGCACAGATTTGATTTTGGAGATGCGGTTTCCCTTGGCGGTGGAGGCAAAGGCGATAATCCCCCTGCCTCCCCGGGACCGCATGGCCCCAAATGCATAGTCGGAGGCGCCGCCGGTGCCGGAAAACTGGGTGGCTCCAATGGTCTCGGAACAGATCTGGCCGGTGAGGTCCACCTCCAGTGCGGAGTTGACACTGACCATATGGTCGTTTTGCCCGATGACAAAGGGGTCGTTGCCGTAGGCGCAGGGCACCAGCCGGCAGGCGGGGTTGTAGGCCACCACGTCAAACAGGTGCTGATCTCCGGCGCAGAAGGTGGCCAGATGCTCCCCGGGATTGAAATTCTTCCTGCTTCCGTTGGCGTTGCCCGCCTCGATCAAATCCGCCATAGTGGAGGAAAAGATCTCCGAGTGGATGCCCAGATCATTTTTCTCCCGCAAATAGCTGCCCACCATGTCCGGGAGATTGCCCACCCCCAGCTGGATGCAGTCACCGTCGTGGATCAGATCCGCCACATAGCGGGCGATACGCCGGTCGGTGGGGCTGGGATCCCCCCGGGGGATGATGAAAATGGGCTTTTCCGAGACGAAATAGGCCGTCACTCGCTCCAGTGGGATGTCCAACCCGCCCCGGACCCGCCGGAAACGCGGATTCACCTCCAAAATCACCTTCTCCGCACAGGCAAAGGCCTCCTGCTCAAACATCATGCAGTAGGGAGCCTGGAACATGCCGTTCTCCAGCGGCGTCACCTGGGCCACAAAAACATTGTTGGGGGCATAGGCGATGCGCTCGGAGATGAAGCTGTGCAGGTTGGAGGGAACATAGGTGGCAAACCCCAGCCGGTGGGCCTCCCGAAGATCGGCGGAATAGAAATGTCCCACCACCTCAATGTGCCCTTTGGATTTGGGATCCCGCAGAAAATCGTAGTCGTTGTCCCGCCCCTTCATCAATGTCACGTCATGCAGCCCCGGCAGCACCTCCGGCAGGTGACTGAGAAGCGTGGCGGGTTCACTGGCCCCGGCGGCGGAAACGATATGGTCCCCGGGCCGGATCAGTTCGAGGCACTCCCGCAGGGTGGCTTCTTTGGGGGCATGTAAGTGTCTGTCTATCATGTTAGCTTCTCCTTTTATTTCGCAGGGGTACTCATTCAGCGCCAGGACACCATCAGCGGGTTTTCTTTCTCCGGGGACACATAGATAGCCCCACAGGGACACACATCCTCACAGGCGGCACAGCACATGCAGTCCTCCCCGTATCGCACCTCCGCCTTGTTCTCTTTCATCCGAATGACATCCATGGGGCATGCCTTGACACACAGGCCGCAGCCCACGCATTTTTCTACATTGATTGGTTGAATCGCCACAAAACTTCCCTCACTTCCACTGTTCTTCGCTGTGCTCCCAGGCCAGCCATGGCCTGGTATCCTGGGGCTGCTCCGGCCGCCATTGCGCGGGAACCGGTACCTTGTCCAGCGCCATCGCCCCGGTCTCGTCCCGGAAAATTTGGTTCCAGACCAGCCAGTCCCTGTCATTCTGCCGGGGATAGTCCTCCCGGAAGTGCCAGCCACGACTCTCCTTGCGGAACAGGGAGGCCCGCAGAATCATCTCCGCGTTCAGGGCCATATTTTCCGTCTCATGGGCCAGCCGGAGCATATGGGGATCCTCCGCCCGCATTTTGGGCACCATCTGTTCCTGCAGATACCGGATCAAGGCCAGGGTGGCTTCCATCCGCTTTTCCTCCTTGATGTGGAGGACATAGTAGGGCATGGCGTAGTTCTGGATCAGCTGGGTAACCCACCGGGGGTCAAAACCGGAAGATCGGGCGGAATACCGGGTCATATGTTCTTCCGCCATCCGGAAATCCGCCTCAGTGACCGCAGGACGCCGGGTTTCTCGAATATACTCCACCGCCGCAAGGCCGGCCCGCTTCCCCTCCACACCGGCAGGAGACAACCCCGCCGGCGGGCCCTGGATGATGGCTCCCCACATCCAACTGGCGCAGCAGTCCCCGGCGCTGTACAGCCCCGGCAGCGTGGAGGAGCCGTTAGTATCCGTGGTCCAAAGTCCATCCGCCTGGGCCTGACCTGCTCCGGCGGCGGATCCGCCGATCATGGCGAACTTGCCTCCCTGGCGGGGATCCAGTCCCACCCGCTGGATCTCCTTGGGATTGTTGCGCTTTTTCTTGTACTCCTCCAGGGAACGCAGGTCGTTTTCAGTACATTTTCCAAAATCCCAATAGATTGGGCCAAAGCCCGCATGGATGGCGCTGACCACCGACAGGTCAAAGCCGCTGTTGGGAATTCTTCTGCCCAGGGCGTCATCAAACTGGAAATAGGCGGGATACAGTTCTCCGGTGCCCTTCCACATGGGGTCTTTTGCCAGATTCATATGCATATCCGGGAACTCTTTGCCGCTGATGACCGCCCCGGCCCGGTAGGCCATGGCGTCGGCGTCCCCGGTCTGGCCGGAGATGTGCATCCCTGGAGACCGGAAATAGTGCAGCCCTGCCGCCAGAATCACAGCCCCGGCAAAGAAGCGGACCGGCTCTCCTGCGTCCAGAGAAAAGCCCACAGCACCGCATACCCTCCCCTCATGCTTCACCAAATCGGTGACCATGGTGCGGTCCTGGAACCGGACTCCGATGCTGTCGGCATAGCGCCGCAGTGCCGGGGACACACAGCGATGGCTCAGGGGGATAATGCCGTAATGGGTGTGAGGATCGTCCTCATGGTGGCCCGCCTGGTCGTCCCCCACAATGCTGTTGCGAAAGAAGCCCGCCATCTCCTCCTCGGGCACCGGAAACTTGACTCCCCAGCGCTTCAGGTCCAGATAGGTGCCCCAGGAGTCTTTCAAAAAGCACTCGGTCCAGTCCCGGTTGTTCAAATAGGAGCTGTTGGCGTTAATCCAACTGAGGGTGGCGTCGTAATCCATGCCCCAGTCCTCGTTGAACACCGCCCAGAAGCCGCTGGCCATGATGCCAGCTCCAGCCTGGCCGGCGGTGGATTTGTCCACCACCAACACATCCAGCCCCCGCTCCCGGGCTGTATTGGCGGCAAAACAGCCGGCGGTACTGCCCCCGATCACCAACAGATCACAGGTGATTGTCGTAGCGTTCATATCCTCGCCCTCCTGTCGCGCTCAGATAAACGATTGGTTACATACTTAAGATAGCACAGCCATAAACCCCGGGACAAATATCCAAAAATGCCAATTGTATATAAACAAACATTTATGAATCTGCTATAATCTATGGCAGAACAGGGCAAAACCAGGGCAACAGTATCCAAGGGAGGCAGACGCCATGACATCGCTTCAAATCACCTACTTTTTAAAGGCAGCAGAATATATGAGCTTTTCTAAGGCGGCGGAGGATTTGTATGTCTCCCAACCCTCGGTGAGCCGCCAGATCCGACAACTGGAAGAGGAGTTGGGCTATGCGCTGTTTGATCGCTCCCACAAACACCACATCAGCCTGACCGCCGCCGGCATGGTCTTTCGGGACAGCTTCCGCCGATCCGCCCTCAGCTATCAGCAAGCCCGGGCGGCGGCCGCCGCCGTCTCCCGGCACATGCCGCCCCGACTGAGGATCGGCATCAGCCAGTGCTGGGATCTGACAGAGCCATTGATTCGCTTCCGGGCGCAGCTTCAAATGGACTATCCCAGCGTGGCCCTCCACTACGAAAATAACTCCTCTCTCCAGCTGCGCAAACGGCTGGAATCCGAGGAGCTGGACGTCATCTTCTGTATCAAAACCGCTGTGCAGAATTTTGATCATCTGGAAGTGCTGGACATCACCTCTCTGGAGACCAGGGCCTATGTCCGCCGGGGTCTGCTGCGCCAGGAGGATGCGCCGCTGCAGTTGTCTGATTTCAGCGGCCACACCCTGTTGATGCTGCCGGAGGAGGAGGCCCCCATGAGCCTGCAAATCGTGCTGCTTCAATTCCAGGCCCGGCAAATCAAAGTGAACCCGCTCCGGATGCCGAATCGGGAGAGCATTTTTCAAGGGCTGTTGTTGGGCACCGGCTTCACTGTGTGCACCGGCAATATGTGGGGCTGTGACGACCCCAGACTGACCTACTGCGCCATGGAGGAACCCATCCCCATCTGTGTGGTATGGGACAAGCGCAACCCTAATCCGTTGATCCGGCTGTTCGCCGAGGCAATGCTGCGGGAGTTCGGAGATCAGAAGGCCCGATTTGGACCGGAGCAGGATATCTGGGGCATCCCACACCAAGGCTGAACGGAAGCGGGCTGAAACCGAATGGTTTCAGCCCGCTTTCTTGCTTATTGTCCCTGGGTGAGGTCGGCATAGACCGCCAGCGTCTCCTCGTCAGTGGCACCGCTCATATAATAGGTGGTATCCTCCGCCTCAATCCGGAGGAACACCTCATTTTGTGGGTTTAAAAAGACCTGGCAGTTCTCTCCGGTCTCCCGAACCCGGAAGCTGCCCTTGCACAGGTTGCCCATGCCGGTGCCGTTGGTCCGGACCATACTGGGCAGGTCCTCCACCAGGGTGACCTCCTCAATGGTGTCCACGGGAATGGTATAATCCTCCTTGAGCTGCTCCGCCGCCAGTGTTCCCTCCTCCAGAGTAATGTGAATGGGGGTAAACTCCAGCCGCACCAGCCAGGCGCACATCACCAGCACTCCCAGCAGCACCAGCAGCAAAAACACGCCCATGGCCTTGCCCCCGGGGGCGGCCATGTTCATGGTGGCGCCGACCCCCACCCGTTTTTCCACCATGGTCTTGGTGTCTTTGGGATTGTAGTAGATGAGGCCGCCCAACCAGCAGGCGTCATCATCAGAAAGACCCACCAGATCCATTTTATCCCGATAGGTCTGGTCCAGCTTATTCTGTCGGCGCAGCAGTTCCACACACAGCAGCAACAGCAGCACGGTATAACCGATGGTGCCCCAGAGCAGCAGCGACATCCCTGCCTCTGAATCCACCACTGTGACTCCTCCAAAGGCCACCACCAGGATGGTATTCAGCCAGGCCATCAGGATCCAGAACTTCTTCCACAACATCCGCCGGGCCCGATTATAGTTCAGGTTCACCTGGCTGTCGGAGCTGATGACCTTCTGGCGCTGCCGGTCCATCCAAAGCCCCGCCCAGCCATAGATGGGGGTAATCAGTGCAAAGGACACGGCCACAATCCCAACAGCTGGGGCTTCCGGCCGGCCCCAGACCGATACCAGTGCCGCCACAGCTCCGGCAACACCCAGCAGGGTGGGAATCAAGAAATCCGTCCACCGCAGGCAGCGCAGCGCGCCCAGATCCCGGATCTCCACCAGCCGGCGCTCCTCCTGCCGGCCCACGTAGCCCCGCTCCGCCTTCCAGCGCCGCAGGGCCCGGTTGGCCCGGACAAAGGGAATCTCCATCAGGGCAATGGCCCCGAAGCACCAGATCAGCCAGAAGCTGGTGCTGATGGACATATAAGGAATGGGCAGGGTGACAATGGGCACCACCGCCAAAACCAGCAGCCAGATCAGCATTTCCTTCCGGAACCGGCGGCGGATGGCCTCCACCTCCGGCTCCTGCTCCCAGCCCGGCTGCATCCGGGCCCCGAACAGCAATCCCGCTCTGGGCTTGCCGTAATAGCGCATGATGGCATACAAAATAAGCAGCACCGGATACATACAGGCGCCCATAATCAAGAACAGCGTCATAATTTACTCCTCCTTCCCATAGGCCCCTTCACAGAGCTCCAGAAAAGCTTCCCAGTCCATCCCCCGGGCCCGGGCCTCCGCCGCCAATACCCGGAGCTGCTCCAGGCTCTCCCGGGGCAGGGTGCCGGTGGCCTCCGCCTGCTCCCGCACCCGGGCGCCGCTGCGTCGGTCAATCACGATAAACCCCTCCTGCTTCAGGAGCTGATAGGTTTTATTCACCGTCATGGCGTTGATACCCAACTCCTCCGCCAGGGCCCGCACCGTGGGGAGCTTCTCCCCCGGAGCAAGCCGTCCGTCGGATATCCCTGCCACAATCTGGTGGCGCAGCTGAAGATAGATGGGCACATCGGAGCCGTCCCGAATTTCAATAACCATAGCGCGCCTCCTCTCTTTGTATTATTTATAGTAATACAAATAATACAAAAGTCAAGTACAAATTCACAAAATGTTATTTACTCCCCCGCTTTTAAGTGTTAAAATGATCATACTATATTGAGGGAGTGATTTCATGCCCCGTCCCATGAAACAAGAGCGGTCCATCGCCATGTATGAGACCATTTTAAAGCTGCGTACCGTGGAGGAATGCATCCACTTCTTTGAAGATCTCTGTGCCGCCACCGAGCTCAGCGCTATGGAACAGCGCTTTGACGTGGCCTCCCTGTTGCTGGAGGGCCGGGTGTACACCGAGATTATGGAGCTCACCAAAGCCAGCAGCGCCACCGTCAGCCGGGTCAATCGAATGCTCAACTACGGCACCGGCTGTCTGGGCGAAGTCATCGCCCGCCCCGCTCAGGGTGAGGAGGACTCGTAACACCGAACAAAAATCCCCGGCAAAGCACCCAAAACACGGTGCTTTGCCGGGGATTTTTTGTCTTGATGAATCACCCTCACTTGGGAAAGATGGCGTAGAACAGTTCCAGCACCGCCCTGCCCACCTGGGGAAACCGCTGGCGGACCGCCTCCACGAACGCCTGCTTGGGGACGGAATGGTAGATGGAAAAGGTGACCTCTCCGATGGTCTGATCTCCGATGGCAATGGGACCATAGGCCAGCCCACCGGCGGCGATCCGGGAGGCCTGGGCATAGCCCCCGATGGCATAGGTGCCTACCGCCATACCACCCAGGGCGAACCACCCCACCGAAAGCCCGCCCAGCGCAATTACGCCCACGGCAACCCCGGCAAACACCAGCAGGCCTGCTCCCAGTCCCGCCAAGGTGAGAGCCCCTACCGAAATGCCCCCCACGGAGACCACCCCCAAAGAGATGCCCCCAAAGGCCAGCACCCCCTGGGCAACGTTGCCCACCGCCACAATGCCCCGGGCTTTTCGTAATCCCGGCCCCAGGTTGATGTGGACCAGGGGCAGTCCCCACAGGGTGCGGCGGCTTTTATGTTCATAGACGTAGCCGCCCCCCAGCCGCCAGCGGGCCTTCTGAAAGGGCTCCTGGACCATCTGAGCTCCGGCGGGCTCTGTGGACGGCTCCAGGCTGCGGCCCGTCAGTTCATCCATGGAAATTTGAAAATAGTCGCAGAGCAGGTGCAGCTTCTCCAGCTCCGGAGTGGTCTCCCCCAGCTCCCATTTGCTGATGGTCTGCCGGGAGACCCCCACCGCCTCCCCCAACTTCTCCTGGCTCAGGCCGCGTTCCCGCCGCAGCCGGCAGAGCTGCTGTGAAAATGTCATGGATACTCCTCCTCTCGTCCCGCCCAGTATACCAGCTCTCCCCCTTCTCCGCCAGCAAATTCTCCCGGCAGTTTGTCAACCAAAGTTAACATGCCTTGTTTTCCAAGGGTTTTCCAGGGCTCCGGCGCAGAAAAAGATGGATTGCGCTATTCACAAACCGGCCCGGGGATGCTATAATCCAAGGTGCGAAAGCACTACTATAAAGGAGCGTGGAACCTATGACAGAAGCAGAGCGCAAGCAGCTCCAGATCACCGCGTGCAAAGTCCGCATGGGCGTGATCCAGGGCGTTTACAGCGCCAAGTCCGGCCACCCCGGCGGAAGCCTCTCGGCCACCGACCTGTTTACCTACCTCTATTTCAAGGAGATGCGGGTGGATCCCCAGAATCCCAAGGCGGACAACCGGGATCGGTTTGTCCTCTCCAAGGGCCACACCGCCCCCGGACTCTATTCCACCCTGGCCCTGAAGGGCTTTTTCCCCGTGGAGGAACTGTCCACCCTGCGCCACATCGGCAGCCGGCTGCAGGGCCACCCCAATATGAATACTGTGCCCGGCATTGACATGTCCACCGGCTCCCTGGGCCAGGGCATCTCCACCGCCTGCGGCATGGCCCTGGGCGCCAAGATGCGGGGCACCGACGAGCGGGTCTACACCCTGCTGGGCGACGGTGAAATTCAGGAAGGCCAGGTCTGGGAGGCCCTGATGTTCGCCGCCCACAACAAGCTGGACAACCTGGTGGTCATCATCGACAACAACGGCCTGCAGATCGATGGCCCCGTGGCCGAGGTCATGAGCCCCTATCCCATCCGGGAGAAGGTGGAGGCCTTCGGCCTGGAGGCCATGGAGATCGACGGCCATGACTTTGACCAGATCGATGCCGCCTTCCAGAAGGCCAAGACCGTCAAGGGCAAGCCCTTCGCCATCATCATGAAGACCGTCAAGGGCAAGGGCGTCAGCTACATGGAGAACCAGGTGGGCTGGCACGGCACTGCCCCCAACGCGGAGCAGTATGAGATCGCCATGAATGAGCTGAAGGCTCAGCTGGCAGAACTGGAGGCGAAGTAAGATGGCTGACGTGAAAAAGATCGCCACCCGTGAGAGCTACGGCAACGCGTTGGTGGAACTGGGCAAGGAGATGCCCGAGCTGGTGGTGCTGGACGCCGACCTGGCCGGCGCCACCAAGACCAGCATTTTTAAGAAGGCCTTCCCGGAGCGCCACATCGACTGTGGCATCGCCGAGTGCGACATGGTGGGCGTGGCCGCGGGCCTGAGCACCATGGGCTTTGTCCCCTTCGCCTCCTCCTTTGCCATGTTTGCCGCGGGTCGGGCCTTTGAGCAGATCCGCAACACCGTGGGCTATCCTCACCTGAACGTCAAGATCGGCGCCACCCACGGCGGCATCTCCGTGGGCGAAGACGGCGCTTCCCACCAGTGCAACGAGGATTTCGCCGTCATGCGCACCATCCCCGGTATGGTGGTGATGTGCCCCTCCGACGACGTGGAGGCCAAGGCTGCCGTCAAGGCCGCCGCCAAGCACCAGGGCCCCGTCTACATGCGCTTCTCCCGTTTTGCCAGCCCCGTGTTCCACGCTGAGGACTATCAGTTTGAGATCGGCAAGGGCGAGGTGCTCCAGGACGGCACCGATGTGGCCATCATTGCCACCGGCCTGATGGTCAACGAGGCCATCGAGGCGGGCAAGGCCCTGGCCGCCAAGGGCATCAGCGCCCGGGTCATCAACATGTGCACCATCAAGCCCCTGGACGAGGCTCTGGTGCTGGCTGCCGCCAAGGAGTGCGGCAAGATCGTCACCGTGGAGGAGCACTCCATCATCGGCGGTCTGGGCGAGGCTGTCTGCTCCTGCCTGGCGGAGCAGTGCCCGGTCCCCGTCAAGCGCATCGGCGTCAACGACGAGTTCGGCCACTCCGGCCCCGCCGGCGACCTGCTGAAGCAGTTCGGTCTGTGTGCCGACCACATTGTGGAGGTCACCGAGGCTTTCTGCAAGTAATACGCCCCCTCAGAATCACAATGCCCGGACGTTTGATCTCAAACGTCCGGGCATTTTCTGCCTCAGTTAAAACCGGTCTGTCACCGGAGGCTCCAGCTCCAACTCTTTGAAATAGCGATAATAGGGCATCAGCCAGCGGAAGCCCTCCAGAATGTCTTCCTTCAATTCCCGGGTGGTCATCCGCTCATCGGGTTCATGGGAAGTGCAGATGGTAATATTTTTGCGGTTAAACCAGGGCTTCAGCACCGGGGAACACTCCCCTTTGGAGCGCTTATACTCCTCTCCCTCCAGGTGGAAGCGCTCCTGCCCATCCAGCTTCCGGGCCAGCCGCTCCAGGGGCTTGGGATCCCGGAGGATGCGCCGCCGGTATTGCTCCATCTGCACCGGCCGGGCACAGTAATAGCCCATGCCGTACTCGTAGCCCTCCGGGAAAATCTCAAAGTAAAAGGCGGGTCGGGCGGTCCATTCTTCGCTGGGCTGGCGGATGACCAACCAGAGGTGATCCTTGTAAAGTCCGCCGTACTTGACCCGGCGCACATCCCGATAGATCCGAGCCACCTTGAGCTGCAGGTCCTCCTTGGGGAACTCCTCTTCTATCGCCTCCATCAGCTCCGCCCCCAGCGCCTTCAGCGGGTTATAGAGATAGTCCAGATAGTCCTGCTTGTGCTCCAGGAACCAGTCCCGGTGATTGTTGAGGCGGATGCCCCACAGAAAATCAATCGTCTGTTCTGAAAAACCTTGAAACATAGCATTTTCTCCATAAAATTCCCGCACAATAGCTGTGCGGGAATTTTTGTTTGTATGAATTAGGTTTACGCTGCCGGAGTTTCCGTGGCAGGGGTCTCTGCCGGAGTCTCGGTGGTCGGCGTTTCCGTGGCGGGGGTCTCCGCCGGAGGCGTGGGCTCGGGTTCCGGCTCCGGCTGCTTGGTGCCCACCCGGACCACTTTCTCAGTCATCCGGTAGGAGCTGTACGCCTCCTCCGTCTTGCTGATCAGATTGCCGTCTCCATCGTACACACTGCGGTAGCTCTGCACTTTATAGCCGGTATGGCCATTGTCCTCCACCACGGTAGTACCCGCTTCCAGGGTATCGTCCGGCACCTCCTGCACCGTGGGACTGATGACACTGAGGGTCTCAGTGGTGATCTCCACCGTGAAGTCCGATACCTTGGTGCCCAGGATCTGGAAGGTCAGCTTGCTGTTGGCGTAACTGGCCACGATCTGGATGGGGTAGTCAGTATTGTTCTTGAACCTGAACTCCGGTCCGCCCCAGGATACGGTGGCGTCCATCCCCATGGGGACGTAGCCGGAGACATAGGTGTGGTTGCGCCGATCCACAATCTCCAGGTTGGCATACAGGGCAGCGCAATAGAGGGTGCTGGAGGTCTGACATACGCCGCCGCCCAGCTCCTGCACCGTCTCGCCGTTGGAATAGGCCGGGGCCGACTGGAAGCCCGCCGCCGCGGTGCGCTCACCTACCACCTGGTTATAGTCAAAGACCTCGCCGGGAAGCAAAATCACACCGTTGCATTTCTCACCGGACAACTGCACGTTGGAGCGCCGGGCGGAAGAGCCGGACACCGAAGTGGTGTACTCTCCCAGCACGTCCCGGAACAGACCAGCCTCCAGGGTGGCGGTGTCAATGGCAGGATCCTGTCGATTCAAGGGGACGCTGACGGTCTCCCCCTGCTGGGCGGAGGAGAGCATCTCCTCTGCCTGGCTTACGTCGAAGTCAATGCCCTGGACCGAGGGCACAATGGTGTAGCTGTTGTCCTCCGCCACATCCAGGGTGGCGTTGGCGGGCTCGGCAAAGATTTCGTCCCGCACCGCCTGGGGATCCACCGGGTCCGGGTCGCTCTCGGTCAGCGGGCAGCTGATGGTGCCGAAGTTGGCCGCCGCCGTGTTCTCCATGATCTGCTTGACCAGAGCATCCTCATCCACCGAGACGCCGCTGGTGCCCATGGTGAAGTCGATGGTCTCCTCCGTCAAGGTGTAGCTGGTCTGCACGGTTGTGTTCATGTCCAGCACACCGCAGGCTTCCAGGGCGTCCTTGACCTGCTGCTCGTCGGTGGTGCGGGGATAGATGGTGTACTCCTTGCCAGCGGTCAGTGTCATCAGATAACGGGCGCCTCGGGTCAGGAACATGCCGCCGTGGTCATAGTTCCAGGCCTGCTCCACGCAGCCCTCCACATCGTAGCTCAGGGCGTCGCTGAGGTCCACGGTGTAGGGTTCCACCCCTTCCACCTCCGGATCCAGCTGGATCCGGGCACACTCCTGACCTTCCACCTGGGTGACGCCGTCCAACGTTTGGTGCAGGGCGGCCACTGCCTCCTCCCGGGTCATCCCCCCCAGGCTGCTGCCGTTCACGGTAATCTTGCCCCGGAAGGTATCTCCCATTCCGGCCACGCCGCAAAGGACGCAGTAAATAATTGCCAAAAGCACCACTATCCCGGCGGCAATGATCGCCCCCAGAGGCACAGCCGGTTTGCTTTTTTGTTTTGTTTGACTTTGCGCCATTCTTGAAGCCATATTATCTTCCTTCTTTATGTCTTGGGGTCCAACAGACCAAAACCGTCGAACCCTCCCGAACTCATCTTGCGCTAAAATTATAGCCTTGATTCCCTACAAATGCAATTACAATTTAATGACGAAACTGCCAGATTCTTTGTGCAGGTTGCAATCCAATTTTTTTCTGTTATAATCATAATGATTTATTATGCAGAGAGGTAAAAGCTATGATCACAGTTTCCAATCTGAGCCTGCAATACAGCGGTACACCGCTGTTCACCGACGTCAATCTTCAGTTCCTGCGGGGGAACTGCTATGGCATCATTGGCGCCAACGGCGCCGGCAAATCCACCTTCCTGAAAATCCTGTCCGGAGAACTGGATTCCACCACCGGCTCCGTGGACATCCTGCCCAACGTGCGCATGTCCATCCTGAAGCAGGACCAGTTCCTCTTCGATGAGTATACGGTTCTGGATACCGTCATCATGGGCAACCGCCACCTGTACGATGTGGGCAAGGAGATGAACGCCCTCTACGAGAAAGAGGACATGACCGACGAGGACGGCATCCGGGCCAGCGAGCTGGCGGAGGAGTACGCCGAAATGGGAGGCTGGGAGGCCGAATCCGACGCCAGCCGTATCCTCCAGGGTCTGGGGATCTCCACCGATTACCACTACGAGCTGATGAGCAATATGGACGGCCGCCTGAAGGTGAAGGTGCTGCTGGCCCAGGCCCTGTTCGGCAATCCGGACATCCTGATGATGGACGAGCCCACCAACAACCTGGACATCAACGCCGTTAACTGGCTGGAGGACTTCCTGCTGGACTTCGACGGCACCGTCATCGTGGTCAGCCATGACCGCCATTTCCTGAACACCATCTGCACCCACATTGTGGATATTGACTATAATAAGATCAAGATGTATGTGGGCAACTACGACTTCTGGTACGAGTCCTCCCAGCTGGTGCAGAATCTGATCAAGAACCAGAACAAGCGCAACGAGGAAAAGATCAAGGAGCTGCAGTCCTTCATCGCCCGGTTCTCCGCCAACAAGTCCAAGAGCAAGCAGGCCACCGCCCGCCGGAAGCTGCTGGATAAGCTGACGGTGGAGGAGATGCCCGCCTCCTCCCGGCGCTACCCCTGGGTGGGCTTCAAGCCTGACCGGGAGGTGGGCAAGGACATTCTGTTCGTCACCGACCTGAGCAAGACCATCGACGGGGTCAAGGTGCTGGACCATGTCACCTTCTCCGTGGAGCATGACGACAAAATTGCCCTGGTGGGAGACAACGAGCTGGCCCACACCACCCTGTTCAAGATCCTGATGGGTGAGATGGAGCCCGATGAGGGCACCGTAAAATGGGGCGTCACCGCCAGCCAGTCCTACTTCCCCAAGGACAACTCCCCCTTCTTCAACGGGGTGGACCTGAACCTGGTGGACTGGCTGCGCCAGTACTCCGACAACAAGGACGAGACCTATCTCCGGGGGTTCCTGGGCCGGATGCTCTTCTCCGGCGAGGATGTTTACAAACCCGTCAAGGTGCTCTCCGGCGGCGAAAAGGTTCGGTGCATGCTGTCCCGGATGATGCTCTCCGGCGCCAACGTGCTGCTACTGGATCAGCCCACCAACCACCTGGATCTGGAGTCCATCGCCGCTTTGAACAACGGCCTCATGGACGTCAAGTGCAACATTCTGCTGGCCTCCCACGACCACCAGATGATTTCCTCCGTCTGTAACCGGGTCTTTGACTTCACCTCCGAGGGCAAGCTCATCGACCGCAAGACCGGATACGACGAATATCTCGCCTATGTAAGCGAGCACAAGGAGTGATCGGTGATGCGGTATTTTATCGGCATTGACCTGGGCGGCACCAATATTGCCGCCGGCGTGGTCTCTGAGGAAGGGCAGCTGATCTGCAAGACCAGCATTCCCACCGGCGCCCACCGGCCCGCCGAGGCCATCGTGGCGGACATGGCCCGGGCAGCCCAGCTTTGCCTGGCGGACTCAGGCCTGGAGAAAAGTCAGATTGAGGCCCTGGGGGTGGGGGTTCCCGGCGCCATCAATGACGATACCGGTATAGTGCTCTTCACTGCCAACCTAGACTGGCGCTCCCTGCCTCTGGCCCGGATGCTCCGGGAACAGCTGGGGCTGCCCGTCCATCTGGGCAACGACGCCGACTGCGCCGCCCTGGGAGAGGCCCTGGTCGGTGGCGCCAAGGACTTTGACAGCGTCCTGATGATCACCCTGGGTACCGGAATCGGGGGTGGCTTGGTCTCCCACCGCAAGCTGTTCACCGGCTGGTCCGGCGTGGGCATCGAGCCCGGCCACTTCACCCTGGTGGCCGGCGGTGTCCAGTGCGGCTGCGGCAACCGGGGCTGCTTTGAGGCCTACGCCTCCGCCACCGCCCTGATCCGTCAGACCCGCGAGGCCATGATCACCCATCCCGGCTGCGCCATCTGGAAGTTTGCCGACAGCGTGGAGCAGGTCAACGCCAAGACTGTCTTTGACGCCGCCGCCACCGGCGACTCCATCGCCCAAAGCGTGGTGGATCAGTACGAGGAATATCTGGCCGCCGGCATCGGCGGCATCGTAAACCTGTTCCGGCCCCATGCGGTGATTCTGGGGGGCGGCGTCAGCAACCAGGGCGAAAACCTGCTGGTCCCGCTGCGGGAAAAGCTGAAAAAATACTGCTATGCCTCTGAGTTCATTGCGCCTCCCCAGGTGGTCAAGGCCACCCTGGGCAACGACGCCGGCATCATCGGCGCCGCGCTGCTGAGCCTGTAAGCGCCCAGCCGCTGATTTCACTCATTTCTTAGGAGTGTGAGTTATGAAAATCATCATTGTAGGCTGTGGTAAAGTGGGCTACACCCTGGCGGAGACCCTGAGCGCCGAGGGCCACGCAGTCTCCGCCGTGGACAGTAACGACGAAGTGATCTCAAGGATGTCTGCCCTGGACGTCATCACCATCAAGGGCAACGGCAGCAGCTACCGAACTCTGCTGGACGCCGGCGTCAAGGACTGTGACATTCTGATCGCCGTTACCAACCGGGACGAGGTCAATATGCTCTGCTGCCTCATCGCCAAAAAGGCGGGCAACTGCCGGACCATCGCCCGGGTGCGCAATCCGGAATATTATCAGGAAATCGACTTCATCAAGGATGAGCTGGGGCTGTCCCTGGCCATTAACCCGGAGCTGGCGGCGGGCAATTACACCTATCACCTGATCCGCTGCCCCTCCGCCATCGATTTGAACACCTTCGCCAAGGGACGGGTACATATGCCCTCCCTGGTCATCCCCCAGGGCTCTCCCTGGGACGGAAAAAACCTGATTCAGATCTCCAGCGAGCGCTCTACTCCCCTGCTGGTAGCCATGGTGGAATCCGACCAAAAGGTCATTATCCCAGACGGACACACGGTGCTCCACGCCGGGGACCGGATCTCTCTGGTGGTACCCGCGGAACAGATGACGGACACCTTCCGGCGCATCGGTATCCAGTCCAAACCCATCAAGCATGTGATGATCATGGGAGGCGGCACCGTGGCCTATTATCTGGCCCGGCGGCTCATCCAGTCCCGCATCCATGTCACCATCATCGAACACCGCCGGGAGCGCTGCGACGAGCTCAGCGAGCTGCTGCCCAAGGCCAACATCATCTACGGCGACGCCTCCAACGAACAGTTGCTGCTGGAGGAGGGCCTTGAAACCACCGACGCCTTTGTCTCCCTGACCAATTTTGACGAGGAGAACATCATGCTGGCCCTGTACGCCAACCGGATGAGCCACGCCAAGCTGATCACCAAGGTCAACAAGACCAACTTTAATTGCGTCATCAACCAGATCCCTGTGGGCAGCGTGATCTCCCCCAAGCATCTGACCGCGGAGACCATCCTGCACTATGCCCGGGCCCTGCGCCCCTCCCCGGACAGCGATGTGGAGGCGGTATACATGCTGGCCGACAACCAGGTGGAAGCCCTGGGCTTCCGCATCAAGGACCAGAGCAGCGTCACCAATCAGACTTTGAACGACATGCGCATCCGCAAGGGCGTGCTGATCGGGGCCATTATCCGGGACAAAAAGGTTATCGTCCCCTCGGGTCAGGACTGCCTGATGCCCGGGGACTTTGTCATCGTGGTCACCACCCTGAGGGGAATCGACAGCATAAAGGGGATTCTGGAGTAAGCTATGCATTACAAAAGTATTGTCTATGTGCTGGGCCATGTACTGCTGATCACCGGCGCTTTCATGCTGCTGCCGGTGATCACTGGTCTCATCTATGGTGAGTTTTTCTGTGTTCTGATCTTTTTGGCCTGCGCCGCCGGCTCCGCCCTGGTGGGTTTTTTGTGCACCAGGCTCAATGCCCGCTTCACCGTATTCACCGTGAAAGATGGCTATGTGTCCGTGGCCCTGAGCTGGCTCACCATGTCCATTGTGGGGGCCCTGCCCTTCACCATCAGCGGTGAGATTCCCTTCTATCTGGACGCCCTGTTTGAAATTGTCTCAGGTTTCACCACCACCGGCGCCTCCATTCTGACGGATGTGGAGGCCCTGAGCCGGAGTATGCTGCTCTGGCGTTCCTTCAGCCACTGGATCGGCGGCATGGGCGTATTGGTCTTTATCCTGACCATTTTGCCCATGGCGGACTCCGGCTCCAGCTTTTCGCTGATGCAGGCGGAGAGCCCCGGCCCGGTGGTCAGCAAGCTGGTCCCCCGGCTCCGGGCCTCCGCCCGCCACCTGTACGGCATCTATCTGGGTATCACCATTCTGGAGATCATTTTACAGGCCCTGGGGGGGATGCCCCTCTTCGACAACCTGTGCATCACCTTCGGCGCCATGGGCACCGGCGGCTTTGCGGTGCTGAACTCCAGCATCGCCAGCTACTCCCCCTATCTCCAGTGGGTCATCACCGTATTCATGCTGCTGGCGGGCACCAACTTCGGACTGTACTTCCTGCTGCTGTACCGGCAGTGGCGGGCCGCCGCCCAGATGGAGGAAGTGCGCTGGTACTATATCATCGTCTTTACCGCCACCCTGCTCATCTCCCTGAACCTGATCTCCTCCGGCCAGTTCCACTCGGTGCGGGAGGTGTTGTTCCAGGTGGCCACCATCATCACCACCACCGGCTACGCCACCACCGACTTTGACCTGTGGCCCAGCTTTTCCAAGGGAATTTTACTGCTGCTGATGCTGCTGGGTGCCTGCGCCGGCAGTACCGGCGGCGGTATCAAGGTATCCCGGCTGCTGATCTACGTCAAATCCGCGGTCCAGGAGCTGCGGGAGCTCACCAAGCCCCGGGTAGTGCGAACCATCCGGATGGACGGCAAAAAACTGGAAGCTCCCGTCATCAAGGGCGCACTGCTGTTTTTGGTCTGCTACGCCCTGATCTTTGTGGTCTCTGTCCTCATCATCCAGCTGGAAAACCTGGATTTGGAGACCTCCTTCAGCGCCGTGGCCGCCAACCTCAACAACATTGGCCCGGGTCTGGGCCTGGTGGGCCCCACCTGCAACTACGGCTTCCTGTCCCCCTTGAGCAAGATTGTGCTCATCTTTGACATGCTGGCCGGACGCCTGGAGGTGTTCCCCATCCTGGTTCTGCTGTCCCCCGCCACCTGGAAGAGAAGATCCTGATAAACGAAAAAGAGTCGTCCCCATATGGGGACGACTTTTTTGCTTGTCGAAAAAGACCTTGGGCCTTTTTCGACAAAGGAAATGCATGCAGGCCAGGGCTCGATTGCTTGCGCAAAAGTCACCCTGTCCTGCATGTGAGCCCGAAATAGAAACATGCTGGCAGC
>CABRZO010000026.1 GCA_902475455.1 uncultured Eubacteriales bacterium
TCACCATAGTAGGAGTCGATGGCCACGTCACGATAGACGGAGAAGATGGTGGCAAAAGCCTTCCGCAGATTCTTGGAGGCATCGGAATCAGGCTCACCAGCCACGGAAACGGTGTGGGAGTTGATGCCGATGTAGCCGTAACCCAGGAAGTCCACGGTCTCGGTGGTCAGCACATCGCCGGTGAGCTCGCCATTGCTGTTGGCCTGCTCCACGGCATCCACGGTATCAACGTCGAAGGAGGGATCGGTCAGATCCAGGGTGCCGGTGATAACGCCGTTGAGCTTATCGGCCTCCTGGGCCTCCTGGAAGTTGATGTACTTGGTCTTGGGGGTGCCCAGATAGTAGTTCTCGTTGGCCTCAAAGTTGATGACGCCGTTCTCGAACTGCAGGAACTTGTAGGGGCCAGCGCCCATGGGCTCGGTGGTCTTGGCCCGGACACTGCTCAGATCACCCTTGGGGAAGCCAAAGGAGTTGTTGTCATAGTCATACAGGGACTCATCGCCATAGTAGTGCAGGGGGGCGATGAAGAAGGTCAGCTGATAAATCATGGTGGCGTCCACCTTGGTGGCGTGGACGGTCATGGAGTAATCGCCGGTCTTGACGATACCGGAGATGTTGGGAGCGGACTCGCCGGTGGCCACGTTGGTGGTGGAGTAGGCATACACGTCCTCAGGGATCAGGTCGGACAGGGCAGAGCCGGCAGTCTCGGCCTCCATGGCGGTGAAGTTCCAGCCATAGTTGTCGCCGATGGCCAGGGCGAAGTCCTTAATGGTGGCGTCCTCTTCCAGGGTGAAGCCCCACTGGGAAGCGGCGGCGGCCACGGACAGGCTGTCGTCCTCAACAGCGGCCTTCACATAGTCCACAATCTCCTGGGCGAAAGCCACCAGGCCCTCGTTGACAGCGTCCCAGAAAGCAGTCTGCTGCTCCTCGGTCACATAGGTGAAGTCGGTGTTGTCCTCACCCAGCTGAGCCAGCAGGGCGGACAGGGTGGTGTTGTTCTGACGATACTCCTCCATACCTTCGATGGGCTGGGCATACAGAGTGTTGCCGCCATCATAGGTGGGGTCGCAGAGGACGTACATGGAGAAGATGACGTCGTCAATGGTGATGGGAGTGCCATCGGAGAAGGTCAGGTCCTCACGCAGAGTGAAGTTGTAGTCCACGGTACCGTCCTCATTCTCCACGATCTCCACGTTGGCGGGACCATAGTAGGTGTACTCGGTGCCGTTGTACTCAACAGTCTCGCCCTCGATGCCGTTTTCGATGACAGCGCCGCTACGGTCACTGGTCAGCAGGGGGAGCTGAGTCATGGACACAACGTCCTGGTCATAAGCAGTCTCCGCGAAGAAGGGGGAGAACTTGCTGCTGAAGGGCAGATAGCCCACCACCAGGGGGGTGTCGGAAGAGCTTCCGGTGGAATCATCAGAGACAGCCTCATTGCTGCCGGAAGCTGCAGGAGTGCTTGTAGTTCCGCCTCCGCAAGCGGCCAGGCCCAGGACCATGACCAGCGCCAGAAGCAGAGCAAGCAGTTTCTTTGCTTTGTTCATGTTTTGCATTTTCCTCCTCTATTTATTTCAGAATCTGCCGCTCCGGAACGGGTGAACAGGCAAAAAAGCGGATTGCTTCTGTGAAACAGAAGCAACCAAAGGGGGGGATCCCCCCCTTTGGTTTTACGTCCGTCCTTGGCCGCACCCGCGCTAAAACGGGGATTCCAAATCGTATCAATTATATGCATCCAAGGGAAGCTTGTCAATTCGCTCCAGCTGGTAAATCAGAAACTTTGTGGAAAATGACGGCATTTTATGCCCATTCCAGTCGAAGAACCCACCGGCGCAGTAGGAGCGATACCGCCAAAACCAACAATTCCAGTAGTATATAGACAATTGCGGCAAAAATCTTCCCGTCAAATCCCGGCAGCAGCAGATTGATCAGCTCCGCCACCGCTGCAATTCCCGCAAACACCGCTGTCACAATTCCCAAAACCGGCAGCGGCTTCACGCTGGCCTTCCAGACATAGTCCCGCACCGGATCTCCTCCGTCGGTGAGCCGGTACAGCTTCCAGACCTGGACGCCGGCAAACAGCAGGGCCAGCATATAGGGGGCCAACGCCCAGGGCTGCTGCTCCATCCGGCAGTCCGGGACGCACCCCGCCGCCAGGGCGGCCGCCAGACCGACGACAGCGCACAGCCACAGCTTGACCAGGCTCTTGCCCCGGGGGCTGGCCCAGGCGTGGGTGGGGCCGGTATAGATATACTCCCCGGCCACATTGCGGTGAAAATCCTCCAGGTAGGCCCGGCGGAAGGGCCGCTTCTTCTTGGTTTTTTTCTCTTCCACGGCTCACTCCATCCCCGTCAGGTCAAAGCGGTCCAGCCAGTCCCGGGCGGTGTCACAGACCTCCCGAAGGCAGGCTTCGTCAAAGGGGCTCTTCAACCCCGCCTGGGCCAGCAGCTGGGTAAAGGTGCGGCTGCCCCCCTGGCGGGTATAGGCCATATAGTGTTCCCAGGCCTCCTTCTGATCCTTCTGCAGCATGGCCCACAGCTCCAGGGCCACCGTCTGGGCCAGGCAGTAGTCGATATAGTAGAAGGGGCTGGAGTAGATGTGGTGCTGACGCTGCCAGCCCTCCCCTTCCGCGTAGAAGGGAATCTCCCCGTCCAGCTTCTGCCAGGGCATATAGATCCCCAGCAGTTCTTTCCAAACCCCGTGGCGCTGCTCCGGGGTCAGATCGGGCTGCTCATAGACAATGTGCTGGAAGTGGTCCACCATGGTGCCATAGGGAATGAAGGTCAGGGCACTGGACAGGTGGCTGTAATGGAATTTCCGGGTATCCTGTCCAAAGAACAGCTCAGACCAGGGCCAGGCCATGAACTCCATGGACATGGAGTGGACCTCGCAGGCCTCCAGGCTGGGCCAGACCGTGGACTGGGGCACCCGATCCCGGTTCAGATAGGCGGCGAAGGCGTGGCCCGCCTCGTGGGTGACCACCTCCACATCTCCCTGGGTGCCGTTGAAGTTGGCAAAGATAAAGGGGACGCCGTAATCCGGCAGGCTGGTGCAGTAGCCGCCCCCCTCCTTCCCCTCGGTGGACAGCACGTCCAGCAGCTCCCCCTCCAGCATGGTGCGGAAGAAGGCGCCGGTCTCCGGGGACAGCTCGTCGTAAAACTTGCGGCCCTGCTCCAGGATCTGCTCCGGGGTGCCGAAGGGCCGGGGGTTGCCGGAGCGGAACTCCAGGGCGTTGTCGGCAAAGCTCATGGGGTACTGCTTGCCCAGCCGCTTGGCCTGCTCCCGATAGATCCGATCCGCCACCGGCACCAGGTACTTCTGCACCGCCAGCCGGAATTTTTCCACGTCCTCCTTGGTGTAGCAGTTGCGGCTCATCCGGTAGTAGCCCAGGGTGGTGTAGCCCTCATAGCCCAGTTTTTTGCCCATGGCGTCCCGCAGGTGAACCAGCTCATCGTAGAGCCCGTCCAGCTGGTCCTGGTGGTCCTTATACCACTGGCCCTCGGCCTTCCAGGCCGCCAGCCGGCGGGCATCGTCGGCGTCGGTCTTGAAGGGAGTCATCTGGGACAAGGTGTACACGCCCCCCTCAAAGGGGATCTGGGCGGAGGCCAGCAGCTTTTCATAGGCCTGGGTCAGATCATTCTCCCGCTGAAGCTCCGGAATGATCTCCGGGGAGAAGGTTTTCAGCTCCATCTCCGCGTTGACAAACATCAGATCTCCATACTCTTTGGCAAAGTCAGCCCGATAGGGGCCTTTGAGCATGGCCATGGTCCAGGCCTGGGCATACTCCTGGAGCTGGGGCCGGGCCCCATTCCAGAACTTGGCCTCTCCGTCATAAAAGGCGTCCCGGGTGTCAATGCTGTGGCGGACATGGGCCAGAATGGCCAGGGTGTCCACATGCTTCTCCAGCTCCTCCTTCTCCAAAAAGACCGCCTTGGCCTCCGCATAGCTCCCCGCCGACTCCAGATGCCGGGTCAACTCACTGTACCGGGCCTTCAGCGCCTCCAGATCCGGGCGCTCATAGGGCATCTCCGAAAACTTCATGGTTCTTGCCGCCTTTCCGCTTCCTCACTTGGGTTTCGTGTCCGCATCTTTATACATTTAAATATATAAACCGCTAAATTATTAAATCGCCGGTAATGCCGGCTCAGTCCAGCACCTGGACCGCAGCCCCCAGCACCCCGTCGCCAATATAGACGCTGAGGGTGGAGTCGATCTCTCCAGCCCAGATGTGTTGGCAGCCGGGCAGTGCTGCCAACAGCTTTTCCCGGACCCGCTCCATACCCGCCGGGTCACCGCCGTTGGCCACCGCCAGATTGAAGCACCGGTGATTGCCGCAGGCCTGGACCGCCAGTTCCACCAGCTTGTCCACCACCTGGCCGCTGCCCCGGACCTTGGCCACCGACTGAAGCTGGCCATCCTCGGTGAAGGTCAGAATGGGCTTGATCTTCAGCAGCGCCCCCGCCGTGGCGGTGACCCGGCCGATCCGACCACCCTTCTGCAAATATTCCAGGGTGTCCACCGAGAAAAAGGCCCGGGTATTGCCCAGCAGTTGGGGCACCCGGCGCTGGGTGAGCTCCTCCCAGCCCATGCCGGAGCGGATGTCCTCCGCCAGCTGCAGCAAGGTGAGGCCCTGGCCCAGAGAGCCGCTCAGGGAGTCATAGACCCGGATGGCAAGCCGGTCCTCCAGCTCCTCCGCCGCCAGCCGCATCAGGTTATAGGTCCCAGACAGACCGCTGGACAGCATGATGGCGATGGCCCCGTCATAGCCCTCCTCCAGTATCTGGTGCAGTACCCGCTCAATGTCCTCCCCTGCCGGCAGAGAGGTCTTGGGCAGCTCTCCGGCGTGAAGCCGGGCGTAGACATCGGCGGGGGTGATGTCCACCCCGTCGGCATACTCCCCGTCCTGGCAACGGATGCGCAGAGGCACCACGTGGATGCGGTACTCCTCCACCAGGTCTCGGGACAAGTCGGCGCAGGAATCTGTCAACAAAGCGATCTTTTGGGGCGTCATGTCATCCCCCTCCTTCTCTCAATTGATATACAAATTATCCCACAAAACCGGCCTGGCCGCAAGCGTGGGCCCCAACCTGTTCCAGGCCATAGAGGATCAGACCGCCCCGCTCCTCATAGCCGGTATCCCACAGCCGTTCCAGGGACAGCCACTCGCAGCCACCGTAGGTGGTGGCCCGGATCCAGAGCCCGTCGGTCCGGTCCTCATAGCCTGTGATCAGGAACCAATGCCAGATATAGTCGTCCATCCTTTTTTTGTCCCGGTGCCGCAGCGTCAGGCAGGGCACCAGGATACCCCGATTCAGCTGGGACCGGATGGCCCGGGCCGCGGCGGACACCGGCGCATGGCCGGACAGCGAGGTGATGGTGATCCCTTCCTCCCCCACGTCGGCCAGATACCGCCGCAGTCCTTCAATATACAGGTCCAGCCTGGAAACCCCCCGGGGGCCGGGGGTGAGGTAATCCCGCCTGATCTGATGGGCAAACTCCTTGTATTTCCGCCGGGACAGCTCCCAGGCGTTGTAAGGACACAGCCGGTCCAGGCCGAAGGTCCGGGCCAGACTGATGCAGCTGTCCGCGGCGGCGATGGACGCACAGCCCTTTCTACGCATAATCGGGTGCCAAAACCACGACTGCCTGCCGCCAATCCGGCCGTCAATGCAGAAATAATCCAGTTCCCGTTTCATTGCATAGCCTCCCCAAAATCACAATGATCTAAAAAAGCATTAAAAAATAGTTTAATAGATTAACCTACCTTCTGTCAATTTCAAATTGGCCTTTTTTCCCTTCTTTCGGGGTGTGCAGCAATGTTCCGCCCTCCCCGCCGGATCCCGGTCGGTGCTGTCTTCCAAAAATCTTTTTTGACTACGCCAGTAGTATTGACAACTTTTTCCTCTTGTGTTAAGCTGGACTTAGTAGAGACTACTCCAGTAGTCAAAAAGGAGCTTAATGGACGATGAAACTGTTTGATTCGGAACTGAAGGTCATGGAGGTGCTCTGGCGGGAGGGGGACCGCACCGCCAAGCAGATTGCCGAGATTTTGGGCCGGGAGGTGGGCTGGAACCGGAACACCACCTACACCCTGATCAAGCGGTGCATTGACAAGGGGGCCATCCGGCGCAGCGAGCCCCATTTTCTGTGCCATGCCCTGATTGACCGGGGGGTAGTTCAGAGCGATGAAGCCGATGCCCTAATTGACAAACTGTTTGACGGTTCCGCGGGGCTGCTCTTCTCCAACCTGATCCGCCGGAAGAAGATTAGCCCGGAGGAGCTGGCCCAGCTGCAGGCCTTGGTGGACTCCCTGGAGGAGACAAAAGGAGAGTGAAACGACATGATGACGCCGCTGCAGATGACCCTGACCGGTGGGGCACTGATTGCAACCCTGGCCCTGCTCCGGGCGGTCTGTTTTGACCGGGTGCCCAAGAAGGTATTCCGGGGACTCTGGCTGCTGCCTCTGGCCCGGCTGCTGATTCCCTGGACCCCCGCTTTTTCTCTGAGTGCCCTGTCCCTGCTCTCCCGGCGACAGCCGCTCCAGGATGACAGCCCCGTATCCCAGGCCGCCCAAGCTATTCTGGGCATTTCCGGCAGCGCCTCCGGGGACACTGGGGGCCAGGTGCTGGCGGGGACTGCGGCCAACGTGCCCGTCTGGCTGCTGGTCTGGCTGGGGGGCGCCCTGGTGCTGGGGGCCTGGCTTTTGGTCTCCTGGCTGGTGTGCCGGCGGCGGTTTGCCTCCTCCCTGCCCTTCTGGTGGCCGAGGCAGGCGCAGTGGCTGAAGGTCCACCCGTTAAAACGCCACCTCCGCATCCGCCAGAGCGACCGGGTGGAGGTACCCCTGACCTACGGGCTTTTGCGCCCGGTGATCCTGGTTCCCAAGGGCCTGGCGCTGGGGCCGGAGCTGGACCATGTGCTGGAGCACGAATTCACCCACATCCGCCGGTGGGACGGACTTTACAAACTGTTGCTGACCATGGCCCTGTGCCTCCACTGGTACAATCCGCTGGTATGGCTCATGGTGGGACTGGCCAATCGGGATGTGGAGCTAGCCTGCGACGAGGCGGTAATCCGGCGGTTTGGCCCTGAAGCCCGGGCCGACTACGCCCGCACCCTGCTGCGGTTTGAGACTGGCGGCAGCTTTGCGGCCCCCTATATCAATCAGTTTGGCCGAGGCTCCGTGAAGCAGCGGATTTCCGCCCTGGCCCGGCACAAGAAGGTTTCTCTGCTGCTGTCCGGGGCGGTGCTGGGGCTGGCGGTTTGCGCCGCCCTGTTCTGGGCGCTGTCCCCGGCACCCCTCCCCCCGGAACGCATTGAGGTAGAGGGCTACACCTATGTATCCCTCCGGGAGGCCGCCCAAACTTACGGTTACACCCTGCGGCAGACCATCAGGCCCTATACCGGCACCCTGGCTGTGAACACCGAGGAAGAGGCTGCGGGAACCGTGGTCCGGGGACGGTCGGTGACCTGCTATCTCTCCGAAAAAGACAACAGCCCCATGGGGGACGCCTGGTTTATCTGGCAGGACCAGCAGATCACCAGCCATATGTATGGAGGCTGTATGTTCGGGGCCACAGAAACCTCCTATCCCACCCCCTTCTATCTGGAGGGGCGGACGGTCTATGTGGCCGAAGATCTGGTGGACACAATCTTTCAGCCAAATTCAGATACAGACCCATAATTCCAGGTGTGGAACAGAAATCTGTCCCAGAGCGGCCATCCCAGAAACCGGATGGCCGCCCTTTCTCTTACCCACCCCTTGATAAACTGCTTCGGGTTCGTTATGATAGAAGGCGAAAAAGTTTTTTCAAAAATTTTTCTGTCTGCGCAATAAAAGCGCCGCCCCGTTTGTTAATAGGGTGAGCAGGAGGAAAGCCATGCTGTTCATGTCCGTACCAGCGCCCGCTGAACGTTCCGGGCCCGACAACCAAACACTGGACAACTGCATCCGCCGTATGGCCCAGGGAGATCGGGAGGGCTTGGCCACCCTTTACGAGATGACCCACGCCGCGGTATATGGCTTTATCCTCTCCATTCTGAAGAACGTGGACGACGCCCAGGACATCACCCAGGATACCTTCGTGCGCATCTTTCAGGCCGCAGGGCAGTACCACTGCCAGCAGAAACCCATGGCCTGGATCCTCACCATCGCCCGAAACCTGGCTCTGAACCATTATAAGGAGCGCCAGCGCACCACCCCGGTGGCGGAACTGGACCTGTCCCCTCTGGAGCACCAGAGCCAGGTCACCAGCGAGGACCGGATGGTGCTGGAATCCCTGCTGGCCCTGCTGACCCCGGAGGAGCGCCAGATCGTTTCCCTCCACGCCCTGACGGGCCTGAAGCACCGGGAGATTGCCCAATTGCTCCAACTTCCCTTGTCCACAGTTCTTTCCAAGTATCATCGAGGGATGAAGAAACTCCAAAAAGCGTGGAAGGAGGCCCAATGAGATGAAAAAGCGTGAGATCGAGCAGAAAATCAAAACCGCCGCCGATCACGCCGCGCCCCATCAGTTGGACGCCATCCTTTCCGCCTGTGAAGCGCAGAAAGGAACTGTGATCGACATGACAGAATATAAGAACAATCACAAAAGACGCTGGATTCCCGCCGCCGTCGTGGCCGCCGCTCTGGCCCTGGTACTGACGGGAGGCTGGTTCGGCCTTCAGCTGGGCCGTTCCTCCAACCCCGTCTCCCCCGCCGGCAGCCCCACTGCCCTGGCCGCCATCACCTTTGACGTCAACCCCAGTGTGGAACTGGTGGTGGACACCAACGAAATCGTCACCGACGCCGTGGCCCTGAATGACGACGGCGCCACCGCCCTGGGGGGCATGGACCTGGTGGGCACCAACCTGGAGACCGCCACCAACGCCCTGATCGGCTCTTTCCTGACCAACGGCTATCTGGATGAACTCCAGAACGCCATCCTGGTCTCTGTGGAAAACTATGGCGGCGACAGCACCGCCTTGGAGACCGAGCTCTCCGCCCGGGTCAGCGATTTGATCTCCAGCGGAGGACTGGAGGGGGCCGTGCTCTCCCAGACCATCTCCTCCACCGACGATCTGACCTCTCTGGCCCAGCAGTACGGCATTTCCACCGGCAAGGCCGCCCTGATCCAGGAGATCGTGGCCCAGGACAGCACCCTGACCATGGACGCCCTGGCCCAGCTGTCCATCACAGAGTTGGCTCTGGTGGCAGAAAACCGTAATCTGTCCGTGTCTACCGTCTCCCAGACCGGCGCCGTCAGCGACGGCGGCTGCATCGACTCCTCCACCGCTCTTGAGACCGCTTGCCAGCAGGTGGGCATCTCCTCCGCCGACGCCCAGAACCCCAGTGTGGAGCTGGACGGCTGGGAGGGCTCCATGATCTATGAGGTGGAATTCTGCTACGCCGGCACCGAGTATGAGTACGACCTGGACGCCACCACCGGAGAAGTGGTGAACTACAAGCAGGATGTCTGCGACCACCATGAGCACATGGGCTATGGCAATAACGGCGCCAACGGCAATGGCAACGGAAACGACACCAATAACGGCAACGGCAATGGCTACGGTGCCAATGGCAACAACACCGACATCGGCTCCGCCGCCGCGGAATCCGCCGCCCTGGCGGATGCGGGCATCGACGCCCAGGCCGTCCAGTATATCGTCAGTGAACTGGACGACGACCACTACGACGTGGAATTCGTGGTATATGACAGCGCCACTCAGACCGGCACCGAGTATGATTATGAGATCAACCGCTATACCGGCGCCATCCTGGAGAAGGATACGGAGTGGTTCTCCGGCCATCATGACGAGCATTACGATTTTGACGACTGAGCGCAAAACTATAAAACCTCCCTCCCGCAGATGCGGGAGGGAGGTTTCTTTTTGCGCTCAGCTTTTATGGCAGCACTCCGGTGTGCTGCAACAATTTCCATCCATTTAAGAACAGCACCAGGATGCCAACTCCGGCCAGCATGCCCCGCACCGGAATTTTTTTGCATAGCAGCGCCCCGATGGGGGCGGCAATGACACCACCTACAATGAGGCCCAGCACGATGGGGAAATACCGCTGCAAATCCCCGATCATGGCCACAAAGGTGGTGGTCTCCGCCACGGTGACAAAAAATTCCGCGGCATTGACGCTGCCGATGGTCTGCCGAGGGTTGTGGCCAGAAGCCAGCAGCGTGGAGGTGACCACCGGTCCCCAGCCGCCGCCTCCCAGGGCGTCGGTGAAGCCCCCCACCAGGCCTAAAGCGTAGGCATAGCGGCCAAATTCCCGCTCCCGTTTCAGAGTTTTGAAGGCCTTGGACAGAATGACCGCACCCATGATGATCAGATAGATGTCAATGATGATATCCAGCACCCGGCTCTCAAAGTTTACCAGCAGATAGGCCCCCAGTACTCCGCCTATAATACCTGGGAACAGCAGCATGAAAAACAGCTTCCAATTGATATTTTTCAGCCGCAGATGGGACAGGCCGGAGACCAGGGTGGTGAACATTTCCGAAATATGGACACAGGCGCTGGACACGGCGGAGGGAATACCCACCGATCGCAAAAAGGTGTTGCTGCTCACACCATAGGCCATACCGGCGGTGCCGTCAATGAGTTCGGCCAAAAAGCCCAACAGGGCGCAGATCAAAAACTGCACAGTCGTTCCTCCTCACGCAAACGTTTGCGTTATTTTAGGCTTTTCTAAGCAGGATCCCTGTGCTACAATGGTTTCAAGGGCTTTTGCACCTATTCTGAAGCCGGCCCAGTTTTTCCCCGCGAAAGGAAAGCGGTTATCGCAGAATAGGATACGATTTCCCGCAGAAAATAGCAACGCGATTTTACGCAATCGTTTTCTCTCACAGGAGGTTTTGAAATGTCCTTAAAGGAGATCTCCGCCCGGACCGGTGTGTCGGTGTCCACCGTCTCCCGGGTGTTGAACAACCGCCCCGGGGGCTGTGTATCCCCACAGGTCCGCTCGAAAGTCTGGGCAGTTGCCCGGGAGATGGGCTACCAGCCCAATCTCAATGCCAGGAATTTAAAGCGAGGGGCTCCGGCCCAGGCGCTGCACCAGATCTCCGTCATTCTGGCTCGTCCCGACGCCCCCCAGGAGGACCCTTTTTTTATCCAGTGTCTGGACGATCTCTCGGCAGAGCTGTTGGGCGCCGGCTTTCGGCTGGGGGAGACCGCCTGCCCGGAGGAGGGACCCTGGCAGCTGCCCCCGGCCGACGGTTATATCGTGCTGGGCAAATGCCGGGAGGACCTGCTGCGGACGTTGGAGGATCGTACCTCCAACCTGGTGGGGCTTTGGCGCAATCCCGGGGCACTGCCGGTGGACCAGGTGGTGTGCAGCGGCCAGAAGGCGGCGGCCCTGGCCATGGAGCATTTGCTGGAGCTGGGACACCGGCGCATCGCCTATATCGGGGACTGTTCCTATGAAAACCGCTTTGTGGGCTATACCGAGGCTCTGACAGGTCACGGCCTGCCCCTGATCTATCCGCTGGTGTTCAACGTCCAGCAAACCCGGGAGGACGGCAAAAAAGCCATGGAGGCACTGTTGCAGGCCCAGGAGGCCACTGCCGTTCTCTGCGCCAGCGATGAGGTGGCCCTGGGGGCTCTGGAGGCCGTCAGGCACACCCGAAAAAAGCGGGGCGCAGTGCCGATGTCGGTGATCTCCATTGATGACATTCCGGAAGCCAGGAAAGCGGGACTGACCACGGTGCACATTCCCCGGGGCGACATGACCCATCTGGCGGTGCGGCTGCTGGCGGACCGGATGGCCGGGGGCCACCGGGAACAGGTCAGCGTGGAGCTGCCCTGCCGGTTGGTAGAGCGGGACAGCTGTTATTGTGTTCTTTAAAAAAGCAGACAAATCTGCCGGATCAAAATTGAACAAAAACTGGAAGCGACATGGGACGCATACTTCTCTCCACTTCGTCAAAACTACGCTCGGTAATTCCCACAGCGGAAGACGCCAAACAACAATCTGACAGAGAAGGAGATGTATTGCAATGTCCAGCAATAACGGCAAGAAGCCCCTGGTGCCCGGTGCCCGTGAGGCCATGAACAAGTTCAAGATGGAGGCCGCCTCTGAGGTGGGCGTCAACCTGAAGCAGGGCTACAACGGCGAGCTGACCTCCAAGGAGGCCGGCAGCGTGGGCGGCCAGATGGTCAAGAAGATGATCCAGGCCTACGAGAACGGCATGCAGTAACCCTTTGCCCCTTTTGGGGTAAAAGAATTGGGCAGTTCCTAAGGGAACTGCCCAATTTTTTACAAATCTGCGGCTTTCCGGCAATTCTTTCCGCCTTATCCCCGGGGGAAATAATCTGTTTTGAGCTGTTGAAGCCGTTTTAAGAATTCAGTTCCCCGCTGTCCAAGCCGGCTGGTCACCGCAAGCACCAGAGCGTCCAGCACCGCGATGGGTGCAGCCATGGAGTGATACTCCTTTTCCTCCCCCCGGTAGGCAAACAGACTGATATCCGCCTGTTCCGCCGGCGGGATGCAGGTGCGGCTGACAAAGGCCAGGGTGCGGTAACCGGCGGTTTTACTGTGGTCCAGAATCACCCGCCCCTCCTGAGAGAGCTTGGAAAAGCTGAACATCACCACCAGATCGTCTTTTTCCGCCTGCACCAATCCTTCCAGCAGTTCTGATCCGCTGGAAGGCAGCAGCAGGACATGAATCCCCAGCCGCCTGAGCCGAAACGCCAGCATTTGCGCCAGGGCCGCCGAGGCATTTTTCCCGTGCACCAAAACCCGCTTGGCGGAAATGATCGCCTCCACCCCCCGGTCAAAGGCCTGCTGATCCAGCTGCTGGGCGGTTTTTTGCAGGTAGAGCTGCTGCCGCTCCAGCCAGGCGGCGGGAGAAAAGACATCCTCCTGGGAAAGCGTGCAGGCCATCTTGACCACAGGCCCGGAAGCCTGTTCTACCACCAGGCTTTTCAACCCCTTGAAATCGGCGCAACCCGCATGGCGGGCAAAGCGGGAGATGGTGGCTTCGGAGAGTCCCAGGCGCTGGGCCAGCTGCCCGATAGAGGAAAATAAAAAGGCGTCGGTATTGGTGTTGATGTAGTCCAGAATCTTTTGTTCTGCCCGGGTCAGTTCCCCGGGAGAGACAGCAAGGCTCAGTTCCATGGGTATTTCTCCTATTCTTTCAACGCATCCATCAGGGCAGGGTGGAGGATTTTGTTGGAGGCCAGCACACCGCTCCCCGCAGTCAGGGAAAGGGGCGTGCCGTCCGGGGCGGTAACGCTGCCCCCGGCCTCCTCTACCAGCAACAGGCCGGCCGCATAGTCCCAGGGTTGAAGGGACAGCTCCACATAGCCCTCCAGCCGCCCGCAGGCCACCCAGCAAAGGTCCAGGGAGGCGCAGCCGGTGCGGCGCACATCCTGGCACCGATCATAAAGCGCCCGCATCTGACGAAAGGCCTCGTCGGCCAGCTCCCGCCGGCCGGGAACGGTACCGGCAGACAGCAGGCTGTCCGCCAGACAGGAGACAGCACTCACCCGGAGAGGCTGACCATTGCGGAAGGCGCCGCCACCCCGCCGGGCGGTATAGCACTCATCGGTATAGGGATGGTATACCACACCGAACACAACTTGTCCACCCTCGGCCAGCGCCAGAGACACCGCACTGTGGCGAAAATCGTGGATCAGATTGGTGGTGCCGTCCACCGGGTCCAGGATCCAGAAGGGGCGGTCCGGGTCGATGGGAGCACAGCCTCCCTCCTCCCCCAGAAACTGCACCTCCGGGGCCAGCACAAACAGCCGGTCCCGGAGGATTTTCTGCACGGAAAAATCTACATTGGTCACATAATCCGCCTGTCCTTTGGGGGTAATCCGCTGGACTGCAGCGGGCTCCGCCAGCAGAGCGCCGGCCTCTTTGACGGCCTCAACCACCTGCCAGGCCAGGCTCTGGGTCAGCACGCTCATGCTGTGGCCCCCTTGGTGAGAATGGAGACGTAGTCTCCCCCCAAGGCATGGATCTCCTTCAGGGAACGCTTCAGCAGGCAGGCGGTGCGCACCTGGGCAGCGGCGCTGTCGGATAGCCGGATCTCATACCGCCCTGCCTCCATCTCCGCCTTCAGCCCGGCCACAGAGCGGCATTCCTGCTGAAACTCGGTGGTAACGCAGCCGTACTGCACCGCCTGATGGGTGTCGCTGCCCGAGACCACCGGAATTCCCAACTGCCGCCCCAGAGCGTAGGTCAATTTCTCTGTGCGGGCCCGGTCCAGGGCCAGATCCTTTCCGTTGAGATCCAGAAAGCCCAGCCGCCGCAGCTGCTCCTCCGGCTGTTCCGGAACATGCCCCGGAGCCCGGTAGGGATGGCCGCAGCCCACCAGCACCGGGTATTCCTCAAAGAGATCCATCAATTGGGCAAAGGGCAGAAACTGCCCCTTTTTCTTGTAGGGCTCCAGCCGACGGTTCAGCTCCAGGATGGCCTCCAGTGGGCCGATGGACAGGATATGTCCTCCCTCGGCCACATCCGTCTCCATGCCGGGGAAAATCCGCAGTCCGTTTTCCAGCTCCAGCACATCCTCCTCCCGGCGGCTCACCGAGGACAGATAGCCGTACAGTTCGTCAAATTGCAGAGTGTTGAAGTGCTCGGTGAGGCACAGGGCATCCAGCCCCGCTTGCCGGGCTTCTCCAAAGAGCCAGTTGGTGTAATCAATGGAAAAGGGCAGCTTTTTGGCCAATTTCCCGTGGGTGTGAAAGTCAAGACGCAAGGAAAAAACCTTCTTTCTGTTAAAGCAGGGTGGAACAGAGGACGGAAACGGCCGTCCACAGGGCGGAGATAGCCAGGAACAGCAGATCGTTATAGGTCACTTTCAAGGTGGACAGCTTGATCTTTTTTACCGTCTTGTTTACCGCCGCGTACCGATAGCCCCTCAGTTCCAGGGCCTCCACCGTGGTGCGGGAGCGCTTGGCGGTGTTGAGCATCAGGGGGTAAAAGGACTCCATAATGATTTTCACCTGATAAATCAGATAGCGCACCTTTCCCACCAGCGTGTCATGGGCGGGGGGATTGCCCCGCAAACGATAGGACAGCAGCACATTCTGGAACTCCTCCATGAGCATGGGCAGCATACGGTAGGCGTAGGAGATGGAAAAGCTCAGCCGTTCCGGGCAGCCAAACCACATCAGGCCGTTGGACAGCCGATCCGGGTCCAGGCCAGAAAATACGGTGATGGAGGCCAGGGAGATGGTGGCCACCTTCAGGGTGAGCACCAGCAGGGGGACAACCGCCGAGGCATCTCCGCCGAAGAAAAGTGTGACCAGAAACAGGTAACCCGTCTGAGAGAACACACCCAGGGCAAACAGGAAAAGCACCAGCCCCGCCACCCGGGCCAGAAGGGTGGTGATCATCACCAGCAGAAAGCTGCCCAGCAGGAAGGGCAGGTCGTTGACGAACCATGGCACCACCCCGAAGAACAGATACCAGACCATGAGAATCCGAGGGTCCAGAGCGGCGATCACCGTGTCGTCATTGCCGTAGGCATTTTTCAGCACCTGACTGCGGAGAAAGTCCATGGAGAATTTATCTAAAATGCTCTCGGACAGCTTGCTCATCATTTTTTCCACGTTCATTCCTCCTGAAAGCAGTCGGTAAATTCATCAATGGTGTAGCACAGGGCATTGGGATCCAGCGCCCGGGCCATGGAAAAGATCTCCGGGGGACGGATGCCTACCAGGTCCACCAGGTCCTGACGGGAGAAAATCTCGTCTCTGTTGCCGTCGGCCACCACCTGTCCACCCCGCAGCACAATGATCCGCTGGGCCCACTGACACACCAGCTGCATGTCGTGGGTGGCAATGACGGCGGTTTCGATCATATCCTTCATATCCTCCAACACCGCCAGGATCTCCCGGCGGGTGGCGATGTCCAGGTTGGCGGTGGGTTCGTCCAGCAGCAGAATTCCCGGCTCCAGGGCCACACCGATGGCCAGACTGGCCCGGCGCATCTGGCCGCCGGACATGAGCCGGCCGTCCCGGTCCTGAAGGGTTTTGAGCCGGAAGCGTTCCAGCAGGGCGTCGGTGCGCTGCTGCCAGTCCGGCACGCCCCGGACCTGCATGGCATAGGCAATATCCCCGCCAATGGAGTCTTTGATGAACATTTCCTCCGGGTTCTGATACACCAGGGAAATCTGGCGGGACAGATCCTCGGCCTTTTTCTCTCCTATGGGTTCTTCCAACAGGGACACCGTCCCCTTCTGGGACCGCAGCATCCCCACCATCATCTTCATCAGGGTAGACTTGCCCGCTCCGTTAGAGCCAATCAGGGCCACCCTCTCCCCCTTGTGAATCTTCAGATTCAGTCCGTCAAAAATGGTGCGGGGCTCTCCCTTCACCGAGCGGTAGGAGAGACAGACATTCTCAAAAGAGACCGCCGTTTCCTCTGTGGTGCGCACCTCCGGGACCTCAGCCGCCCGGGGACAGTACCGCAGCGCGGAAAAGGCATCCCGGCCCTCTTCCACCGTGGTGGGCAGCTCTGCCCCGGCGGGCAGCCGCCCGGCCTTTTGCAGTCTGTGGGCCGCCTGGGTGACTTGGGGCGGGAAAATATTGCAGGCCTCCAGCTCCTCCACCCGCTGGAGGGCCTGGCGGGTGGGCAGCAGCCACTGCACCCCGCCGTCCTTCATCAGCAGAACATGCTTGCAGAAATCGGCAATGTATTCCGTGTGGTGTTCAATCACGATCACCGTTTTGCCGTAGTTCTGGTTGAGCTCCCGCAGCACCTGATAGATCCGGTCGGCATGCATGGGGTCCAGCTGAGCAATGGGCTCATCCAGAATAAGCACGTCGGGGCTTAAAGAGACCGCCCCCGCCAGGGCCAGCAGGTGGGTCTGGCCGCCGGACAGCTGCCAGATATATTCCTCCTCCCGGCCCTCCAGCCCGCACTGCTTCAGGGCCTGCCTTCCCCGGTCCAGATAGTCGGGAAAGGCGTAGTTGAGGCAGGAATAAGAGGCGTCGTCCAGCACGGTGGGCCGGACAATCTGGTTTTCAAAATCCTGGTAGACATAGCCCACCTTACGGGCCAGGGTGCCCACGTCGCTTTCCAGGGTGTTCAGCCCCTCCACCTGTACCTCTCCGTGAAAATCCCCTGTAATAAAGTGGGGAATCAGGCCGTTGAGCACCTTGCAAAGTGTAGACTTCCCGCAGCCGTTGTTTCCAACGACCGCCAGGAAGTCTCCGCGCTCAATCTGAAGAGAGATGTTGTTCAGGGTGGGCTGAGCGGCCCCCGGATAGGAATAGGTCAGGCCGTTGATCTCAACCGCATTCATATCAGCAGGCCTTGTTCCTTTCCGTGCTGTTTTTGATGACCAACAACATGATGACCGCCAGCGCAGCGGCAGCCACCATACCGATGGCCAGAGCGGTGCCGCTTCCAGCCCACTCGGCCTCCCAGTCGATGAGAGACAGGCCGGCAGTAGCAGCCATCTCGGCGGCAACGGCGCAGGCAAAGCCGATGACACAGACCAGAATGGCCTTGGGGCTCAGTCCGGCCACTGCACTCTCGGGCGTACGGGGCGCCATGCCCAGCAGGGGCTCGATCTTGCCGTAGAGCTTGGGCACCAGGTACAGAGCGGGCAGCAGGCAGAACAGGATGCCGGAGAACAGCAGATCGTTGCAGAAGGCAAAGCCTTCGGTGGCAAAGACGCTCTCAGGCAGGCCCTCCACAGCCTCAAAGTCCTCGATGGCAAACTGTACCTTGGCAATGTCCACAATGGTGCCCATGAGAAGCTGGGCGGCAGTGCCGGTGATGGCTGCCACGCCTACCATGACCCGGTTTTTGGGGTTCTTGACCAGACGGCCGGCAATGTATACGCCGATGGTGACGGTGATAAACTTCTCCAGTTCTCCAAGCCCGCCGAACTGGCCCAGCATGATCTCACTGAACACCAGTTCGCCGGTGGCGGCGCCCAGAGCGGCGGACAGGGGATCAAAGAGCATGGCCAGGGTCAGTGGGATAAACAGAAAATACTCCACCGAGAACTCCACCAGTCCAATCTGGAACTTGGGAATCAGCTCGGTAAACAGGGTGGCCAGTCCATACAGGGACATGGACAGCACAAAGATCATCAGTTTTTGTGACTGTGTGGCAGCGTTTTTTTGAACGGTACGCATACGGATATTCCTCCTAGTTTGTTATGCTGCTTTTCGCGCAAGCGTCATTTCTCTCTCGCGCCAGTATAGTGTAACAGAGGAATGTAAAGGTGTCGTGCAAAGTGGTGTAAAATGAAAATTAATTTTCAAATCAAGGTTGCTTATGGATTTAAGATCCCGCTTTTGCCCCACAATGCCATAGAACCTCCAGAAACATCCAGGGTCCCGGGCCAATTCCAAGCCCCATAACCCGCCATAGGCCATCAAAGTCAAACCTTTTTAGCCCCACACTGCTCCGATCCCAGCAAAAATTGGGCAGTTCCTTTGGGAACTGCCCAATTCTTTTTTATGAGTAGCGGTCACCGCTTGCACACCGCTTTGCATCCACCGGCAAAAACGCCGGACAAGAGCCAGCCAATGAGCCCCATGTAAACCACAGAGGTCAGAGGGTTGGCACTGATGGGACAGCTGCCGTTGGCGCACCCCACCAGATAGTAATAACCCAATCCCGCCAGGACGCCCCCAAGCGTAAACAGCAGGGGCCTCAGCCATTTTTTCAGGTTGTGTTTCATCTCAGATCCCTCCTGCCAGGTATTCTTCCGCCATATGCACCGCCAGGGCCCCGTCGGCCACCGCTGTCACCACCTGGCGCAGCGGCTTGGTCCGCACGTCCCCCACGGCATACACCCCGGGGAGGTTGGTCTTTGTGGTCTCATCCGCCACCACATAGCCGCTTCCATCCAGCTCCAGCTGGCCCCGCACCAGTTCGGTGGCGGGCTTGCGGCCCACGCTGACAAACACAGCGTCGCAGTCAACGGTAGTTTCCCGGCCGGTGTTGACATCCTTCAGCTTCACACCGGTGACCTGCTCCCCATGGAGCAGCTCCGTGACAGTGCTGTTCCAGCAAAACTGGACATTTTCCGCCTGCATCAGGGGCTCATGGTAGACCTTGGTGGCCCGCAGGGTGTCCCGCCGGTGG
>CABRZO010000027.1 GCA_902475455.1 uncultured Eubacteriales bacterium
ACGTCATCCTCGTCGGGCCGCCGGCCGCCTCAGGATCCGCCTCGGGGTGGAAATGGAAAAAAGCGCAAGAAAAAGCGTATGCCCATCTGGCAGAAGGTGATTATCATTGTGCTGGTGGTCATCATCCTGCTGATGATCACTGCGGTGGCCGCCGTTTGGATGAAGCTCAACGGCATCAATCGGATTCAGATCGGCAATGAGGTCCAGACCTCGGAGGACTTCGAGCAGGACGATCCCGACGCAGAGGACACCATCTCCGAAGATTCCATCACCTTCTCGGATTTGGATAAGGTGCATGCCGATGAGGATGTCATCAATATCCTGCTGATCGGCCGGGATTCCACTGATGAGGATACCGATCGCGGCCGCTCCGACTCCATGATTGTGGTGAGCCTCAACCGCAAGACGAAGCAGATCTCTATGGTGTCACTGATGCGGGACTGCTACGTCCAGATTCCAGGCTACAAGAACAACAAGCTCAATTCCGCCTTTGCATTTGGCGGGTATGAGCTGATGGATGAGACCATCAGCCAGAACTTCGGTATTGAGATTGACTACAACGTGGGCGTCAACTTTGACGGCTTTGAGCAGGTGGTGGATCAGCTGGGCGGCATTGACATCACCCTGACCGCGGCGGAGGCCGAGTATATGGCTCAGTGGGGCTATCCCGACATGGTGGAAGGTGTCAACCACATGGACGGCGCTCAGGCTCTGTGTTACGCCCGCACCCGCTATGTGGGCACCGGCAAGGAGGCCAACGACTTCGGCCGCACCTATCGCCAGCGGGTGGTTATGACCACGGTCTATGAGGAAATGATGAAGAAGAGCCTGCCGGAGATCTGGACGATTCTGGACTCCGTCATGGACTGTGTGGAGACGGATATGACCAACGCTGAGATCATCAGCATCGGCACCGAATTCTACAACATGGGCATCGATGATCTGCAGAGCTATCGGCTGCCCCAGGATGGCGAGTACAGCGACGAGACGATCAACGGAATGTCCGTACTGGTGCTGGATTGGGATGCGGCCCAGCAGCACCTGCAGGATTGGCTGTACAGCGACACTCCTGCGGAAGAGCACGGGGTGGACGCCGCCAACTGACCATATTACAATATCGCCTGCCGGAATTGTTTCGGCAGGCGATATTGGTATGCGGGTATTTCTCCTGTTGTTGTACTGTTGGATCATTTGATTGAAATAGAGGATTGGCATGTAAAAGTAAATGATGCCTGGTCAAAACAATGGATTTTGACCAGGCATCATTCTATTTTTGAGGTGATTATCCCATGGCTTGCTTCATAGTCCGCACATACTCCGTCACCGGTGCTATGCTGTCCCGGCCATATTGGGCGATCAGCTTGACAATGGCGCTGCCCACGATGACCCCATCGGCCTTTTGGGACATGTCTTTGGCCTGCTCAGGGGTGGAGATGCCAAAGCCCACGGCGGTGGGGATGTCGCGGGTCTCCTTTACCAGGGATACCATGCTGGCAATGTCGGTGGTGATGTTGGTCCGCACCCCGGTGACCCCCAGGGAGGACACACAGTACACAAAGCCCTTGGCCTCCTGGGCAACGGCCCGAATCCGCTCATGGGAGGTGGGGGCAATCATGCTCACCAGTTCCAGGCCGTATTTGGCGCACAGGGGCTCGAACTCCACTTTTTCCTCAAAGGGTACGTCCGGGAGAATCAGCCCTTGAATGCCAGCCTCAGCGGCGTTGGAGAGGAATTTTTCGGAACCGTAGGAGAACACCACGTTGGCATAGGTCATAAACACCATGGGAATGGTGACGCTCTCCCGGAGCCGTCTGACCAGGTCAAACACTTTGTCGGTGGTGGTGCCCGCCTCCAGTGCCCGCAGGTTGGCCCCCTGGATGACGGGGCCCTCGGCGGTGGGATCGGAGAAGGGGATGCCCAGCTCGATGAGGTCGGCCCCGGCCTTCGCCATGGCCTTCACCAGGGCCTCCGTGGTCTCCAGATCCGGGTCGCCGCAGGTCAGGAAGGGAATAAAGGCCTTACCGGAGCGGAAGGCGTCTGCAATTTTAATCATGGAGATCCTCCCCTCTGTACCGGGCAATGGCGGCCACATCCTTGTCTCCCCGGCCCGACAGGGTGATGACGATGCTCTGATCCTTGCCCATGGTGGGGGCCAGCTTCAGGGCGTGGGCCACCGCATGGGCGGACTCGATGGCAGGGATGATACCCTCGGTGCGGGACAGGTATTCAAAGGCCTGAACCGCCTCCTCATCGGTGACAGGTACATACTCCGCCCGGCCGATGTCGTGGAGCCAGGCGTGCTCCGGGCCGATGCCCGGATAGTCCAGTCCGGCGGAGATGGAGTAGACCGGGGCGATCTGTCCGTACTCATCCTGGCAAAAATAGCTCTTCATGCCGTGGAAGATGCCCAGCCGACCGGTGTTCATGGTGGCGGCGGTTTCAAAGGTGTCGATGCCCCGGCCCGCTGCCTCACAGCCAATGAGCTTGACCTGGGGATCGTCGATAAAATGGTAGAAGGAGCCGATGGCGTTGCTGCCGCCACCCACACAGGCGATGACTGCGTCAGGGAGTTTGCCCTCCTGGGCCAACATCTGGGCCTTGATCTCCTTAGAGATCACCGCTTGGAAATCCCGGACGATGGTGGGGAAGGGGTGAGGGCCCATACAGGAGCCCAGCAGATAGTGGGTGTCGCTGATCCGGCTGGTCCACTCCCGGAAGCACTCGCTGACTGCGTCCTTCAGGGTGGCGGTGCCGGTGTCCACCCCGTGGACAGTGGTGCCCATCAGCCGCATCCGGTAGACATTCAGGGCTTGGCGCTCCATGTCCAGCCGCCCCATGTAGACCTCGCACTCCATGCCCAGAAAGGCAGCGACAGTGGCAGTGGCCACCCCGTGCTGTCCGGCGCCGGTCTCGGCGATGAGCCGGGTCTTGCCCATCTTTTTGGCCAGCAGGGCCTGGCCCAGGGCGTTATTGATCTTATGGGCGCCGGTGTGGTTCAGATCCTCCCGCTTGAGATAGATCTTTGCGCCTCCCAGATCCTTTGTCATCTTCTCCGCGTAGTACAGCAGAGAGGGCCGTCCGGCATAGTTGCGGTACAGCTCGTCCAATTCCGCCTGAAAGGCTGGATCGTTTTTATAGTGGTTGTAGGCTTCCTCCAGCTCTATGACAGCATTCATCAGGGTTTCCGGGATGTACTGGCCGCCGTGGATGCCGAATCGTCCTTGGGACATGGTGGCTCGCTCCTTTAACGATTTCATGTGTTGATGTATTTTAGCTTCCCGCCAAAACCGTGAGGGTTTTGGCGGGAAGCAGTTAAAACAGGTTGAGGTGAAACTCAGTCACCGAACACCTTGCGATAGTCCTCCTGGAACTTGACGATACCGGAGTCGGTCAGGGGATGCTTGCACATCTGCTCAATGACCTTGAAGGGAACGGTGGCGATGTCGGCACCAGCACGGGCGCAGCCCAGAACGTGGCTGGTGTTGCGGACGGAGGCGGAGATGATCTCGGTATGGATGTCGTCATACAGGGCAAAGACGTTGGCGATGTCCTCAATGAGGGCCAGGCCGTCCTCATTGATGTCGTCCAGACGGCCGATGAAGGGGCTGACATAGGTGGCGCCGGCCCGGGCGGCCAGCAGAGCCTGGTTGGTGCTGAAGATCAGGGTGCAGTTGGTGGGGATACCCTCGGCAGACAGCACCTTGATGGCCTTCAGGCCCTCGGCGGTCATGGGGATTTTAACGACCATATGCTTAGGATCAATGGCGTAGATCTCGCGGCCTTCCTTGATCATACCCTCGGCGTCCTCGGTGGTGGCCTTGACCTCACCGGAGATGGGGCCGTCCACGATGGAGCAGATCTCCTTCAGAGCCTCGGCGTAGTCGCGGCCCTCCTTGGCGATCAGGCTGGGGTTGGTGGTAACGCCACAGATGACGCCCATCTCATTGGCCTTGCGGATCTCGTCCACATTGGCGGTGTCCAGGAACAGTTTCATGTTGATTCACCTTTTCCTTTCATTTTATCTTCCGCACCGAAGCGATGACGGAAGACAGTTTACCTTTATCTTTCACTCCGTCGGTCTCAATGCCGCTGGAGAGATCGATCCCATAGGGGTGCAGCTGTTTGACGGCTTTGACCACATTTTGAGGCCCCAGCCCGCCGGCCAGAAAGTAGGGCCGGTCAAACGCCTGAAGCAGGTCCCAGTCAAAGCACTCGCCGGAGCCCTGGCCGCTGTCCAGCACGATCTGGTCGGCGCCGCAGACCCGGGCTGCCTCCAGATCCTGGGGACCCTTGATCTGAAATGCCTTCCAGACCGGGCGGCCGGTGGCCGCTCTCAGGGCCTGAATATAGTCCTCGTCCTCGCTGCCGTGGAGCTGCAGCGCGTCCAGAAACCCCCGATTCAGCAGTTCAATGGCCCGGTCCAGGGGCTGGTCCACCACCACTCCCACAGCCTGAATGCCCGGGTTCAGTAGCCGCACCAACCCTTCCGCCTTCTCCGGGGAGAGGTTCCGGCGGCTGCGGGGGACGTTGAGAACAAAGCCGGCGTAGTCCGGGAGGTACTGATTGACATAATCAATATCCCGTTCCCGGGACAGACCGCAGATCTTGATTTTTGTCATCGGGCAGCCCTCCTCATCTGGTCCAACAGCCCCGCCCTGTCCGGGGAACGCATCAGCATCTCGCCCACCAGCACCGCATCGGCACCGATCCGGCTCAGCTGGGCAACCTGGTCCGGGGAGGTGACGCCGGATTCCGCCACATAGACCGCTTCCGGGGGAATCAGATCCCGCAGCCGGGCGGCATTGGAGAAGTCCACGGAAAAATCCTTCAGGTTCCGGTTGTTCACCCCGATGATTTTGGCACCGGCGGTCACGGCGGAGGCGATCTCTGTTTCATCATGGGTTTCCACCAGGGCGGCCAGCCCCAGCATTTCACATATATCAAGATAACGCTTGATGGCCTCCGTGTCAAGCAAAGAGCAGATCAACAGCACACAATTTGCCCCCAGAAGCCGGGCCTGATAGAGTTGGTACTCGTCCACCACAAAGTCCTTGCGGAGCATAGGGGTAGCCACGGCGTCCCGGATCTCCCGGAAAATCTGGTCGGAACCCAAAAACCACTTGGGTTCCGTCAGGCAGGAGATGCAGTCGGCCCCGGCTTTTTCGTAGGAGCGGGCGATCTCCAGATAGGGAAACTCCGGGGAGATGATGCCTTTGGAGGGAGAGGCCTTTTTGACCTCGCAGATAAAGCTCATGCCCTCTTTCGCCAAGGCCTGAAAAAAAGCCGCACCCTCTGCCTTTGGAAGGTCACGACAGCAGGCTTTCAGGGCCTCCAGGCTGACCTTACTCCTGTCCCGCTCCACCCGCAGCCGGGCATAATCGGCGATGGTATCCAATATAGTCGACATAATAACCTCCTGAACAGGGCACCTCTCAGCGGCGCCCTGGGGAACTGTGCAGATTGCAGGTCCAATCAGGCCTGGGTGGCGGCCGCAAATTCCTCCAGCTTGGCAATGGCCTTGCCGGAGTCCACCACTTGGGCGGCCAGGGATACACCCGCCCCGATGGAATCCGCCTTGCCCGCCACATACAGCGCGCAGCCTGCGTTGAGCAGTACGATGTCCCGCTTGGGGCCCGTCAGCTGGCCAGAGAGAATATCCCGGGTCACCTGGGCGTTGTAGGTTGGATCGCCTCCGGCGATGTCCTCCTTTTTGCCCCGTTCCAAGCCAAAATCCTCCGGCTGGATGGTGTAGCTTTTGTACCAGCCGTTGTTGAACTCACATACCGAGGTGGGGGCGCTGATGGAGACTTCGTCCAGCTTATCCTGGCCATAGACTACCATGCCCCGCCGGACCCCCAGCCCGCTGAGCACCTGGGCCATGGGCAGCAGCAGGTATTCGTCATAGACCCCCAGCAACTGCATGGTGGGATGAGCCGGGTTGGTGAGGGGCCCCAGGATGTTGAACACGGTCCGGAAGCCCAGCTCCTTTCGGATGGCCCCCACATATTTCATGGAGGTGTGGTAGACCTGGGCATGCATAAAGCAGATGCCGGTTTTCTGAAGCACCTGAGCCATTTTTTCCGGCGCCAGCCGGACGTTGACCCCTAGTTCCTCCAGCACGTTGGCGGCGCCGCATCGGGAGGAGGCGGCCACATTGCCGTGTTTGGTCACCGGCACTCCGGCGGCGGCAATGATGAGGGCGGCGGTGGAGGAGACGTTGATGCTGTGGGAGCCATCACCCCCGGTGCCCACAATCTCCAATGTGTCCAGTCCGCCCCGATCCAGAGGGATGGCGTGATCCCGCATGGCGCAGGCGCAGCCGGAGATCTCGTCGATGGTCTCCGCCCGGGTGCTCTTGGTGGACAGGGCCGCTAGAAAGGCGGCGTTCTGGGTGGGGGTGGTCTGGCCGCTCATGATCTCGTTCATGACGGCGTAGGACTCATCATAGGTCAGATCTTCCTTCTGGACGATCTTAATAATGGCTTCCTGGATCATAATTTGCTACCTCCTGAGATCAAAGGGAATTGAGGGAGAGAAAATTCTGCATGATTTGCCGGCCGTCAGGCGTCAGAATGCTCTCGGGATGGAATTGGAGTCCATAGATGGGAAAAGTTCGGTGTTGGACCGCCATAATCTCTCCGTCCTCGGCGGTGCCGATGACCTGCAGGGATGGGGGAATGGTGTCCGCCAGGGCCGCCAGAGAGTGGTACCGGGCCACGGGGATTCGGGAGGGGAGCCCTCGAAACAGGGGGCTTTCCTGGTCCAGTGTCACCTGGGACTGTTTGCCGTGCATCAGCTGCCGGGCGTAGGAGACGGTGGCCCCAAACACCTCGCAGATGGCCTGGTGACCCAAACATACCCCCAGGATGGGATATTGGCCCCCCAGCTGTCGGACTGCATCCTCGCAGATGCCGGAGTCCGCCGGCCGACCGGGGCCGGGGGAGAGGATGATGCATCCGGGGGACAGCGCCTCGATCTCAGGGATGGTGAGCTCGTCGTTGCGGATGACCCGGATGTCCGGGTCGATGGAGCCCACCAGCTGATACAAATTATACGAAAAACTGTCGTAATTATCAATCAGTAAAACCATCTCCGGTGAGACCTCCTTCCGATGCCCGCACCGCGTTGACCACGGCCTGGGCTTTGTTGATGCATTCCTGATACTCACTTTCCGGCACGCTGTCGGCCACAATGCCCGCCCCGGAGCGAATAAATACCTTCCCGTTTTTCTGGAAGGCGATGCGGATGGCGATGCAGGTGTCCAGATTGCCGGTAAAGTCCAGATAGCCGATGGCCCCGCCGTAAATGCCCCGCTTGTTGTTTTCCAGCTCATTGATGATCTGACAGGCCCGGAATTTTGGAGCCCCGGAGAGGGTGCCGGCGGGGAGGACGGCCTCCACCGCGTCCACTGCGTCTTTGTCAGGCCGGATGCGGCCGGTCACCGTGGAGCCGATGTGTATCACATGGGAGTAGCGAAGCAACTCCATGTACTGCGCCACCTCCACGGAGCCGAACTCGCTGATCTTACCGATATCGTTGCGGCCAAGATCCACCAGCATATTGTGCTCACTGCGCTCCTTGGGGTCCGCCAGCAGTTGCTGCTCCAGGGCCTCGTCCTCCGTCCGGGTCTTGCCCCGGGGCCTGGTGCCCGCCAGGGGGAAGGTGCACAGGGCGCCGTCGGTGAGGTTTACCAGGGTTTCCGCGATCTCGATGTCGTCGCTGGAGAAGTAAAACATGTAGGGGGAGGGATTCTGCACCCGCAGCAGCCGGTAGGTGTCCAGCAGACTGCCCTCACAGTCCGCCTCCATCCGGTTGGAGAGCACCACCTGAAAGATGTCTCCCTCCCGGATGTAGTGCCGGGCGCGTTCCACCATATCACAGTACTGCTCTTGGGTGAACAGGGGGCGAAACTGGCTTTTCAGCCGGAGAGGCGGAATTTTGGCCGGCTGGCCCTGTTGAATGAGAGCCGCCATCTCCTCCAGTTCCGCCACCGCCCGGGGATAGCTCTCCTCCAGATTGGCGGTGTCTGCGTTGGCAATGAGGATGATCTGCTGTTTCAGGTTGTCGAAGCAGATCACCTTGTCGAAGAGCATCAGATCGAAGTCGTTGAAGTTCTCCTGATCCTCTGCGTCCAGCCTCAAATTGGGTTCGGCATATTTGATGAAGTCGTAGGAGAAATACCCCACCAGCCCGCCGGTAAAGGTGGGAAAGCCCTCCAGTTTGGGGCTCTTGTGTCGGGCGATCACCTGGCGCAGGATGTCTCCGGGGGTCTGGGTCTGGACCGTGCGAGTTTTTCCTTGCTCCGTGATGCGGACTTTGCCGTCGAGACAGGTGATCTCCATGCTGGGCTCATAGCCCAAAAACGTGTAGCGGCCCCAGCGGTCGCTGCTCTCCAGGCTCTCCAGCAGATAGCAGTGCCGTGAGACGTTTTTCAGCACCCGCAGCACCTCAATGGGGGTGCGTAAGTCGGAGAGAAGGGTGCGCCGGATGGGCACTGAGCGGAATGTTTGACGGTAGGCCTGGGCCTCCGCCAGGGTAGGGGTGTACAGGGACATAGCCTTGGATCCTTTCTGGGAATGCCGGGAGCAAAAAGAAAACCGCCCTCGACAAACTGGTTTGTCAAGGACGGAAAAATTTCCGCGGTGCCACCTTGATTCGGAGCGTATGTGAATGCTCCGCGCTCTTGGGATACTAACATATCCTGTGCCGGTCACGTGGGCGAACGTCGCGGAATACTCGGCCCCGGAAGGGGAGGCCTTTGACCGCGCCCTCAGTGGTCCATTTGCCAGGTCGTGTCTGCCGGCATTCCAGCGCCGCCGGCTCTCTGGGAGATCGGTTCCTGACGTTATCTCCACCTCATCGGTTTATGGTGTATTCAATTGATGAGGCTATTTTAACACATTAAAGCGTAAAGTCAAGAGCAAATTTGGAAAAAACTGAGTTTTCCCTGGACACCCTGGCTTCCTCGGGGCCTCATTGCAGAACAACATGAAAATTCAAGGCCCGCTGCAATGCAGCGGGCCTTGTTGCTGATTGTAATTAGATAGCCCCGTTCAGCGTGCCGAACTTGCGGAACTTGCTGTAGCGCTGCTGGGCCACATCCTCGCCGGAGAGCACCATCAGCTGGGGCAGCTTGTGGGCCAGATGGGCCTCCATGGACTGGAAGATGGGGGAGAAGTCCTTGGGATCTTCCTCCCGCAGTACCCAGTCGATGACGCCCAGCTCCTTCAGGTCGGCGGCAGTCAGATGCAGGCAGTCGCAGGCCTCGTGGACCTTCTTGCTGTCCTTCCACAGAATGGAGGCGCAGCCCTCCGGGGAGATGACGCTGTACCAGGCGTTCTCCTCCATCCAGACCTCGTTGGCCACGGCCAGTGCCAGCGCACCGCCGCTGCCGCCCTGGCCCACCATCACAGCCACGATGGGGGTCTTGAGCCACATCATTTCCATCAGGTTCTCGGCAATGGCCTGGCCCTGGCCCCGCTCCTCAGCGCCCATGTCGCAGCCGGCACCGGCGGTGTCCACAAAGCAGATGACCGGCCGGTGGAATTTCTCCGCCTGCTTCATCAGCCGCAGGGCCTTGCGGTAGCCCTCGGGCATGGGGGAGCCGAAATTACGCTTGAACCGGTCCGCCAGGTCCTTGCCCTTTTCAATGGCGATGACGGTGACGGGCATATCCCGCAGCCAGGCCACGCCGCCCACAATGGCGGCATCGTCGGCAAACCGACGGTCGCCGTGGAATTCCACAAAGCCGTGGAAGATGGTACGGATATAGTCGGTGCCGGTGGGGCGGCTGCTGGACCGGGAGGCCTGCACCCGCTCGTAGGCGGTCATGGGCTTCTCCGGGGCGTCGCTGTCCTCCTCGGCCTGGGGTACCGTGTTGTCCTTGGGATCCCAGGTGACGGTGTTGCTGATGTCCTTCCAGGCGTGGATCTTCAGCAAATGGGCCAGCATGCCCTTCTGCTCATTGCGGGGGACAATGGCATCCACAAAGCCGTGATCCACCTGGAACTCTGCCCGCTGGAAACCGGCGGGCAGCTTCTTGCGGATGGTCTGCTCGATGACCCGGGGGCCGGCAAAGCCGATCAGAGCGCCGGGCTCGGAGAGGATGATATCCGCCTCCATGGCATAGCTGGCGGTGACGCCGCCGGTGGTGGGGTCGGTGAGGACCACAATGTAGAGCAGACCGGCGTCAGAGTGCATTTTCACCGCGCCGGAGGTCTTGGCCATCTGCATCAGGGACAAAATGCCCTCTTGCATCCGGGCGCCGCCGGAGACGGTGTAGCCCACCACAGGAAGTTCATTGTGGGTGGCATACTCAAACAGCCGGGTGACTTTTTCACCCACCACGCAGCCCATGGAACCCATCATGAAATAGGGCTCCATCACGAAGATGGCGCACTTCTGGCCGCCGATGGATGCGGTGCCGCAGATCACGCCCTCGTTTTCGCCGCTGCTGGCCCGAAGCTTTTCCTTCTTGGCCTCATAGTTGACAAAATCAATGGGGTTGCCGCCCAGCATGTCCCGGTCTAGCTCCCAGAAGCTGCCTTCGTCCACCAGATCCATCAGCCGCTTGCGGGCGGAGATGCGGAAGTGGTAGCCGCAGGAGCAGACATAATTCTGGGCCTCCAGTTCTGCGGTGGTCAGTTCGGCCTGGCAGCGGGGGCAGGTCTTGGTGGCCTCGGCGGCGGGCTGTTCCGTCGCCGGGGCTTTGACCTCAGGTTCCTCCGGCTTGGACCGTTTAAACAGGTTGTTCAGCTGCATAGAAATCGCCTACTTTCTCGCCTTTGCCCCGAGGGCAGGGGTCAAATTTATGAATTCTGTCCCTTGACCAGGGCAAAGGAAAACTCGGCGGAGACAACAAGCTTGCCGTCCACATAGCCCTTGGCACTGGCAAAGTAGAAGGGACCTTTGTTCTTCGTGATAACGCTTTCGCTCTCCAGCGTGTCCCCGGGTTTGACGGGGCTCTTGAAGCGAACGTTGTTCATGCTGCTGAACATAGGGGTGACGTCGCCCATCTGGCCGTCCGCCAGCAGCACGCAGGCGCCCTGGGCCATCATCTCACAGAGGATGACGCCGGGCACCACAGGATTGCCGGGGAAGTGGCCCTTGAGGAACCACTCATCCCCGCTGACGTGGTATTTGGCGTGAGCCACGCCGTCCACCACTTCCGCCTCCTGCACCAGCAGCATATTGTCCCGGTGGGGGAGGATCTTCTTGATGGCTTCCTGATCCATGTTCTCAGCCCTCCACTTTCTTGAAGGCGATGCAGCCGTTGTGGCCGCCAAAGCCCAGGGAGGAGGAGAGCACCAGATCCAGGTCCATCTCCCGCTTCACATTGGGGCAGTAATCCAGATCGCACTCAGGATCGGGTACCTTCAGGCCCACGGTGGGGGGGACCACCCCGTGGTGCAGGGCCAGCACAGAGGCTACGGCCTCGGTAGCGCCGGCGGCACCCAGCATATGGCCGGTCATGCTCTTGGTGGAGCTGACCACAATCTTCCGGGCCAGATCCTCTCCCAGAGCCTTCTTGATGGCCAGGGTCTCGGTCTTGTCGTTCATGGGGGTGGAGGTGCCGTGGGCGTTCACATAGATGTGATCGCTGGTGACACCGCTCTGCTCGTAGGCCATGCGGATGGCCCGGGCACCCTGAACCGCCTCGTCGTCGGGAGCGGTGATATGGTGGGCGTCGCTGGTGGCGCCATAACCGCACATCTCGCAGTAGATTTTGGCGCCCCGGGCCACGGCGTGCTCATACTCCTCCAGAATGAGGCAGGCGCCGCCCTCGCCCATGACGAAACCGCTGCGCTCGGCATCGAAGGGGATGCTGGCCCGGTCGGGGTCGTCGGTGGAGGCCAGGGCCATGCAGTTGGCAAAGCCTGCGGTGGCGATCTCGGTGATGGTGGCCTCGCTGCCGCCGGCGATGATGGCGTCGGCATAGCCGTGGGCAATGGCCCGATAGGCCTCGCCCAGGGCGTGGGTGCTGGAGGCGCAGGCAGAGGTAAAGCCCATGGAGGGGCCCTTGGCGCCGTGGCGGATGGAGATCTCGCCGGCGGCGTCATTGGGCATCATCATGGTGATGGTGTAGGGAGATACCCGGCGGGGGCCCTTGTCCTTCAGCTTGGTGAACTCGCCGCAGAGGGAGGAGAGGCCGCCGATGCCGGAACTGAAGTAGACACCCAGCCGCTCCGGATCAATCTGGCCGGCCAGTCCGGCGTCCTCCATAGCCTCCACAGAGGCGGCCACAGCATAGAGGCAGAACGGATCGTTCCGGCGCACAAAGGTCCGGTCCATGGTGAGCAGGGGATCAAAATCCTTGACCTCCGCCGCCAGGGTGGCCTTATAGTCGGTGGTATCAAATTTGGTGATGGGGCCGATGCCGTGTTTGCCCGCCAGCAGGCTGGCCCAGGTGTCGGCAACGTTGTTGCCCACGGGAGTGACGGCGCCCAGTCCGGTCACTACGACTCTTCTCATCCTATGATCTTCCTTTCCGGTTCAGAAAACAAAGAAATTTATTTTCAAAAAACCTCGTAGAGTTCGCCGCCCGCAGGCGGCGAATCATGATAGTGGAATTGCTGAATTTACGCTCACATGGCGATGCCGCCATCCACCCGGATGACCTCGCCAGTGATATACTTGGCCTTGTCGCTGGCCAGGAAGGCGGCCATCTCGGCAATGTCCTCGGCCTCACCCATAAAGCCCAGAGGGATGGTGTCCAGAATGCCCTGGAGATCCTTGGGGTCCATGGCGTCGGTCATGGGGGTGCGGATGGCGCCGGGGGCGATGGCGTTGCAGTTGATGTGACGGGAAGCCAGCTCCCGGGCCACAGTCTTGGTCAGACCCACGACGCCTGCCTTGGAGGAGGAGTAGTTGGCCTGGCCCGCGTTGCCGGTGAGGCCGGCCACGGAGGAGATGTTGATGATCTTGCCCGCCTTCTTCTTCATGAAGTAACGGTAGCAGGCCTTGATGGTGTTGAACATGCTCTTCAGGTTGATGTCCAGCACCGCGTCCCAGTCGGCTTCGGTCATGGCCAGCAGCACCTTATCCCGGGTGATGCCCGCGTTGTTGACCAGAATGTCCACGCCGCCCAGCTCGCTCATCACGTCCTTGACGGCGGCCTGGGTGTCTTCGAAGTTGGACACGTCGCAGACCTTGCAGACCACCCGGCGGCCCATGGCCTCAATGGCCGCCACAGTCTCCTCCGCCGGGGCGGGGTTGCCCACATAGAGGATGGCAATGTCGGCACCCTCAGAGGCCAGCTTCTTGGCGATGGCAGCGCCGATGCCCTGGCTTCCGCCGGTGACCAGCGCGACTTTTCCTTCCAGTGTCATGCTTTGACCTCCTCAATGGTGAGGCGCAGACTCTCCGCGTCCTCCACGTTCAGGGTTTTCACGTCGGGGTTGATCTTGCCAATGAGACCGGTCAGGGTCTTGCCGGGGCCCACCTCAATAAAGGTGTCCACACCGGCGGCGATCATATTCTCCACGATGGTCTGCCAGCGCACCGGGCTTACCACCTGGCGGGAGAGCAGATCCTGGAACTGGCCCTGCTCATAGGGCATGGCAGTCACATTGGAGTACAGGGGGCAGCAGGGGGTGCCGAACTCCATGGGAGCGAGCACCTGCTTGAGTCCCTCTGCGGCAGTGGCCATGAAAGGGGAGTGGAAGGCGCCGCTGACCTTTAGGGGCAGGGCGCGACCGCCCGCTTCCTTGACCGCGGCCTTAAAGCCCTCCATGCTGGCGCTGAGGCCGGCACAGACGGTCTGGGCGGGGGAGTTGTAGTTGACGGGATAGACCTGATCGAACTGACCGGCCAGCTCCTCCACCTTCTCCGGGGGCAGCTTGACCACCGCCACCATGGCGGAATCCACGGCGTTGGAGGCGTCCTGCATCAGCTGGCCCCGCTGGCACACCAGACGGAAGCCGTCCTCCAGGGACACGGCGCCGGAGAAGGCCAGAGCGGAGATCTCACCCAGAGAAAAGCCCGCCAGAGCGTCGGGAACAATACCGGCCTCCACCAGAGCTTTGGCGGCGGCCACTTCCACGGCGAACATATCGGGCTGGGTGTTGGCGGTGATGGTCAGCTCCTCCTTGGTGCCGTTGAAGCACTGCTGGGAGGTGCCGGGCCGAATTTCGTCACAGAGATCAAAGACCGCCTTGGCGGCGGCACTGCACTCATAGAGTTCCTTCCCCATGCCGGGGGCCTGAGCCCCCTGGCCGGAGAAGACAAATGCGATTTTACTCATTGCGGAATTAGAGCTTGCTCTCGATGAAGTCCACCAGCTCGCCGATGGTGTTCATCTTCTCTTCCAGCTCCAGCTCCACGTCCAGCTCCTCCTCGAGCTCCATGACCATCTCGACGGTCTCCAGGGAGTCGATGCCCAGGCTCTCGAAGGTGGTGTCGCGGGTAAACTCAGAAGCGTCGCGGCCAGTGTGGTCGGCCAGAACCTCGGTCAGCTTAGCATAGATATCCATAATTAGTTCCTCCTGAAATCAAAAATTTCCTTGGATTTTATTCCGCTCAAACCGGCGGATTTCAAGCGCAAAGCATAGCAATGCACTTTAACTTTACTTACTATATAGTCTCGGGCCCGATTTGTCAAGAATTTCACTTACAGCAAGAAAAATCCACCTTGGGAAACCCTCTTGACAAGGGCCGTATGTAACCTTATAATATGGTGCATAATTGAACAGCCTTATCAAGAGTGGCGGAGGGATCGGCCCGATGAAGCCCGGCAACCTGCTTTGCGTGTAACAGCGCGGGTAAGGTGCTAATTCCGGCGGTATGTATCGAAAGATGAGGGTACTTACGAGAACACGTTCCGCCGAGGAACGTGCTTTTTTTGACCAAAAGGCTGTTTTAGACAACAAAAGAAAGGAAAATCAGCCATGAGAAATCACATCTTCACTTCTGAGTCCGTCACTGAGGGACATCCCGACAAAATCTGCGACCAGATCTCCGACGCGGTACTGGACGCCATCCTGGCCCAGGATCCCCAGGGCCGGGTGGCCTGCGAGACGGTGACCACCACCGGCATGGTCATGGTCATGGGCGAGATTACCACCAGCGCCTACGCCGACATCCCCGCCATTGTCCGGCGCACCGTGGAGCGCATCGGCTATACCGACTCCGCCTCCGGCTTTGACGCCCGCAGCTGCGCCGTCCTCACCAGCATCGACGAGCAGTCTCCCGATATCGCCCTGGGTGTGGACCACTCCATGGAGTACAAGGCCGACGCCAAGGACGACGCCGACCTGGTGGGAGCCGGAGACCAGGGCATGATGTTCGGCTTCGCCTGCGACGAGACCCCGGAGCTGATGCCCGCCCCCATCTCCCTGGCCCATCAGCTCTCCCACCGGCTCACCGAGGTCCGCAAGGACGGCACCTTGCCCTGGCTGCGGCCCGACGGCAAGACCCAGGTCACCGTCTCCTATGATGAGCAAAACCATGTGGAGTGGTGCCCCGCCATTGTGGTCTCCACCCAGCATGCCCCGGAGATTGCCCTGAAGGAGCTGCGGGAGGCGGTCATTGAGACCGTCATCAAGCCGGTGCTGCCCGCCGAGTATCTGCGGCCGGAGACCAAGCTTTATGTCAACCCAACCGGCCGCTTTGTGGTGGGCGGTCCCTGCGGCGACACCGGCCTCACCGGCCGCAAGATCATTGTGGACACCTACGGCGGCGCCGCGGCCCATGGCGGCGGCTGCTTCTCCGGCAAGGACCCCACCAAGGTGGACCGTTCCGCCGCCTATATGGCCCGGCATGTGGCCAAGAACATCGTGGCTGCGGGCCTGGCCCGGCGCTGCCAGATCGAGCTGGCCTACGCCATCGGCGTGGCCCATCCCGTCTCGGTGCTGGTGGATACCCAGGGCACCGGCCTGCTGCCGGACGAGCAGTTGGCGGAGATCGTGAACCGCACCTTCGACCTGCGGCCCGCCTCCATCATTTCCTACCTGGATCTGCGCCGTCCCATCTACGAGCAGACCGCCGCCTACGGCCATTTTGGACGGCCTGAGCTGGATCTGCCCTGGGAGAAGCTGAACCGGGTGGATGAGCTGAAGAGCTACCTGGCATGAGCGTGAGAAAGTATCTGGCGGCCATCGGCCAGATTGACACCACCGCGGGATGGGAGCATTGCCTGTCCACCGCCGAATCCTTTGCGGATCAGGCTGCGGCTGCCGGAGCCAGGCTGATTGCCTTTCCAGAGAATTTCTCTCAGTACCAGGGGGGCCGCACCCCGGCGGAGCCCCTGGACAACAGCCCCACTCTGGAGCGGATGGTCGCCAAGGCCCGGGAGACCGGACTTTGGATTCTCTGCGGAACTCTGTTTACGCCCGCTCCTGACGGAAGATTTCTAAATACTTCTGTTTTGCTGGATCCGGAGGGGAATCGGGCGGCCCGCTATGATAAGCTCCATCTCTTCGATGTGACCCTGCCCAGCGGGGAGCAGCGCCGGGAGTCCAAGCAGGTTTGTCCCGGCGGGGCCATTGTCACCGCTGAGACCTCCCTGGGTCATCTGGGTATGAGTGTCTGCTTTGACCTGCGGTTTCCGGAACTATACCGCACCATGGTGCTCCGAGGCGCCCAGGTGCTGCTGGCCCCGGCCATGTTCAGCCAGGAGACGGGCCGGGCTCACTGGGAGCTGCTGATCCGGACCCGGGCGGTGGAGAACGGATGCTATGTCATTGCGCCCAACCAGTATGGCGGGAAGTTCGGCGCCTATGGCCACTCCATGATCGTGGACCCCTGGGGCAAGGTGCTGGCGGAGATCTCGGAAGGAGAGGGGCTGGCCCTGGCGGAGATCGACCTGGATTACCTGGATCAGGTGCGCCAGAATCTGCCCTGCCTTGCAATCCGCAGAAACGATCTCTATTAACTTGTTTTATGAACAGTCATCGGACGGGACCTGTCGGGTCCCGTCCGATTTTCGCTTTACAGCCGGGAGCTGGGGGCATATAATATAAAATGTCTATGAATTGATTTGTAAGAGCAGCGGGAGGCGGGCTATGATCCTGACCATTGATATTGGAAATATGAACACGTTGATTGGCGGCTTTGAGGGGGAGCGGCTGTGCTTCACCGGGCGCTGCGCCAGCAATCTGAACCGGACAGAGGATGAGTATGTGCTGCTGTTCCGGGACATCCTGGGGATGTACGGTGTGGAGGCCAAGCAGGTGGAGGGCAGCATTCTCTCCTCGGTGGTGCCAGCCTTGCGGACCATCGTGTGCCGGGCTATCGAACGGCTGACGGGGGCCCGGGTGCTGGTGGTGGGCCCCGGTCTCAAGAATGGCCTGAATATCCGCATCGACGACCCGGGTGAGCTGGGCAGCGATATGGTGGTCAACGCGGTGGCCGCCCTGGCCAAGTACCCCAAGCCCATCGCCGTGTTTGATTTTGAGACCGCCACCACCTTGTCGGTCATCAGCAAAGATGGGGCCTATCTGGGGGGCGCCCTGGTGCCCGGCCTGCGGGTCTCTGTGGACGCCATGAGCGCCAGTACCGCCCAACTGCCCTATATCACCCTGACGCCCCCGGCCAAATTGATCTGCTCCAGCACCGTCAGCTGCATGCAGTCCGGGGCCATCTACGGCAGCGCCGCCATGGTGGACGGGCTGTCCGAGGGGGTGGAACGGGAACTGGGGGAGGCCGTCACCGTGGTGATCACCGGCTCCTACGGCGGTCTGGTGGCCCCCTATTGCCGCCGGAAGATCCAGCTGGACGAGAATTTGCAGCTGGATGGCCTGCGCATCCTGTACGAAAAAAACCAGCCCAAACGGAAGAAAAACCGAGAATAAAGGGAAAACCCTGAGGCGGAATAAAATTTTACCGCAATTTACAGAATAATCCTTGACTTTTTGACTAAAGTATCGTATAGTGCTCACGTACCGAAAGGGAGTAGCTGGCACAGAATATTTGTGTATCCTGCGGCGTCAGTACGGGTTCCACGAGAACCCCGCTGGGGATTGAAATGGCGAGACTTTTGTGACAATGCTAGGGGCATTGGCGCAAAAAGTCTCGTTTTTTTGTGCCCGCCCAGAAAGGATGATGTATCATGAAGCAGGCAAAGCCGATCTGGCAAAAGAGCAGGGCAGAGCTGTTCCAGGACTTTGCGTGTTCTGAAGAGGGTCTGACCGGTCAGGAGGCCTCCCGCCGTCAGGAACAGTACGGCCCCAATGAACTCCAGGCGGGAAAACAGAAGAGCATTCCCAGAATCTTTTTGGAGCAGTTCGCCGATTTCCTGGTGATTATTCTGATCATTGCCGCCATCATTTCCGCGGTGCTCAACGATGTGGAGAGTACGGTGGTCATTCTGGCGGTCATTACTATGAACGCGGTGCTGGGTACTGTCCAGACCGTAAAGGCCACCGCCTCACTGGACAGCTTACGGGAGATGTCCGCCCCCACCGCCAAGGTGCTCCGGGACGACCAGGTGATCCAGATCCCGGGCCGGGAGGTCACCGTGGGCGATGTGGTGCTGCTGGAGGCGGGCGACTCTGTCTGTGCCGACGGTCGGCTGCTGGAGTGCGCCAGCCTGAAAACCGCTGAGAGCGCCCTCACCGGTGAGAGTCTGCCGGTGGAGAAGGATGTGGAGGAAATACAGGGGGAGGTTCCCCTGGGTGACCGGAAGAACATGGTGTTCTCCGGCAGCTTTGTCACCTACGGCCGGGGCAAATTTCTGG
>CABRZO010000028.1 GCA_902475455.1 uncultured Eubacteriales bacterium
CCATGACCCCCATGGTCCGGCCGATGGCCAGATCCACCTCGGCGATGTGCTGACGCTCATAGCTGTCCAGCAGGGGGCTCAAATCCACCGGCCGGCCCAGGGCGTCGGTCTGGTTGGGGTCATACTTCACCGGCCGACCCAGGTAGTAGTTCAGGGCGATGTCCACCACATACTTGGCGTAGTTCACCGCCACCTGCACCTCCCCCTCCTTCCGTTGGCGGAAGATGTCGTGGCGGCCCAGATAGTAGCGCCACAGCCGGTCATAGCGGCCCTCCGCCAGCTCCGCCCGGCGGATCAGCCAGCGGATCACCCCGGAGGGCACCTGTTCCAGGTCCGGCACCTCGGACCGGTCCAAATAAACGATCATCTGCATACTCCTTTCCAATCAGCGGACGGGGGCGTGGAACCCCCGGCCCTTTTTCGTCCCGCTCGTCCTCACAGCCCCCGGGGCCGCCGGGTCACCCGGCCCCGGCCCCGGTCCGCCACGGTGGTGACAAAATACCGGAGGGCGTCCATACAGTGGTCCTGCTCCTTCACCGGCTTGTCCTCCCCCCGGCCTGCGGCGTTCTCGTCCCAAATGTAGGCCTGAAACTCCTCCGCCGTGTGGCGGCAGCTCCGATGAAAGAGCAGCCTGCCCTCCTTCAGCAGTTCCCCCACCTGGCGAATGCCGTCGGCCACCCGGTTGTCCGCCTTCAGCACCGGGAATCCCCGGCGCCGCAGCTCCGCAATAAAACTGGAGGCGGAGGGGTCCACCACCACTGCCCGGGGTTTTTCCCCCGCCAGAAATTCCGCCAGGTCGTCGGCGTAGTCTCCGTCGGTTTTCTGCCGCCGCTGCTCCCGGCCGGACCAGTAATATTCCCCGGTACAGATCCAGGGCCCGGCCTCGGAGCGGCGCCACTTCAGAAACACCGTGGGGTTCAGGGTGCCGTAGTCCACGGAAACATAGGTGTCCCCCCGCAGCGGGGGCAGTTTCAAAAGCAGGTGGCGCTTTTCGTCGAACATGTCGTAGACCACCCCCTCCGCCGCCCGCCAGAGGCCCAGGATATAGCGGTCATAGAAAGCCCCGGAGTAAAGCCGCCGGTAGCGCTCCTTCACCGACTCCTCCAGGGCCGGGTTGTCCTCCATGGTGAAGTGGAGGTAGAGCAGGTTGCGCTCCACAGCCTTCCGGACCCACTCCCGGTAAACCCAGTGCCCCGGCCCCGCCGGGTTGCAGTTGAACCAGAACTTACTGCCCGCCACACTGCACCGGGCCAGGGCCTGCTCCACAAAGGACCGGGGCATCAGGGCCACCTCGTCCAGCAGCACCCCCGCCAGGGTGATGCCCTGGATGGCGGCATAGCTGGACTCGTCGTGGCCCCCGAAGAGGTAGTAGTCGTTTTTCCGGTCCCCGCTCCACACCGTGATGCGGTTTTCCGCCCTCCGCTCCTCGATGCGGAAAATCCCCTCGGTCCACTGGGGCAGCAGATTGGTGACATTGCGCCGCAGTCCCTCTACACTGCGGCCGCAGAAGGCGAAAAAGCAATTTTCAAACCGGGTCATGCTCCAGAGCAGAAACCCCACCGCCATGCACACCGTCTTGCCGCTGCGCACCGCCCCGTCGCACAAAATGCCGTCACAGCCCCTGAGCATGGGGTGTCTCCACCAGGTCAGGGCCGTCCTCTGCTTGGGACTGAAGGGCTGAAACTCCATCGCCGTCACCTCCCTCCAGCTCCTGCCGCAGCAGGGCGATCAGATTGTTCTCCGGCTGTTTCCCGGCCCCGTCTCCCCAGCGCTCCGGCATCCGGTGGGAAAGCCAAAGGGCGATGGCGGTGACACTGGGGGCGGTCTGTTTCCGGGTCCGGGTGATCTTTTCCCCGCCCTTTTCGGTGATCTCCCGGCGCTCCTCGGTGTACACATACCCGGTGGCCGCCAGAAACAGCGCCCGCTCCACCAGCTTGTCCGCCGCCTCCCCCTCGGGCACCTTGCCCCGCAGGAAATCCACGCCATCCCTCCTTATCCGTTTCATGGGACGACGGGTGCCTTCTGCCGGCCTCGGCCCATACCTCGCACCCGCCGTTCCAAAGAGATATTAGAACATGCGTTCTATTTTGAAAATGCAAAAAAAGAAAAATCTCCGCTTCCGCGTTGATTTTTCCCGCTAAATCTCGTATTCTGTATTTGACTGTGCAAGTTATCTGTTTTTATTAGGTACCTTTTCTTTCAGGAGGTGTTTCCCCATGCCGTCCAATCCCACCCAACAGCGGCTGGAGCAGGCCTTCGGGGCCTCTGGGCTGACCCAGTCGGAGCTGGCCCGGCGGTCCGGCATCGACCGGGGGAGCATCTCCCTGTATCTCAGCGGCCGCTACCGGCCCAAGGCGGATAAGCTGATCCGGCTGGCCGCCGCCCTGTCGGTGTCCCCGGAGTGGCTCAGCGGGGTGGAGGAAGCCGCCCCCACCGAGACCGCCCTGGCCCTGCCGGTGGTGGATGGTCTGGATCAGGCGGGACAGCCCCGCCCCACCGGCCAGACCCTGCTGGTGCCTCGGCCGGTGTTGAAAGGGGCTCACCCGGAGGTATTTTTTGTGCTGCAGGTGGAGGGACTGGCTATGTATCCCCGGCTGCTGGAGGGGGATTTTCTGCTGGTGAAAAAGTCCACCTCCGCCCCGGAGGGGGCCACGGTGGTGCTGGAGCAGCAGGGCAATCTGCTGGTGCGCACCCTGTCCGGGGGTATGCTGCTGCCCGCCAACCCGGAGTATCCCCCCCGGGCCCTGTCGGAGGACACCCATATATTAGGCCGGGCCATCACCCTGCTCCGGGCACTGTCCGGGGAAACCTTAGTGTAAACGGAACATCATACAAGGAGGCATCCTGTTTTGAATCAACCCATCAAGCTGCTGGCCCTGGATCTGGACGGCACCGTCCTGAACAACGCCAAGCACATCACCCCCGTCACCCGAGCCGCCCTGGAGGCGGCCATTGCCGCCGGCGTCACCGTGATCCCCGCCTCAGGCCGGCCCATGACCGGCCTGTGCCAGGAGTTTCTGGACATCCCCGGGGTCAACTACGCCCTGACCTCCAACGGCGCCGCCGTCTACGATCTGAGAGAGCAGCGGCCCATCTACACCAACTATCTGGACACCGAGCTGGCCTCGGAGCTGATGGAGCGGATGCTGCCCCTGGAGCTGATGGCCACCTTCTTCGCCGAGGGCCAGGGCTACGCAGTCCGGCGGCAGATGTCGCTGCTGGACCGGCTGCCTCTGGAGGAGCCCATCAAGGACTACCTGCGCGCCAGCCGCAAACTGCTGGAGGACCCGGTGGCCTTCATCCGCCAGCATGGCAAGGTGGAGAAATTCTCCCTGAACTTCCTCCACGGCCCCGACGATCAGTGGGTGGACTATGACGGGCTGAAGGCCATTCTGGCGGATCACCCGGACCTGTCGGTGGTATCTGGAGGTACCGACAATTTGGAGATCACCTCCCCCACCGCCAGCAAGGGCACGGCACTGCTGGCCCTGGCGGACCATCTGGGGATCCCCCACCACCAGACCATGGCCTGCGGAGACTCGGAAAACGACCTGGAGATGCTGAAAGCCGCGGGCTTTTCCGTGGCCATGGCCAACTGTGAGGACTGCATCCGGCCCTTTGTGGACGCCGTCACCGGCACCAACGAGGAGGACGGGGTGGCCCAGGCCATTCACAAATACATTCTCTCCTGAAAAAGCGACAAAAAGCCCCATTGCAGAGTGCAATGGGGCTTTTATTCTGGAACACCCCCGCCCATCCGGGCGGGGGTGTTTTGGTTGTCAAATCCGTAAAGCTTACACCATCAGGCTGCACACCAGGTCGGTGTAGGCGCTGGGATCCTCCAGGGGCAGATCGGCAATCAGCAGGGCCTGGCAGTAGAGCAGCTGGGCATACTTCTTGGCCTTCTCCGGGTCGGACTCCATGGCCTGCTGCAGGGCGGCGAACACCGGGGCGTCGGCGTTGACCTCCAGCACCCGCTCGGCCTTGAATCCCTCCATGTCGGCGTTCTGCTTCTTCAGGTACTTCTCCATCTCAATGGACATGGGGCCGTCGGACACCATGCACACAGGATGGCTCTTCAGAATCTTGGAGATCCGGGCCTCCTTGATCTTGTCTCCCAAAGTCTCCTTCAGGAAGTCCAGCACCGCCTTGCCGGCCTCGGCCTTCTCCTCGGCGGCCTTCTTCTCCTCCTCAGTCTCGGGCAGCGCATCCTCGGCGTTGATGCTCTTGAGCTGCTTCTCCGCATAGGTGCCCAGCACCTGCATGCAGAACTCGTCCACGTCCTCGGTGAGGAACAGAATCTCATAGCCGGCGTCCAGAATCCGCTCCGCCTGGGGCAGCTTGGCCAGCTTGCCGGCGTCCTCGCCGCAGGCGTAGTAGATGAACTGCTGGCCCTCGGGCATCCGGTCCACATACTCCTTCAGGGTGGTGCCCTTCTCGGCGGCGGAGGAGACGAAGAGCAGCAGATCCTTCAGGCTGTCCTTGTCCATGCCGTAGTTGGACACCACGCCGTACTTGAGCTGGGTCCCAAAAGCCTTCCAGAACTGCTCGTACTTCTCCCGGTCCTCCTTCAGCATCTTCTCCAAGGCGCCCCGAACCTTCTTATCCAGTTTCTTGGCGATGACCTTCAGCTCCCGGGTCTGCTGGAGCATCTCACGGCTGATGTTCAGGCTCACGTCGGGGGTGTCCACCACGCCCTTGACAAACCGCAGGTAGTCGGGCAGCAGGTCGGCGCACTTGTCCATGATCAGCACCCCGGAGGAGTAGAGCTGCAGGCCCTTCTCATACTCCCGGGTATAGAAGTCATAGGGGGTTTTCGCCGGGATGAACAGCAGGGCCTCATAGCTGACGGTGCCCTCGGCGGACACCTTGATGGTGTCCAGCGGGGCCTCATAGTCCCCGAACTTGTCCTGATAGAAGTTGGAGTACTCCTCCTCGGTGACCTCGTCCTTCTTCTGCCAGATGGGCACCATGGAGTTCATGGTCTCCCACTCGTCATAGTCCTCCCACTCGGGTTTGTAATCGTCCCCGGCGTCCTCGGGACGGGGCTTCTGGCGGGACTTGTGCATCAGCATCTGGATGGGGTAGTGGATATAGTCGCTGTACTTCTTCACCAGCTGCTGGATCCGGTACTGCTCCAGATACTCCTCGTACTTCTCCTCCTCGGTGTCCGGCTTGATGTGCAGGATCACGTCGGTGCCCACCCCGGCCTTGTCGCACTCGGTGATGGTGTAGCCGTCCAGGCCGGTGGAGCGCCACTTGTAGCCGGTGTCGCTGCCGAAGGCCTTGGTGATGACGGTGACCTCGTCGGCCACCATGAAGGCGGAGTAGAAGCCCACGCCGAACTGACCGATGACGTCGATGTCCTCGGCCTTCAGATCCCCGGACTCCAGCCCCTCCTTGAACTGCAGAGAGCCGGACTTGCAGATGGTGCCCAGGTTGGCATCCAGCTCCTCCCGGGTCATGCCGATGCCGTTGTCGCTGATGGTCAGGGTCCGGGCGATCTTGTCGGCGGTGACAATGATCTTGAAGTCGGAACGGTTCATGCCCACGCTGTCGTCGGTCAGGGCCCGATAAGCCAGCTTGTCCTCGGCGTCGCTGGCGTTGGACAGAATCTCCCGCAGGAAAATCTCCTTGTGGGTGTAAATGGAGTTGATCATTAAGTCCAGCAGCCGCTTGGACTCTGCCCGAAATTGTTGCTTTTCCATATACGTCACATCCTTATGATGGAAAAGTATTTTAGAAACAAAAGGTGTTAGCACTCATCTATTCTGAGTGCTAACACCTATTATAGTCATCCCGGCAGGAAATGCAAGGCTCTTCATAAAAATGTTACATTTGTCCCGGCGGGGCAAACTTGGGCGGCCCTCCGCCGGAGGTTCAGCCCCGGTTCCGGCGCTGGAGACGCAGGGTCTCTCCGCAGTAGGTCAGGTTGAGAACCATCCAGATCAGCAGCACGCACACTCCGGGAATCGGGCCCACGAGACCCAAAGTCACCTGGACCAGGGTGCAGACCAGCCACAGCCCCATGCAGGTGTAGCTGGTGACCTTGTATGCCTTGAAAGCGGCCTGATAGATGACGGAGCGCTCCCCCTCGTCGCAGCTGGCCAGCCAGGTCTGCTGAAAATTCACCTCCAGCACATCCCCCCGCTTTTCCGGGTTGATGCGCTTGGTGAGATTCACCGACAGCCGGGTCAGCACAATGCTGGCCGCCAGGCAGTACAGGAAGCCGGCCAGCCCCAGCCAGAACTGCCAGCCCTCCAACAGCTCCATGGTGCCGCTCAGCAGGGTGAAGCACAAGAAGCCCAAAATCATCATCAGGGTATCCAGCAGCATGGACACCCCCAGCCGGTGCTCCACCCCGTCGATGTAGTCCTCATCCTCCCCGTCCCAGGCCAGGAATTTGGCCCGGCAGCTCAGATAGAGGGCCAGCGACGCCAGAGTGAGCCCCAGGTGGACCACCCAGCTCACCCAGGGCAGGGCCCGGGCCGCCATTCCTGCGGCGTCGGCCAGCGCCCCGGCCTGGCCCAAGAGCATCTCCCGGAACCACATGGCTCCAAAGCCCAGACAGAACCCCACCAGGGCAGCTCCCAGCACGATCAACACAAATTTCAGCACCACAAAGCGCTTTTTGCCCTCATTGGTCTTCATCTCTCGGTTCCTCCTCATACTGAAAAATGTCCTCCACCCGGGCCCCGCACACCCTGGCGATCTTCAGGGCCAGGGTCACCGAGGGGGAGTAGTCCCCCCGCTCGATCTGGCTGATGGTCTGCCGGGAGGTGCCCACCAGGGCCCCCATCTGCTGCTGGTTGACCCCCAGCCGGGCCCGGTATTCCTTTAACCGGTTGTAGAGTGGCATTTGTCTCCCTCCTTTATCCGCAGATAGAATGACAACTTTTCTTGTCATCCACAGCATAACATTGACAAGGAAAGTTGTCAAGATCTTTTTTTGTCACCTCCGCATTCTGTTTCCCCCCTGTCATCCTGAGCGCAGCGAAGGATCTTCTTCCAGCCTCCGCCAGCCCTGTAAAAAGATGCTTCGTCGCCCAAGGGCTCCTCAGCATGACAGGAACACGGAGCGGACGTGCCGCCCCACGAAAAACCATAGGTTTCGGCGGTTTCACAGAATTCCGTCCTCCGCAGAGGACGGAACAAAATCCGATTTCGTCATTTTCGGGGACATGTGCCTCGAAAATGACACTTCTCATGCAGGACAGGGCGACTTTTGCGCAAGCAATCGAGCCTTGGCCTGCATGCAATCTCTTTGTCGGAAAAGGCCTCTGGCCTTTTTCGACAAGCTTGTGCCGCCCCACGAAAAACGGGCCGCCCTTTTTCCAAAGGGCGGCCCGCTGAAAGCCGGTAATTTTCTGTTTTGCTTTAGAACTCCGCGTTGCCCACAGTACGGGGATGGGGCAGCACGTCCCGGATGTTGGACACGCCGGTGAGGTACATGACCATCCGCTCGAAGCCCAGGCCGAAGCCGGCGTGGCGGCAGCCGCCGTAGCGGCGCAGGTCGCAGTAGAACTTGTAGGTGTCCGGGTCCATCCCCAGCTCCTGGATGCGGCTTTCCAGAATGTCCAGCCGCTCCTCACGCTGGGAGCCGCCGATGATCTCGCCGATGCCGGGCACCAGGCAGTCGGCAGCGGCCACAGTCTTGCCGTCGTCGTTGAGCCGCATATAGAAGGCCTTGATCTCCTTGGGGTAGTCGGTGACGAACACCGGGCGCTTGAAGTGCTGCTCGGTGAGGAACCGCTCGTGCTCGGTCTGCAGATCGCAGCCCCAGGACACGGGATAGTCGAACTTGTGGCCGGACTTCTGCAGAATGTCGATGGCCTCGGTGTAGGTGACCCGGCCAAAGTCGGAGGTGGCCACATGCTCCAGCCGCTCCTTCAGCCCCTTATCCACAAAGGAGTTGAAGAAGTTCATCTCGTCGGGGCAGTGCTCCATGACGTAGGTGATGATATACTTGATCATATCCTCCGCCAGGTCCATGTCGTCCTTCAGATCGGCAAAGGCGATCTCCGGCTCGATCATCCAGAACTCGGCGGCGTGGCGCTGGGTGTTGGAGTTCTCCGCCCGGAAGGTGGGGCCAAAGGTGTAGATGCTGCCGAAGGCCATGGCGAAGTTCTCGCCCTGGAGCTGGCCGGACACCGTCAGATTGGCGGCCTTGCCGAAAAAGTCCTGGCTGTAATCCACGGTGCCGTCCTCGTTCTTGGGCACATTCTCCAGGTCCAGGGTGGTGACCCGAAACATCTCGCCGGCCCCCTCGCAGTCGGAGGCGGTGATAATGGGGGTGTGGACGTAGACAAAGCCCCGCTCCTGGAAGAACTTGTGGATGGCGTAGGCGGCCACGCTGCGAACCCGGAAGGTGGCGGAAAACAGGTTGGTCCGGGGGCGCAGGTGCTGTTGGGTCCGTAAAAACTCCACGGAGTGGCGCTTTTTCTGCAGGGGATAGTCGGGGGCAGAGGGGCCCTCCACCTGGATTTCGGCGGCCTTCAGCTCGAAAGGCTGCTTGGCCTCAGGGGTGAGCACCAGCTCGCCCTTGACGATCAGGGCGGCGCCCACATTCTGCTTGGCAATCTCCTCATAGTTGGCCAGGGTGTTCCGGTCCATGACCACCTGGAGGTTGTTGAAGCAGCTGCCGTCGTTGAGGGTGACAAAGCCGAAGGTCTTCATATCCCGCAGGGAGCGGACCCAGCCCGCCACGGTGAGCTGCTGGCCTCCCAGGGCCTGGGCGTCGGCGTAAAGCCGGGCAATGGTAGTACGTTCCAAAGGAAGTTCCTCCTTTTTCTCTTTCATTATTCCAAATATGAAGCTATTATACTTCCGTTGTGCTGGTTTTGCAAGGAGGAACCGGCAAAGCCTGCCCCGCCGGTTTGCAATGCCCCGGGCCGGGTGCTATAATGGACGGTATATCGGAAAGGAATCTGAATTTTTATGGAATACCATCTGGAATACATGCCCCCGGAGGATTTGGACCAGGTCTATCCTCAGATGTGCCGGGATTTTCCCCCGGACGAGTGCAAAAAGCTGGCCCACCTGCGGACGCTGATGGAGTCGGGGATGGAAGTGGGCTGGTATCTGGTGGCCGACGGCCGCCGGGTGGGCTACGCCATGGTGCTGCGGCACCCCGCCGCCCCCTATGTGCTGCTGGACTATCTGGCCATGGAGCAGCGGGGACAGGGGGCAGGCACCGTCTGCCTGGCCCTGCTGAAGGCGGAATATCCCCAGGGCATTCTGGCGGAGGTGGAGACCCCCGCCCCGGACCTGCCGGAGGAGGTCAACCAGCTGCGCCGGCGGCGCTTTGGCTTTTACCGGCGCTGCGGATTTGTCCCCTGCCCCTTCCCCAACCGGATTTACGGGGTGGAGTACCTGATCCACCTCTGGTGCCCGGCCCCTCTGGAGCACCGGGAGCGCCAGGCGGCCCTGGCCCTGGACACCCTCTATGCCCTCCAGTTCCCGCTGGAGGTATACCAGAAAAACATCCGGATCCAGCCCCCGGAGGACTGAACCAATCCTACAAAGCGAAAAAGCGGACCCGCCGAGGTTTCATTCACTCGGCGGGTCCGCTTTGCTGTTTCAGGGTTAAAATCTCCGTCGGCGGCTCCGGAGGGCGTTGGCCACCCGCTGGTCCCGCTGAATCTTGCGCTGAGACCGGGCATTCTGCACCCGGCTGTTGGCCACACAGTGGAGAATCAGTGCCACAACGCCCACGCCCAGGCCCAGCAGCACCAGGGCCAGAATCAGCCCTGCCACCGGACCCATGGGCTCCCTCTGCTTTTCCTCATCCCGCAGGGGAATCACCAGCTGCAAGCCCAGGTCGTCCTGGTCGTCGTCAGGCTCCGTCCCCTGGTCGGGCTCGGTGCCCTCATCGGGCTGCTGGCCCTCATCCGGCTGGGTACCCTCGTCGGGCTGCTGGCCCTCATCCGGCTGAGTACCCTCGTCGGGCTGCTGGCCCTCATCCGGCTGGGTGCCCTCGTCGGGCTGCTGGCCCTCATCCGGCTGGGTGCCCTCGTCAGGCTGCTGACCCTCATCCGGCTCCGTTCCCTCATCGGTCTGGGGCTCTTCCTGGGTCTGCTGGGGCTCCTGCTGGGTTTCATCGGCGATCTGATCCTCCGCCGCCAGCACCTCCTGGGCCTCGGGCTCTGCCAGCAGAGCCTCCAGCTCCGCAATCTGTATGGCCTGGGTCCGCACCAGCCGGGCGCTGTAATCGGTATAGGAGGTGGTATCGCCATCCACCAGCTGCCGCACCGTCTCATAGTTCAGATCGGTGGCGGTGCAGTCGGGGGCGTCGGCGGCCTCCCACTGGTGGTCCTGGGCCAGCTGGGCGGAGGTGACATTGAAGTAATCATAGAGCTTCAAATCGCTGCCGTCATCCATCACCGGATCATCCCAGGTCAGGTCCATCATGTACCACTGGCCTCCCAGCTGGACGCAGTTCCACATGTGGCTGTCTCCGCCGGCCTCACCGGTGACGGTGATGCACTCCACCCCCGCCGCCTCCATCAGCAGCTTGAAGGCCTCGGCATAGCCCTGACAGACGCAGGACCCCTCCGCCAGGGCGCCGTAGGCGATGTGGTTTTCCCACTCCATCACCGTCAGGTCATCCATGTCGTACCGGCAGGAATCCACCAGATAGTCGTGGGCGATCAGCGCCTTTTCATAGTCGGGCATATCCTGGGCGAACAAGGTCTCCGACAGCTGGAGCAGGGCGGACTCGGTGCTGTCCCGCCACAGGGACAGGGTGGCCTCGTCGGCCTGCTCCCAGTAGCTCAACTCAAACTGATACCAGCGGATATCCCACTGCTGGTTCTCCTGACCCGAGTACAGATAGCTGTAAAGCCCCATCCAGATCAGGTAATAATCCTCGGTGAGCCGGGCGAAAATATCCGCCACTGCCTCCTCAGAGGGGTTATAGCCCGGGATCAGCACCACGTTGGCCCCGGTCTGTTTGTGGGCCAGGGCCAGACCCAGCACCGCCATCAGCTCATCGTCGTTCTCCACCGCCCAGACCTCAGACTGGGGAATGTCGGTATTGATATAGGTCATTTCTATTTCCAGCCCGTCGGGGACCGACAGGTAGCTGCAGCCTCCGTAATAGAAGTACAGCTCTGGATAGCGCTGGAAGGTCTCCTGCATCAGGGCGTCGAAATCCCGCACCGGCACCTGGATGGTGGTCTCGAATTTCCCCAGGGCGGCGGCGAAATCGTCCACCGGGTCGTCGGCGGCCAGGGCGGCCCCGCCGGTGAGGGCGGAGACCGTCAGCGCCAGCAGGAGCAGAAAGGCTATGAACTTGTGCTTCATCTCTCTCGCTCCTTTTCCGGTGGTTTCCGCCCCCGTCACAGGGGAGGCAGGGTGTGGAAGGGGTTGTACTCCGGGCACTTGGTGCCCCGGGACAGGGGATACTTCTGGCAGAAGTACCGGAAGCCCTGGCCGTAGATGTCCTCCCGCTGCAGGGCAATGGCCTCCTTGCGCCGGGCGAAGGCGGTCTCCCCGATGAGATAGAGGAACTGAACGGAGGCCCACATGGCCATGCCCTCGTAGACCAGATCCAGGTTGCTGCCGTAGCTGCGGGCCATCTCTTTCCGGTTCCAGTTGGCGTACTGCCAGATATGGGTGAGTTCGTGGGCAATGGTCTCCATGGCGGCCAGCCGGGGGGCTCCGTTCTCGATGTAGAGGGCGAAGCCGTCCTTATCCATCCTGGCAAAGCCCACGGCCCGGGCGTCAAAGCCCTTGGTGGGCCGGAAGACAGAGCCAGTCTGCTTGGCAATAGTCCGAGCGTCGGCGGTACGCACCCGCACCGGCATCCCCAGCTTGATGTCAAAGAAGCTCTCCATGGTGGGCAGCACCCGCTGATACAGGGTGCGGAACTCCTCCACCGTGTGGATGGCGGAGGCGGAGCAGCTGACGCAGCGGACCCGGCCGTCTCCCAGTACGTCGTAGGCCACGCCGCTGATGGGCAGGCCGCAGAAGTCGCAGAACTCTTCTTCCCGCTGCTCCTGCTCCCGGACGCTCTCGCCCTTCCGGGCCCGGCGCAGCTCGCCGTCTCCGAAGCCCAGGTCGTTCAGGAACTTCAGGGTTTCCTCCGCCGCCACGGCCCCGTCGATGTGGTCGTAGCCGAAGAGCAGATAGCAGGTGCGCTGATAGCGGTTGGTGCCCTGGACGTGGGTGGACACCTCGTCCTCCCCGCCGATGTCCTCTCCGGGCCCCTCCGGCGCATCCTGGATGTTGACCCCTTCGGTATGGGAGTTGGGATCCCCGGCGGCAAAGGCGTTGATCTGGTCGTCATCGGAGTCGTCGTCCAGGATCTTGTCTCCGGGCTTCTTGAACCCCTCGTCCAGGTTGCCGTTGGGGGATCCTCCAAAGCCCTGGGCATCGGCCTCCGGGGAAGCGCCGTCCACGCCGGGGGCCTGGTCTTCAGACTCCGCTCCGGGCTCAGGTTCACCCTCAGCCGGGCTCTCCTCCGGAGCCGGGGCCGTGCCCTTCCGCTCCGCCTTTTTCCGCGCTTTCTCGGCCTTCCGCTCGGCTTTTTTGCGCTGCTTTTCGGCCTTGCGTTCCGCCTTTTTACGGGCCTTTTCCGCCTTGGGATCGAGGCTCTCTCCGGAGGCGTCGTCCTGAGGGGCATCGCCCTCCTTGGGCTTGCGGCGGAACAGCCCCCGGAAGAAGTCGCCGATTTTCCGGAAGAACCGCTTGATGGCAGCCCAGATGCCTCGCTCCTCCTCCTGGGGAGGCAGTTCCACCTCTCCGGGGCCGGGCTCCGGGGGATCCGGGGTGATCATCTTCTCCTGGTGCCAGTCCAGGAAATCCGTGACGATGGCCAGCAGCCGGTTCAGGTTCCGGTCCACCGACTCCAGCAGGCCCATATCCACATCGCTGTCCTCAATGATGTAGATGCAGTCCTCCTCCACCAGGGCGTTGCCCTGTTCCCGGCTGCCGGAGCCGTCCAGGGTGTACAGGATGCCCCGGAGGGCGTCCCGGGTTTTGTCGGTCTGGGCGGTCACCGCCGCCAGATAGGGCCAGGCGTCGGCGTAGACGGTGCGGAACACCTCCATCAGCAGCAGGCAGATGGTGTAGCGCACCTCCTCGGTGGTCTCCGGCAGCCGGAGCCGCAGCACGTTCTTATGCCGGTAGTTGCGGACATATTCAAAGTGCTCATTGCCCTGGCGCTGGTTGTCGTCGATGCGCACCTCCCGGGCCCGGCGCAGGTCGTTGCTCTCGTCCAGCTCCAGGTAGCCGTTGGTCTCCACGCTGATCTCATAGCCGCAGATGGTGACCTCCAGCCCGTTGATGTGGCGGCTGCGGCCGGACTCCTCGTCCCGGGACTCCAGGTGATAGCTGCGCTTCTGCCGGTAGTAGCGCCGGCCCACGATGTGGTCGGCGGCCCGGCGGACCAGCACGCCCTTCTCCGGGGTGACGGAGCGGACCTCGTAATACTTGCCGTCGTAGGTGAAGAACTGCCCCGGCAGCACCGACTGGTAGATGTGCCCGAAGAGCTTGGCGTCCATGTAGGAGCTGTTCTCCTTGTCGTCCTCGGTGATGTAGTAGGCGGTGCGGAAGCTGAGGCCCGCGTGGTCCAGGAATTCCTCCTTGTCCCGGATCTTCAGCATGGTCTCGGTGCCGCTCTCCAGCTCGAAGCCGGTGATGACGTCCCGGACCACCGGCACCACCACCGGCCGGGTCTCCAGGGTGTATTTGCAGATCAGTTCATTGAGGGTGTCACAGAGATGGTCGGTCTTGATACCCACCAGCCGCAGCTCCTTCTCCGCCAGCTCCTGGGGAATGGCGTCGCTCATCACCAGCATCATCATCAGCCGCATGGTGGCGTTGCGCTCGGTACGGGCGTAGTCCGGGACGATGGTGGGAATGGCCTTCCGGTCAGCGGCGAAGATCCGCCAGTTGTCCTGCATATAGCCCCGGAGCAGATAGTCCTCGCTGATGACGTTGACAAAGGCCTCCTCCCGGGCCCGGGTCAGAAACAGCCGCACCATCTCCAGCAGGTTGCAGAACTCATCCTCCACGATGAGGCAGGTTTCCCGCTCCTTGGGGGTGCCCCAGAGGTCCGCCTCGAAGCCGATGGCCTCGTAGACGCTCTCCTGGTTCATGGGCAGGTTGGCGTACTGACAGATGGACTGGTAGTACTGGCCGGCGATCCACTTCATGTCCACCACCGGGAATTTCTTTTCGCTGCGCCACACCACCCGGGGGGCCTGATCCTTGACGGAGGCCACCGCCAGCTCGGTGCCCAGGCCCAGATACCGGGAGATGTCGGGCATGATCCGCTGGTGGAGATAGGGCCCGTCGGCGGCCCAGCACATCTCCGAGTGGAGGCAGGTGGGGGTTTCGGTGGCGGAGACAATGGTGATGCTCTGCTTGATCATGTGGCTGAGGGTGTCCACCAGGCCGTCGCAGTTGCGGTCGCACATGCAGTAGGTGGGGCTTTCCTCCCCCTCGTCGCAGTAATTGACCACCAGGCTCAGGCCCACCTGGCCGGTGGCCAGGATCATGGAGGGCTCCAGCATCAGCACAAAGCCCACCTGGCGGAAGAAGTCCCGGCGGGCGCTGAGCATCTCCAGGTCGTAGAGCTGGGAGAAGGACAGAATACCGATCTCATATTCCTCTTCCTGGTCTCCCACAGAGCCCACCCGCCACAGGCCGCTCATCTTCAGATACTCCCGCAGCGACTCCTCCATCCAGCCCCGGATCTCGGGCTCGGTGGACTTGCGCCCGGCGATGACCAGGCACTTGCGCCGGTGCATCAGGGTGTCGGACATGGGCAGCAGGAAATAGGGGGTCAGATCCCGGTAGAAGGGGTTGCAGAACAGCACGCTCTTCCCCTCCAGCAGGGCCTGGGCGGAGATGATGTTGTCCACATCCAGGGGGACACCCCCCTCCTTCAGGATCTGGAAATAGTCGGCGGTGATCCGGGCCTGGGGGGACTCCTCCAGGGCCAGATCCTCCAGCAGGTCGATGACCCCTTCCTTGCCCAGGCTCTCCAGCTCGGTGCCCTCCAGCAGCAGCCGGTCCCCGAAGAGCTGACCCAGCAGCTCCCGGAGTTTACTCAGGTTGACCACCCGGCGGGACCGGGCGTCCTCTCCCAGGATGTCCCGCTCATACTCGGAGCGGGTGTAGCCATCCAGCAGGGAGACCACTTCCCCCAGCATCAGGGCGGCAAAGCCCGGATAGGGCCAGGCCGCGAAGGCGCCCCAGTGGGGGAACTGCTGGGACAGGGCCATCAATACCACCGCCGCCAGGGAGGCCGCCAGGAAGAAGGCCTTCATCAGGCCCCGGAAATCCTTCCAGCGCTCCTGCAAGAACCAGCGCTGATACTCCTCGTCGTACTCGTAGAACCAGGCGGAGGTGGCCTGCATCAGCCCGGGCCGGGCCTTCCAGATGGCCCCGGCGATGGGCAGGCAAATGGCCTTCACCACCAGGAACCCCAGCATAATCAGGGCGTTGGTGATGAACAGCAGGTATTTGGCCAGGAAATCGATGATGGCCTGGGCCACCTGGGCCAGGGCCGGGATTTGTTCCAGCAGTGCTACCGCCTTGTCCAGAATGCCGAAGGGGTCGCTGCCCAGCCGGAAGAGCAGGTAGGTGAACACCAGGCTGTACAGCAGCGCCACCCCGGGCAGCACAAACTGCCGGCCCCGGTTGGCCTTTTTCAGGTTGACGGCCCGGATCAGCAGGAGCAGCCCGGCGAAGGGGAGGCCGGCGACGATAAATTTAAAGATCCCGATGAGCGTCGACATCGTCGTACAGCTCCTCTCGTTCCAAAGTAATGCTCCGAATGAAGTCATAGGGCGAGAACATGGTCTCGCCGGTCTGATTCAGCGGGATACGGCGGCCCTGGTTCCGGGTGGGGAACCGGTAGGCCAGATTTTCCTCCGGCGCCACGGCGGCATCAAAGGTGGAGGGCTTCTCCCCCACCCCGGGCTCTACCGCCGCCCCCAGGGCGGCCCCCCAGGTGCGCACCAGGGCGCAGCACTTGGCAATGGCCCGGCGGTGGCCCCGGCTCAGCTGGGCCTCGTTGGCCCGGGTGCTGCGCAGCGCCGCCTCCTGGTCCAGGTAGGACCGGCCCCGGAGGTAGGCGCACAGGGCGGTGAGATAGCCGGAGTAGTGCTGGGCGCTGGTCTGGATCTCCCGGACCGTGTCGTGCATACAGCGGTTGTGGTCCTCCATGGCGTCGGCCATCTCCTTGCGCTGGATCCACAGTTCCGCCAGCCCGAAGCCGCCGCACACCGCCAGGGTGATCAGCACCACCAGCAGCGCCCACAGCAAGGCCGACCCGCCGGCCCGGCCGGCGCCGATGAAATAGGGCAGCGACCCCAGCACCACAGCCCCCAGGCAGACTCCGCCGCCCATCAGGGCCCGTTTCCGGGTCAGCCGCTGAGCCATCCGCCGGCGCACCTGCTGGTCGATGACCTGCCGCTCCTTCTGACGGCGGCGGGGGTCAAAGCCCAATTTTGCCCGCTGCTCCAGGGTTTCGAAATAGGTTTTCTCCAGCTCCTCCTCCAGATCGGAGCGCTGGTAACGGTTCAGCAGTTCCACCTGATCCCGGGGATACACCCCCCGGCGCCGGGTGTCGTCGGCGGCCACGTCCAGGGCCCGGGCCGGTGAGCGGAGCAGCTCGGTCAGGGCCAGGGTGGCCCGGCGGAACCGCTCTCCCCAGTACTCCCGCTCCTCCCGGGGCACGTCCCCGGTGAGGCCCAGGGGCCGGGTGTCCACCATCAGCTCCTTGGAGTGCTTGGCGCTGAAGGTGACGCTGACCTCCTGCTCCACCCGGGGGGCCTGGCGCAGGGTCTGACTCTCCACACTCTCCCGGTTTTCCTCGGCGGCCTCCAGCTGGTTCAGCATGGCCTCCATCCGGGCGTAGTAGCCGGAAAAGGCCTCACTGAGCCGGAGGGTATCCATCTCCAGGGCGATGTTGTAGAGCCGGTAGGCCTGCAAAGAGCTGGCCTCCACCTGGTTCAGGGCCAGCAGCAGCACCCCGCACCACAACTTGAACACGCTGCCGCTGTACAGGGAGTGGCGCTCGTTGACCACGTCGCAGGTCAAAAACCGGCACAGGCTGGGATAGCGGTTCCGGTGCCAGAACTCGCTGCTCTCGCTCTCCAGCCGCAGGTTCCAGGCGGCGGCGATCTCCTGGGCGGTGTTGTCCACCGGCTGCCGGGTGGAGATCACCAGCACCTCCCGGGGCCGGTTTTCAAAGAACTGATATTTTTCCGACAGCCGCTTGTGCTCCCGGACTGCCTCCTGGCTGCGCTGGGGCCGGTAGACCACCCGGGTGGCCTTGCCGTCCTCCTCCAGCATCACCGGCTCAAAGGCCAGCTCGGGCTCCGGCACACCTCCCAGCAGCTGGGTCAGCCGGATCAGCGGAATCTGGCTTTCAGAGACCTCATAGGGGCTCTGCTGCCGGTTTTCCAGAAAGTCAAAGGGATTGTTGGGGGCGCTTTCGGGGCCGGTGAGCCGGTCCCGCTCGGTCTGGACGATGATGGCCCGCCACTCCCGCTTGCCCGCCACCAGGTCGTAGAGGGCGGGCAGGGCGGTATCCACCGAGTCGCCGGATTTGATCCAGGAACAGAAATCCAGCTCCCCCCGGTCAATGAAATCTTCAAAGAGCAGCCTGCGGTAGTCCCGCCCCAGCTGGGCGGTCTCCGGAGACTGAATGATCACGGTATACATGGCCCCTCACCCCCTCTCTCCCCCGGGCTGATGGGCCCGGGGCGATTTTGTTGTGCCATGGGTCGTGCCGGCCCTTCAGTCCCGCAGCTGCTTGCAGGCCTTCTCCAGTTCGTCGGCCTTGGCGCTCATGTAGGACTCCTCCAGCTCTTCCTTGGTCAGCTGGAGCAGGGAGCGGAACAGGTCGTCGTTGTAGATGTTGAACCACTGGGGCACATCCTCGCAGAGGGGCAGCCCGGCGGCCCGGGCGGCCTCGTTTTCCCGGGCGATGGCCTGGGCGGAGAGTTCCTTCTCCTCGGCGATGTGGGCCAGGAAGGTCTTGAACTGGCGATAGATCAGCTTGCCGTAGTACTCGCTGAGATCGTCGCCGGTGAAGTAGCCGGTGAGGTAGCGGCGGATCTCCTTGAAGATGGTCTCCATGAGCCGGACGATCTCGTCCACCTGGTACTCGTCCACGGGCTTGGACTTCTGCATCAGCATGGCGATGTCGAAGATGGTCCGCACCGGGTCGGTGCCCTGGGGCCGGGGGAACTCCGGCAGCTCAAACACGTCCAGCCGCTTGCGCAGCAGGGCCTGATGGATGGGCCGCTTCTCGTTGCGCTCCCTGGTGATGGTCTTTTCCACCTGGGAACGGATCCGGGCCACATTCATGGGGGAGATGGTCAGGGAGTCCAGCACCTCATAGAGGTTGTCGCAGTCGGTGCCGTTGGAGACGATCATCTCGTCCTTCTGGCGCTCAAACCGCAGGGAGTAGAGCTCCTTGCAGGGGGTCCGGGTGAACTCCACCATGCCGGTGAGCAATCCCCAGAACATGGCGGCCTGGATGTTGTACTCCTGCTCCAGCTGGCTGCCCTCGTCCAGATCCGGCAGGGCGGTGATGACGTGCCAGGTCTTGTCGATGTGGGGGGTGATGGCCGGGCTCTTGGTGGTGTCGGGC
>CABRZO010000029.1 GCA_902475455.1 uncultured Eubacteriales bacterium
ACCGGAGGGTCTGGCGGTGGCGCTCACGCAGTGATGTTCGCCGCCACATCCAATAACTCTGATTTTTACGACTACCAGATAGAAGCGGGCGCTGTGGGCGTGTACTACACCGAGGACGGTGGTTACTCCACCACTGTCACCATCGACGGTGTGGACTATGAGATCTCCGACGGAGCCTGGGGCTGCATCGGTTACAGTGCCATCACCTCTCTGGCGGAGTCAGACATGACTCTGGCCTTTGAATATTATCTGGATGCCGACTACGATTTTTCCACTGAGTTCCAGGCCCAGCTGGCAGAGTATCTGTCTGCGGCCTATATGGAGTATATCAACGAGCAGGAGCTCTCTGTCAACGAAGCTGATGTGGGATTTGATCTGAACGGAGACGGCGATATGGAGGATACCATTGCTCTGACCATCGAATACGACCCGGATGCTTATCCTGAGACCAATGGCTATTACGGCACTTATTTGGATCTGTATCTGGCGGAATTTACGCAGAATCTCCAGTGGTATGTGGACAATTTGGATTATGCCGAGGACTGGACCTGGTTCGATGCGGACGGCAATGCACTCAGCGATGAGGAAGTGGCCGCTATGACCACAGAGGACAAGGCTGAGGCTTTCTTAGAGGGCCGCTATGCGGAAGGTTCTGCCGGCGCCATGGGCGGTGGTATGATGGACGGCGGACCAGGTGACAGAATGGGTGGCGGTCGCGGCGACACTATGGGTGATCTGCCGGACGGCGATTTGCCAGATGGCAATTTGCCGGACGGTGAGTTGCCTTCTAATTTGGAAAATGATCAGGCGAACCATGACACTGATGACAACGATGGTGAAATGATCGTAGGTACCCCCGATGCCGGTACTACCCAGGCTTCCGGCAGCAGTGTGGACTCCAATAACTACTCCACCTATGAGGAAATGGTGGAAGCTTACCGGGCCGACATCGAAAGCATTGAGGCTGGTGACGAATACGGCAATAATCTGGTGGAGCTCTATAATCCTTTGAATTATGTTGGTGCGGAAGACACGGAAAATCCCACTTGGGTGAAGATCCTCTGCGGTGCGGCTGAGGGTGACATCTCTATGTTTAATTCACTCAACCTTCAGATCGCCATGTTGAATTCCGGCATTGATGCAGAAATCGAATGGCAGTGGGATGGCGGTCATGTGCCCTCTGAGGTGCTGGGTGACTCCTTCAGTCTGTACGTGGATCAGATGTATGGTGAATATGTAGACGGCGCTGCCACGATCACAAAAGCTGCGGCTGAGCCCCAGACCACCAACGGCACAGCCACGGAGGCCACCGGTACAGATCTCACAAGCTGGGTCAGTCTGACCGATGGGCAGGTCTCTTTCTCCCTGGCTGAAGCAGCCGCATACCGTACCGCTGGAGCCAGCAAAGCCATGCCTGGCTTCGATGTGATTGATTACGGTCAGGAAGATTATGTGTTCGGCACAGCCGAGCAGGACGCCAGACACTGGGATTCGGTTCTGTTGGATATCTTCGAAACCTATTCTGATGTGCTTGCCCCTCTGTTCAATAGTGGAAAGGCACAATAAAGTGCAGCAGGCATCAATTGGCCGGTCAAACCAAATGGTTTGACCGGCCAATGCATTCCAAACACCAGGGCCCGAGATTACAGAGGCGGCGTCCGTAAATTCCGGATTTTGATGATTAACTGGAAAGCAAGCGCATTATGATGTATGACATTATCATTATTGGAGCAGATCCTGCAGGCTGCTATGGGAGAGTTTACGGAGAAGGGGGTTCTGAGGGCCTCCCTGCGGCAGATTGTGAAACTGGCTGGCGTTACCACCGGTGCACTCTTCGGAAGGTACTGACAGTACGGGTTACCCGCCCTGGTTGTACGAGTTGGGGAAAATCTACCTGCCGCGAAAGAGACAGCAGAGGAAGGAGGGGAAAAAACAGGAATTTTCATATGCTTTAATTCCCCAGTAACTATAATTCGTATGCTTAGTTTGAGCAGTGATCATCTTTGAATAACGATCTCTAATCCGAAACAGCGGAGATTAACGGAGCCAGTATGCGTTTGCTAAAAGAAGCGTTATTTTTTCCGATGCTCTGAGGGGGGCAATATCCTCGGTTGGCGCAAAGAATGGCGTTGCATTGACAGGATGAAAGCGGTTAGCTATAATTAACTAAAAGGGCAGAGCAGTGCTGGCATCCGGCACGACTTTTTTGAGAAATGGGTTAGATTAAACTAACTGATAGGAGAATTACTGTGTCACAGAGTGGAGAGATTTTAAAATTGCGGATTCTGCTTTGTTTTTTGCAAGCAGGGGAACGGTGCACCGTATCCGGGATTGCCCGTACTTTAGGGGAGGAAAAATACAGCGTCAGCCGCAGTCTGAGTGAGTTGGAACGGGAAGGGCTGTTGGATCGCAGCAATCCCCGGCGGCCTTTGCTGACCCAACTGGGCCAGCAAAGGGCCTGGAAAGATGCCAAGCGAGTGGAACGTTTGACAGACCATCTCGTTTATGAAGGAGTAAGCTTGGAGCATGCCCGTCGTGATGCCATTCAAATGGCGTTGTACTGCTCGGAACCGACGCTTAATGCCATGATCCGCACCGAGCAAATGGCTCGGTTGAAAGACGAACTGGGGGAGTTGCGGCAATTCAGTGGCACGAGGCTTTGCGGTCAGATGAAGGACGGTGTGTACACGTTGCCGTTTGCCCTCTACAGCATGGGACCTGGTGGAGGCAGTAGTCCGGTGCGGAATGACTGGGGATTTGCCTGGTACTGCAATCTTTCGGTGAAAGACGGACGAGGAAGGGTTCAGCTCCGGGCTGTTTCACTGGAGCCTGGGGAGAATGGGGATGCGGGGCGAACCAGAGTGCGTCATCTGATGTATTTCTCTGGGGGAGAATATATCTATGCGGAAAACAACGGGGGAATCTTCTCCTTTCCGGCCGGAGCGCTGGAATTTGTGGTATTGGGTGGAGAGCATTGCCGCACTTTCCATGGCAGTGTCAGCCTGCAATTGGATCAGGGAAGCTGGAAGGGGGAAAACCGCCGGATGAGCGGATTATTCACACTGCTGCTCTGATTTCGTTGCAGGAGCGCAACAAACTATGCAGATGAATTATCTGGGGAATTTCGGGAAAGCTTTTCTGACTTGAAGGGAAAAAGGCGATTTTTGTTGCGAAAGTGCAACAAAGTCACACTATACTTATTTGCGTGCTTTGCTATAATATCTCTTGGCAGATCGCCGCAAGGCGGTCATTTGTTTTCAAAAGAGGTTAGTTTTGGCTAACTACATTGATTAGATAAGGGGTAAGAGAATGAACATCAAATTGGCATTGAAACGGTGCGCATTGGGCCTGGCGGTTGTTTTGGCGCTGCCGGCGCTGTTTGTCCCAGCCCGGGCCGTGGAGCTGTCGGAATTGGCACCGGGCAGTTATCCGGTGGGCGCTACTTTGAGCTGCTATGTTAACGCCATGGGGGGCGTAGAGTTTGGCCAGCCCCTTCTGGAAGCAGCAGAGCTGAACGTGGCGGAGGACGGTGCTGCTGCGCTGACGCTAAGTCTGGGAAAGAGCAGCGTCACCATTTACAGCGTAACCTGTGACACTTTTGTTGATGCTGCACCGGACGCAGCGTCAGAATATCGAGGAGTGGACAACGGAACCCTGGGCTATTATGACAGTCAGGGCACCTTGCATACGGAAGATGTAAGTTATACCCTCAGCCAGGATACGGCGCTGAATCCCAGGGATGAGGAAGTGGCCTATGTGGACTCCATTACATTTCCTATCACGGAATTGCGGGATGAGATCAACCTGACCATGTATATCAACAGCAATGTGATGGGCGTTCAGTTCTGTAACCCCAACGATGCTGCAGAAACTTCCACCTATGCTTGCACGCTGACGGTGGATTGGGGCAGTCTGACCGGAGCCGCTGCCACAGATCAGTCCTCAGAGGAGGCCACGGAAACCACTGATGCTGATACGGAATCGTCGGTGACTAATATGGACGGGCTGAATTTGCATGAGATGGATTCCGGAGAAACGGTGTCTGACTCTGGGACTGGGGATACAGCCCAGACAACAGAGCATATTTCTGCAGATGATCGGAGTCCTATGACCGTGATCGGTGTGTCAGCAGGTGGGTGCCTGATGGTGGCTGGTGCGACGATGGTGCTGGTAGGATGGATGAAAGCTAGAAAGGAGTCGGTGAGAGATGAGAAGTCTTAAGAGGATCTTGGCCGGCCTCCTGTGCTGTGGTGCGCTGCTGTTAGGGGGCTGTGGGGCCGCTACGGGATCCCAGCCTCAGACTGGAGGAGAAGGGGCTTCGTCCCTGGAGGCGGACATGCCGGATCAGCCCGCCCTGGCAGTTACCTCGGTAGCCATCTGTGAAATTCTGGATGAATTGGACTATGACAATGTAATTGGTATTCCGGAGACCAGTTCTCAGCTGCCGGAGCGCTATGCCGGAGTCAACACCATCGGAGCGCCCATGACACCGGATTACGAGATCTTGAAGAGTTTGGAACCGGATCTGGTACTTTCTCCCCAGACGCTGGAAAGTTCGCTGGCGGCAGATTATACCGCGGCGGGGCTGAGTTCCGCCTTTTTGGATCTGAGTAGTGTGGCGGGGATGTATCAGGCCATTACATCTCTGGGGGAACTGCTGGATCGGCAGCAGCAGGCCCAAACGCTGGTGGATGACTATGAGTCCTATATGGCTGATTATCAGGCAGCCAATGGGGAGGAAGGGCCTTCGGTCCTGCTGCTGATGTGCTTCCCGGATGGGTTTTACCTGGTAGCCACGGAACAAAGCTATGTTGGCAATCTGGTGGAGCTGGCTGGGGGCGTCAATGTTTACAGCGGCTATGAAGGAGATCAGAGCGGATTTGCCACCATCAACCCGGAGGATATGGTGCAGAAGGATCCGGACAAAATTCTGGTGTCGCCCATTATTCGGAGGAGGCCGCCTTCGCCTATATGGAGGATGAGTTTGAGACCAACCCGGCCTGGCAGTACTACCAGGCGGTGGAAGACGGGGAGATCTATTATCTGCCCTCCAGCTGTTTTGGTATGAGCGCAACCTTGTCCTGGACTGAGGCGCTGGATTATCTGCAGCCCGTCCTGTATGGAGGTTGACCTATGGCGCAAAAAACAGCTGCTGCCCGGGTGGCGGCAGTGTTTCTGCTGACGGTGGCAGCTATCCTGGGACTGCTGCTCTGGGCAGTCCAGGCAGGCGGCCTGGAAGTGGGGGTCGGCCAGCTGCTGCGGGGGATCTTTATCCGCTATGACAAAGATGTGGCGGTGGTGCTCCAGCTTCGTTTTCCTCGCATTGCCGTGGCGCTGCTGGGGGGGATGCTGATGTCGGTGTCCGGTGTGTTGATGCAGGCGGTTATGCGCAACCCTCTTGCGGATCCGGGGATCATTGGCGTAACCTCCGGAGCGGCCTTGAGTGCCACCGTTGCCTCGTTGCTGCTTCCAGCTTTGGCGGTTTGGGCTCCGCTATTCTCTTTTTTGGGCGGTATGGTTGCCTTTGCCATCGTCTATCTGTTGGCCTGGAACGGGCAGGTCAGCCCGGTACGGCTGATTCTGGTGGGCGTGGCGGTAAACGCCTGTTTCAGCGGGTTGAATTCCGCCTTCAGCGTCAGCTATACCGGGGCCGCCAGTCTGGTCAATGGCAATATATCCCTCCAGACTTGGAGCGAGGCCAGACTGTTGCTGATTTGTGGGGCGGTGGGATTGATCTGCTGTATGGTGCTGGCAAGACAGTGCAATTTGCTGGCGCTGACGGATCAGACCGCCCATGGGTTGGGGGTTCGGGTCAACCGGTCCCGTTTTCTGATCTCCGTGCTCTCCGTCCTGATGGCCGGCGTGTTTACGGCGGTCATTGGCAGTGTCAGCTTTTTGGGATTGGTTGTGCCGCACATTGCCCGGCTGCTGGTGGGCAGCAACCATAAAGTGTTGATCCCTTACAGTGCCCTGCTGGGGGCGTTGATCTTCCTGCTGGCAGATACCGTGGGGCGCACTATCGCTTATCCCTATGAAATCAGCGCCTCGGTGATTATGGCGGTGGTGGGAGGACCTGCCTTTATCGTTCTTCTGAAAAGGAGCAAACGTCTGTATGGTTGAGAAGACAAAAGGCCTGGCGGCGGAAGGGGTTTCCTTTGCCTATCCCAAGGCGGAGCAACTGTTGAAAAAGGTGGATCTGCGGGTGGAGCCGGGTCAGATCACCGCCCTGCTGGGGGCCAACGGCTGCGGCAAATCCACCCTGTTCCGGGTGCTGACCGGCAGCCTGCTCCCGGCGGAGGGGGCGGTGCGGTTGGACGGGACTGACATTCGTCAGATGCGCCCCAAGGCGTATGCCCGGCGGGTGGCTGTGGTGCATCAGTATAACACCGCTCCGGACGATATGACGGTGGGTCGGCTGGTGGCCATGGGCCGGACGCCTTATCAGGGGCTGTTGGCCTATGGAGAGACTGATGCAGACCGGGAGGCGGTGGCCAGAGCGCTGCGATTCACCCATACCCAGCAGTATGCCCAACGCCCCATTTCTCAGCTCTCCGGAGGCCAGCGGCAGCGGGTGTGGCTGGCTATGGCGCTGGCCCAGCAGCCGGAAATTCTGCTGTTGGACGAGATTACCACCTATCTGGACATTCGGTATCAATACGAAATTCTCTCTCTGATCCGGCAGTTGAACCGACAGGAGGGACTGACGATTCTGATGGTGTTGCATGATATCAATCAGGCGCTGGAATTCAGTGACCGGGCAGTGGTGATGAAACGTGGCCGGATTTTGGCCCAGGGCGTAACTGAAACGGTAATTACCCCGCAGTTGTTGGAGGAAACCTATCGCATCTCGGCCCGGGTGAAGGAGTTGGATGGGCAAAAAATATGCCTGTTTTCGCAAAGAGAGGAGAAGTGATCCAACGTGATCAAAAGCATGAGACATCTGATGATTGGCGGCGCTTCGGTGCTGGCGGTTGGCGGAGTGGTGCTGGCAGCGTCGCTGGTAGTGTTGATGACCAATCCGGACGGCAACCAGGCGGCCAATCAGTGGGAACTGGAACCGGAGCAACAGGCGCCGGTGTCCAGCATGGTGGACCAGTCGACCATCAGTATCCCCGGTATGGAGTCTATGACCATTCCCGCAGATACGGAAACCGTTTCTGTGCGGCTTTACAATCCGGAAGAAAATCCTTGCTATTTTGAGATATCGATTACTTTGGAGGATGGCACCGAGCTTTACCGCTCCAAGCTGGTCAGTCCCGGACAGGAACTCTATGAGATTACTCTGAACCAGCCCCTGGAGGCAGGGGAGTACAGTGCTGTGCTCCATTATAGTACCTATTCCATGGACGAAAGCTACACACCCATGAACGGAGCCAGCGTGCCCTTCACCCTTTACGTCACGGAGTAATAGAAACAGGGCGACAAAATATGTGTTCAACAGCACTTCAGTGCTGTTGTAATAAAAAACAGAAAGGAGACATACACCATGTCGAAACTCAAGAAAAAATTGGCCGGTCTGCTTTGCGCAGTTATGGCCCTGTCCTGCTGCCTGGTCAGCGCCAGCGCCTTTGAGGCGGGAGATGCAGGTCAGTACGACATCGATGGAAATCTGAGCTGCTATGTGAACGCCATGGGCGGAATCGACTTTGGCGCCCAGGTGTTCAAGGATGTCACCGTCAATGTGGATGAGAGCGGAAACGCCACCGCCACCATCAGCCTGGGCACCGGTACCGGCACGATTTACAGCGTTCCTCACACGGATTTTGTGGACCCCCAGGTGACCCCCGGCTACTATGACGCTGCGGGAGAGGTTCAGGATGCCCAGTACACCATCAGCGAGAATACCGCGCAGAATGCCAGCGGGGAAAACATCAACTATGTGGATTCCATGACCATTCCGGTGAGCCAGGATACCAGCGAGTATTATGTCTGGATCTATATTAACAGCAATGTGATGGGCGTTCAGTTTGGCGATGGTACCGGTTCCGGCAGTTCCAACCAGCCCGGTGTGGCAACTCCCTATGTGGGCAAGCTTACCCTGGACTGGAGCACACTGACCGAGATTGTCACGCCTGACGAAACCACGGAGCAGTCTGCCACCGTCAACTATACCGTGGATAATTCCTACGTGGTTAGCATCCCTGCTGAGATCACCGTGGATCCTGCCACTAAGACTGCCGCGTATACCGTGGAGGCCCAAGACTTTGCCCTGACCGCCGGCGCCTATGTTACCGTGACCGCCGACACCGAGGGCACTCTGTCCAACGGCACGGATACCCTGGCCTTCACCAATGAACTGGCTTCCGGTCAGCTGAATGAGGATGGCCAGACTCTGGACGGCGTTATCACCGTCACCGGAGAGGCGGCATCTACCGGCACCTACACCGGCTCTTTGAATTTTACCGTCAACTACTTCTCCGGTAACTGAGCCAATCATTCAGGTAAAAGCCTATGAAGCGGATAAGCTTGCGCCTTGCCAGGGCGGCGGGCTGCCTGTTGACAGTGGCGGCAATGATCTGCCTGATGTTAACCTCGGCCTTTGCCTTGGACACAACACAATTTGAACCCGGCAAGACCTATGAAGTGGAGGCCAGCCTGAGTTGCTATGTGAATGCCATGGGTGGGGTAGAGTTCGGAGCCCCCATGTTCCGGAGCATGAGCGTTACCGTCAAAGAGGATGGAACCCCCTATGCTACCGTGAAACTGGGAACCGGAGGCGGTACCATTTATTCGGTGGACTACATTGCTTTTGTCGATCCCCAAGTGCATCCCGGTTATTACGGGGCCGACGGTGGGCTGAACCAGAGCGGGCTTACCTATACAGTCAGCTCAAATTCGGCTCAGAATGGCGATGGAAAACTGGTAAACTATGTAGACTCCATCACATTCCCGCTGGATTCCTACCGCAGCACATACATACTGTACCTCTATGTAAACAGCAATGTGATGGGTGTTCAGTTTGGCAATGGTTCCGGCAGCTATGGCTCCAATAATCCCGGCAAACCCACTCCGTACAGGGCAGTGCTGACGGTCGATTGGGGTGACGTGGCACCGGGAGCCGAGGAGACCTCTGGAGTGACGGCCAGCGTTAGTTATACACCAAACAACCTGAGCAATACCTACGAAGTAGGTATTCCCGCCATAATCTCGGTAAATGCTGCCACCAAAATGGCGGGTTATACGGTAACAGCTCTGGATTTTTACTTGCAAGAGGGATACGGTGTGAAGGTAACGGCGGATGAAAGCGGTTCGCTGACCAATGCCAATAAAACCGATACAATAGCCTATACCAATGAACTGTCCGCAGGTACCCTGTCAGTTACCGGCGATGCCCTGAGCGGCAGTTTGACGGTGACAGGTGAACCTGTTACCTTCGAGACCTATTCCGGTACTATGGAATTTGTCATTGGTCTGTACGCAGCGGATTAGTATTCTGCATTGATTGGAAGTTCCTTCCGCAGAATAGCCCCCAAAATAAAACGAGAGGCTGACCTTTTTTCATGGGTCAGCCTCTTTTTTGGGGGGGTTACCGAATAATGGAGAATTCGGCCGGGGACATGGATTGCCCAAAGCTTGACAAAATGGGCATAATCACCATGGGGAAAATCAGCGCCACCAGAATGCCGCTCATCATAATGGTGGTAATCTGATTGAACACCGAGAGTCCGCCCCGCTGGGTGGTATCCCGGGTGGACAGAGGCACCATCAGGCCGTGGCTCATGTTAAAAATGGTGTAGGCAAAGGAGTAAAACAAGTTGTAGCTCACCATTACCCAGATGACCTGCATTGTCTCTGAAGCGCTGGGCACGGCAAACAGGGCGATGCCGGTGACGGTCAGCAGCGGTGCCGACAGCAGCAGCCAGGGCCGTGCTTTGCCCTGGCTGGTCCGGGTCCGGGTCCGGTCAATCACATAGCCCATAATGACATTGGTAATGGCGTCCACTACTTTGGAGAAAATAGGTAACACCACCAGAAACGACCCGCCCCAGACCGTGGTCAGCTTCAGCACATCGGTATAGTACACATTATTCAGCACCACATGTCGGAGGCCATGGCCAAAGGACTGTTTATGAGTCGGACCTATCTCTCCCGGAAGTTCAAAGAGGAAAGCGGCGAAACCCTGACGGATTTTATTTTAAAAGAAAAAACGGAGGAAGCCAAACGCTTCCTCCGCTATTCCGACAAGTCCCTCGCCGCCATCGGTCTCTATTTGGGCTTCTCCTCCCAGAGTTACTTTTCCAGGTTTTTCCGGAAATATACCTCCCTTTCTCCCAATGAATACCGGCAGAAACACGATGGTTGAGTCCCAGGCCGGTGTGTTCCTCCGTCTGTCACCTATATTGACACGCCGAAGCGGCCTCTGATGCAATGCATCAGAGGCCGCTTCGGTGTATATGGGGATAACTGCTGTATGGAAACAGGTAAAATTGGTGCCTGTTTTACTGAAGCAGAACTATCCAGACTTATTGGAGGTGCATTTTAGATTGGTGGGGACAGCTCCCCTTCAACTCCGCCCCAGGCAATCCAGGGATAGATTTCCAGAATTCGCTCCGCCATCAGAATCTGGAGTCTTAGCTCCTGGTCGCTGAGGTCCAGACTGAACAGCTCCTGGATCCGGTGAATCTGATAGATCACCGTATTTCGGTGCAAATGCAGGGCAGCGGCAGTGTCGGTGAAATTGCGCTCCAGCCGCAGGTACGTGCACAGCGTCCGAAAATAGGCGGTTTGGCGGCTTCTGTCATAGTCCACGATCCGGAGCAGGAAATCGTTGATCATTTCGCGCTCGGGAATCTGCGCATGGGCCGCCTCAACCAGCCGGTAAAGCCGGCAGTCCGCATACCAGAACAGACAGCTCTGGTCATCCCGCCGGTCCCGGAGCTTGAGCCCCAGCTCCAAGGCTGGGACCGCCTGGTGGTGGAAGGCTCTCCAGATATCATGGCAGCTCTCCATAGGGTCGCTGATGCCTCCATAGGCATCCTCGCTCTCCAGAAACTCCGTTAGCCGGTCCAGCGTGGCGGCAACCCCGGCCCGCATTCCCTGCCGGGTGGCACCCAGCGGAAGAATCATCACCAGCTTGTCTTGGTATAACACTGGCTGGCTCTGAGGGAAGAGCAGGCGCAGGGTGAATATGGCGTGCTTGCGGTACATGTCGGAGTTTTCCTTCTGCCAAATGATGAGCACGTTGTATCCTCGCAGGTCTTCGCCCAGAAAGCAGGCAGCCCGCTCCTGGATCTCCGGCCCATCTGAGCAGTGTCCATTCAGCACGTCATGCAGAAAACAGTCATACCGGGTGTGCTGCTCCGGATCCTCCTCCTGCAAATAGGCCATCAGCTTTTCCACCAGATAGCAGTAGAGCTGAAACAGCCCGTCGGAATAGGGGGTATTGCAGAATTCCATGGAAATTTCATAGCGCACCTGGCTTCGGTCCTGGCTGAGCACCGGAGTGAAGGTGTTCACATAGCACTTTACCGGGGAAACCGGCAGCACCACCGACTGGCCGGAATACAGCTCTGCTCCCATGTATGCCTCGCTCTGCTTCAGAATGTCAAAGTTATCCTTGGACAGGTAGCCTTGGGACAGCCACTGGCTGAACAGCGGGTCATCACTCTCGAAGCTGGAAGTGGATGCAATACATTTGCAGGCGGCATCAGTTACGACCACCGGATTACCCAGCACTGGCTCGCTGAGGTCCAGCAGATGTTGAATCCCGCGGTTCTGGCTGACCGAAAGGCTGAGCTTCAGATCCCAGTCTTGGAGAAGAAGATGGAGCCCCAGAAGCTCGTTGAAAATGTCCCCAAAGGGTACCTGGGTACACAGCAGCACGTGGTTTCGAGGCAGACAGGACGGCGTCTGCCCGCTGCATACCACAGCAAGGATGGCGTCGGTTTCCGTGGGAAACGGCTCCTCCCCCCGGCACAGATAAAAATAATCGCAGCTGATGTCTTTCCACTGTCCCGGCAGGAGCTTTACCCCTTTTACCCACCGGCTCTGTTTCTCCACCTGAATCTCCGGATCCAAATACCGCAGACGTTCCAGGAGCAGGTCCATTGGAATCTCCATATGCGTCACCTCAGCTCTACTATACCACACTTGACCTTTGGTTGGAAATGACGATTTTTCGGATTTTTCAACCGGATGTTTGTAGGATGCAACGAAAGCCTCCGCTGTGAGAAGTGCACAACTCTGTAATCCGCAACATAGAAACGAACCGGCATAATTGCTAAAATGAAACTGCTTCCGGAGCAGTCACTTTTTTGGACGGAATACCGTCCGGAACCAGTGGACACTTGAAAAGAGAGGTATTTCTATGGGGAAGAAGCAACTGTATCGGCGCAATGCCTTATCCATCTACATCAGCGGCATCGTGGCATACTACCTGGCCACCGGCCTTATGAACGATCACATCAACATCCTCCAGCCTTATTACGCCCAGACCTACGGCTGGAGTGCCACCGTCATCACCATGCCGGTCACTGTGGCCGGTTATGTGGCCATCGCCATGGCGGCGGTTTTCGGTATCCTCTTCCATAAATTCAGTGCAAGCCGTATTTTGGGCATCAGCACCCTGGTGCTGGGCCTGTCCGCCCTGGGCCTCAGTATGGCCGGAGACAATCTCCCGTTCTACTCCATCTGCCTGTTCTTCCTTCGGCTGATGGTGCTGCCCCTGGCACTGGGTATTCAGTATCTGTGTACCAGCTGGTTCGTGGAAACCCGCGGACGGGCTCTGGGCATCGTGACCATGGGCGGACCGCTGTGTTCTGCTACTCTGGTGGCCATCCTCACCATGGCAACCGCTGCTGTGGGCTTCACCGCTACTTACCGTACCATCGGTATCGCCGTCATGATCATCGGTGTCCTCTTCCTGGTGCTGGTGAAGGACAAACCCGAGCAGCTGGGGCTATACCCAGACGGTGCAGACCATCCCCCAGTCGAATTCCGGCAGAGCTCCGGCGATATGACTTTGCGGGACTTGCTCAAGGATAAGAACACTTATCTGATCGTCATTCCCTTGGGCCTTCTGTGGCTGTGCCTGGTAGGAATCATGGCCTTCTTTGTCCCCCATCTCGCCTCCACCGGTACCGCTTCCACCATTTATCTCCCCGCCCTCACCGTCTCCGCTGTGCTGGGCATGGGCCTCAGCTATCTGGTGGGCGTGGTGGACGACAAGTGGGGCACCCCCGCTGCATTCCTGCTGCTGTGCGTCTTTAACTTCATGGCTGTCTTTGGACTGCTCTTTATGACCCAGAACAACATCGTTATGCTGGTGATTGCCGCAGTGGGCATCGCTGGTATGACCGGCGGTCTCCAGAACATTCAGCCCTCCATCGTTTCCTACATCTACGGACGGCGCAACTTCAGCGCCCTCAACGGTTGGCTCTATGCCTTTGAAAGTGTACTGTCCGCCTTCGGTCTCTCCTACATGTCCATCATCATGGACTCCACCGGCGGACTGACCACCGCATACTGGGGTATGGCCGTTATGACCGCTGTTTCCACCGTATTCATCCTGCTGCTGTGGAAGCTCAATCCCGCTGCGAAGGACGCAGGCGCGGCCGTCACCGGGAAAGAGGAGGCCGCCTGATGACAACCAGGGAAAAAGTGCTGGATTACATCCGGTTTGCATCGACAGAAAGCTACCCCGGCCTCTTTTTTACCGGGCCATGCCCCTACACCATTCCTGTGGACACCCTTATCTGTGAACGGCCCCTGCACTCCAGCGGCTACGACGCTTTCGGCGTCCACTGGACCAGTGCAGTTCCCTCCAGCCACCGCACTCCAGACCAGCCTCCCGTGCTGACGGACATCGAGGACTGGGACCAGGTGAAAGTCCCCGACGTCTCCCGCTTTGACTGGGATCGGTTGGCCCGTGACACCGCAGGATTGGACCGGTCGGAAAAGCTGGTGTCAGCCACGCTTCTGATGGGCCCCTTTGAGCGCACCTCGGTGCTCTCCTCTTTCGAGGACTGCCTGGTCAATGCCATCACTGAACCGGAGTGCTATTCCGATCTGATCGGGAAGATTACAGATTACAAAATTGCCCTCATTGACAGATTGTATCAGGCTGCCCATCCCGACGTCATCAATCTCCACGACGACTGGGGCACCGCCCGCAGCACCTTTATGAGTCCTGAACTGTGGCGGGAGACCATCCGGCCGCATACTCAGCGTATTTACGATGCCATCCACGACCGTGGTATGCTGGTAAGCCAACACTCCTGTGGTCAGATTTCCACCCTGATTCCTGACCTGATTGAAATGGGCGCAGACTTATGGGAGGCACAGATCACATGCTACGACCTTCCGCAGCTGTTGGCTGCCTGCGAAGGCAAGGTGCGGGTCGTCTGTCCGGAATTGGCCCCCGACCCTGGCATGCCTCCGCTGGATGCACCCCAGCCGGTGCCGGAGGTGCTGCCTCAGGATATGATTGCCTATCCTGATTACCCTGATTTCCTGATTTGATAAATCCCCCCTTTCTTTCCATATCAGAAGGCCCGCCGCAGAATGTTTTCATTCTGCGGCGGGTCGATTATTTGCGCTGAGATGGAATCCATTCCTGTTGGGCTGACAGAACCGGAATCCAACCCGGCAGTTGCTTTATGAGGGGCAATTTGTGTTTTAGGCCGTGAGGAAGATTCCTGTCGTAATTTTGCGAGCACTGCTGAACGCTTGCAGCAATCAATACAGCATTCAAATGCGAACATGACATACAGTTGTCGTGTTCCTATGCTATAATGCAGACAGAATCAGAAAAGGCGGTGTATCCCATGAAGATGGAGCGGCTCATCGGCATTCTATCCATCCTGCTCCAGCGGGAGCGAATTACGGCACCGGAGCTGGCGGAGCAGTTCGAGGTATCTCGCCGGACGATTCAGCGGGATATCGAGTCCCTGTGCCGGGCAGGCATCCCCATCGCCACCGCCCAGGGGGCAGGGGGCGGCATCTCCATCATGGAGGGTTACCGGGTGGACCGGACGGTGCTCACCGCACCGGAGATGCAGGCCATTCTGGCGGGGCTGCGGAGCCTGGACAGTGTCAGCGGCACCCGGCGCTATGCCCAGCTGATGGACAAGCTGTCTGCCGGGGCAGGCAGGCTGGTGCCCGGCGGCGCCCATATGCTCATCGACCTCTCCTCATGGTACAAGACCAGCCTGCCGCCGAAAATTGAGCTCATTCAGGGTGCTATAGAGCAGCACCGCACCATTTGCTTTCGGTACTTCTCACCCAAAGAGGAGTCGGTGCGGACGGTGGAGCCTTACTATCTGGTGTTCCACTGGTCCACCTGGTATGTGTGGGGCTGGTGCCGGATGCGGGAGAATTTCCGGCTCTTTAAGCTCAACCGCATGACGGAGCTCACCACCGGAGACCTCTTTGAACTTCGGCCTGCGCCACTGCCGGATCTGGAGCCGGAGCGGGTCTTTCCAGTGAAATATCAAGTCACGATTCTCTTTGATCCCGCCTGTCGCTGGCGGCTGGTGGAGGAGTACGGGGCGGACCGTTTCACAATGGAACCAGACGGACGGCTGCGCTTTACCGGCGGCTTTCCCGACGCCGACAGCGTGCTCAGTTGGGTGTTGACCTTCGGAGACAAGGCGGAGCTGTTGGAACCGGAGGAGCTGCGGAAGCAGCTGAAGGAACTGACGGAAACACTGGCCCGCCGTTATAGGAGGAATTGATATGGCATCTCATAAGGACTTTGTGGACTATGTGGCCGAGCAGCTGCGGGAGGCCGGGGCTATCCGCAGCCGGAAGATGTTCGGGGAATACGGCCTTTACTGTGACGAGCTGTTCTTCGCCGTCATTTGCCACGACCAGCTTTTTGTGAAGGTGACTCCAGAGGGCGAAGCAGCTTTTCCCAATTTGCCCAAGGCTCCGCCCTATGAGGGGGCCAAGGACTACATCCTGGTGGAGGATGTGGAGGACCGTGATACCATGACCGCCCTCACCCGCCTTACCTGCCTGGCGCTTCAGGCCCAGCCCCAGAAACGGAGGAAATGACCATGGCCTTTGATTACAAGAAAGAGTACAAGGCGTTCTACCTGCCGCCCAGGACACCGGGCATTATCACGGTGCCCGCCATGAACTTTCTGGCAGTGCGGGGCCAAGGTGACCCCAACCAGGAGGGGGGCGCCTACAAGCGGGCCCTGGAACTGCTCTACGCCGTGGCCTTCACCATCAAAATGAGCAAGAAGGGCAAACACCGGCTGGAGGGCTATTTCGACTATGTGGTGCCGCCGCTGGAGGGGCTGTGGTGGCAAAAGGATACCCGGGGCGTGGACTATTCCCGCAAGGCGGATTTCCAGTGGATTTCCCTGATCCGTCTGCCGGAGTTTGTGACCAAAGAGGCCTTTGACTGGGCTGTCCGGGAGGCCACCGAAAAGAAACAACGGGACTTCTCCCAGGTAGCGTTCTTCTCCTGGGAGGAGGGGGTGTGCGTCCAGTGCATGCATCTGGGCCCCTATGACGACGAACCCGCCACTGTAGCGGCCATGGAGGAATATGCCAGGGCCCAGGGCTATGAGGCAGATTTTGGGGAGGGTCGGTTCCACCACGAGATCTATTTGAGCGATGTCCGGCGGTGTCGGCCGGAAAAACTGAAAACCGTCATTCGGCAACCCATCAAACGAGTAGAGTGAGGAAGAAGATGGACACGATTATTCGCAAAATACGCCCGGAAGAATACGGCCTTCTGCGGGAATTCCTCTACCAGGCCATCTATCTCCCGGAAGGCGTTGAGCCGCCACCCCGATCAGTGGTGGATCTGCCGGAGCTGCAGGTCTATATTGCGGACTTTGGCACACGGTCAGGTGACTACTGCTTGGTAGCCGAAGCGGAGAAACAAGTGGTGGGTGTGGTGTGGAGCCGCATCATGGAGGACTACGGACATATCGACGGCAGTACACCGTCTTTGGCAATCTCATTACTGCCGGAGTATCGCGGACTGGGGATCGGGACACGGCTATTGAATGGCCTTCTGCTTCTGCTCCAGGAGCATGGGTATCGGCGGGTATCCCTCTCCGTCCAAAAGGAAAACCCGGCCCTGCACCTCTACCAGCGGGCGGGATTCTACATGGTGGCAGAAAAGGGTACAGAATACTTGATGCTTTGGGATGGCACCCGAGCAGTACAACAGGAGAAGATGGACATGGAAGTAGAGAAACAGCGAGAGCGTAAGATCCAGCAGTGGTTTTCCATGTGGCTGGACAAGGAGGACACAGGCATTGAGGAACTCTTTGCCATCGACACCGTTTACATCGAGAGCTGGGGGCCGGAGTACCATGGCAACGGGAAAATCAAGCTGTGGTTTGCCGAGTGGAACACCCGGGGCACCGTGGAGCGATGGGACATCCGGCAGTATTTCCACAAAGGGGACCAGACCGTAGTGGAGTGGGCTTTCCGGTGCGCCATGACAGACGGCACCGTCCAGAGTTTTGACGGCCTCTCCCTCATTCGCTGGAACAGGGCGGGACAGATCTGCTTTTTGCAGGAATTTGGCAGCAACGAAAACCGATATGACCCCTACGCCCAGGGGAAAAAACCGGTGTTCCGGGAAGAACAACCGCTGTGGTTTTAAGAAAGGATGCGTGAAACAATGCCGACCTCCAAGACAACCGTCCAATTCCCTTGCCCGGTGGAGAGGGTATGGCAGACTGTGACCGACCTTGCCCACACTACCTGGCGCAGTGACCTCAAATGGGTGGAGAGTTTGGATGAGGCCCGTTTTGTGGAGTACACCAAGAGCGGCTATGCCACGAATTTTACCGTCACGGCCTGCAAGCCGCTTCGCTTTTGGGCTCTCACCATGGAGAACGGCAACATGTCCGGCGCCTGGGAGGGGATCTTTGAGGCGGCGGAGGGCGGCACTCGACTCCATTGTACCGAGACCGTCACCGCCAAGCACTGGTGGATGCGCCCCTTTGTTCCGGGCTATCTGAAGCGGCAGCAGAGGCTGTATCTGGACGATTTGCGGCGAGAACTGCAAAAATAGGGGCTGTTACTTTGCGTTGCTTGCGGCCTTCGCCGGCGTGTTTCTGATGCGGAAAAAATGTAAAGCTTTTTCCCAAAGCGTACTTATACCGATACGGCAGTGTGATAACACCAT
>CABRZO010000030.1 GCA_902475455.1 uncultured Eubacteriales bacterium
TAAATGGCGGATGGCCGTTTCGTCAAGTGCCAATCATGGATCACCTACTTTCCTTTTGATGAGGGCGGGAGAAGCACTCTCCCGGGGGCTGCGCCGTGGGGCAGACGGAGGCCTGTCCCAGGGAGCGCATCTCAGTGTCCGCTCTGGGCGGACAGGATCTGGCGGACGATGTCCACCACCTGCTGTACCTCTGTCTGGTTGGCGGAGGGGGAGCAGCTGGCGCAGCTCTGGGCGGGGGACTGGGCGGCTTTGGCCGCCGCGGCCTCGGGAGAGCCGCAGGAGACACAGGCGGGGACGCCGTTGGCGTCGCAGTTGCGGCACAGGGGGCGGCCGCCGGTGGTGATGCCGCTGTTGGTGCGGCGCTCGATGAGCCGATCCACCTGCTCACAGGTCAGCTCGTTGGCCTGGCCAATGAGGCCCTGGGTGTACATGCTGACCAGGGCGTAATACTCAATGGATTCCATCCGCATCCAGGCCTCCATTACGTCGTTGCCCCAGGCCAGGGCGCCGTGGTTGGCCAGCAGGCAGCCGTTGTGGGTGTTGACGAAGGGGGCGATGGAGTCGGGCACCTCCTGGGTGCCGGGCATGGCATAGGGGGCGATGGGGATCTCACCGATGCCCATGACCGCCTCGGTGAGGATGGCGTGGTTCAGGGGCAGGCCGGCGATGGCGTAGCTGGTGGCCGCCGGGGGATGGGCGTGGACCACGGCCTTGATCTTGGGGTTCTCCTTGTAAACCCGCAGATGCATCTTCATCTCGCTGGAGGGCTTGTACTCCCCCCGGATGACGTTGCCGTCCAGGTCCATCAGCACCAGCATCTCGTCGGTCATAAAACCCTTGGACACCCCGGTGGGGGTGCACCAAACGGTGTTGTCGCTGACCTTGCAGCTGATGTTGCCGTCGTTGGAGGCCACGAAGTTCTTCATGTACATCCGGCGGCCCACTTCCAAAATGGCCTGCTTGGCCTCAAAATCGCTGGGGAACTCGTCGTTGATCCTGTAATTCATCCTATCAACCTCTTTTCACTTGGAAGAGTCACTTGCTGAGCATTTCAATGAATTTCCGGCAGTTGCCGGGCAGATCCGGGGTGACGGTGAACAGGCCGCCCCCCATCAGGAAGGCTACGTCGTTGCCGTAAAACTCCTTCATGGGAGCCACCTTCTCGAAGGTCATGCCGCCGGCGGGGCTGGGGAAGATGGCGGGCATATTGCCCATCTCCTCCTGGCACATATCCACAATGGAGCGGCACTGGGCCTGGGACAGGGAGAACCGGCCGCCGTAGTTGGGGAACACGGTGATGTCGGCGCCGCAGATCCGAGGCAGCTGGCCCAGCACGCAGCCGCAGTCAAAGCCGCCGCTGCCCTTGTCCAGCAGGCAGCCCGCCATGGCGGGGTGGGCCACGATGGGCAGCTCGGTGTGATGGGCCACATATTCCAGGGTGTCGTAGCCCACCAGGCCCGGGGCCAGCATGATGCCGCCGGCGCCGCAGTCCTCGGCGTAGCGGACCCGGTCCATCATGGACACAAAGCTGCCGCTGAGGTTGGGCACATAGGCGGTGTGGTGGCCGCTCTCCTGGTTGCCCTGGCGCACCGCCTCGCAGACTGCCTTGACCCGGTCCTTGTAGGTGGAGAAGGTCTGATCCATCAGGCCGTGGTCGTCCTTGATCAGGTCCACGCCTCCCAGGGCGCACTGATAGGCCTCGTCGGCCAGAGCCACCGTGGGCAGGCCCATGGGCTTCAGAGCGGTAAAGGACAGGGGACGATTTTCCACCCCCAGCCGCTGCCGCAGTCCGGCCACACCATATTTGGGGCCCGGGAACCAGTCCATCAGCTCCTGGGACAGGTTGATGTGCTCCACGGTAATGCCGGGCAGCAGGCTGGAGTTGCCAAAGACCACGTTGAAGAACTGGGCGAATTCGGCGGTGGCGGACTGATCGGAGTAGCTGATCAGGGCCCGATAGCCCCCCTCACAGGGCTGAAACTCCTCCAGCCGGCCGATGATGTCGGAGTGGATGGCATCGCACTCGATGTGGGCGGCGGGGAACTCCACCGTCTGCTCCACACAGATGCTCTTGGCCATCTCCAGGGCCGTCTTTTCATCGGCGGCGATGCGGTAGGAGACGGAGAAGCGGCCCTTCAGCTGGGACAGCAGCACCTGGTCGGAATATCCTTTGAATTTCATATAAATGTGCACCTCCTGTGGAAGTTTGACTTCTGCTCATTGCCTTTTTTTTGCAATTGTGCTATGCTGGTGCAAACCACCAAGCAACAAGAAAAAGGGGAGAATCAGAATGTTAGCCATTGCCCGCAGGAACGCCATCAAAGAACAGCTCCAAGAGAGGAAGAGCGTGACGATCACCGATCTATCGGCCCGACTGAACGTGACCAAGGAGACCATCCGTCGGGATCTGCGGGCCATGGAGGAAGACGGACAATTGATCCGGACCCATGGAGGCGCCTACATCCTGGAAGGCGTGCAAAATGATATCGACATCTCCACGAGACAGGTTCTGAAAACGGCGGAAAAGCAGATCATCGCCCAGAAGTGCGACGCGCTGATCCAGCCCGGGGATTTCGTCTATTTGGATGGATCCACCACCGCTTGGTTTATTGCCCGGAAGCTGGCGGACCGGAAGCTCACGGTGCTGACCACCTCACTGGAGATCGCCAACATTCTCTCCACCTCGAAAACTGTCCACCTGTTCGTCATTGGCGGGGAGTTCTCCAGCTCCACTATGAGCTTCAGCGGAGATGGAGCGGTGCGCAACCTGCAGCAGTATTTTGTGGACAAGGCCTTTATCTCCTGCCGCAGCGTCAGCATGGAGTTCGGCATCACCGACACCAGTGAGAACAGCGCGGTGCTCCACCGGATTGCCCTGGAGCACGCCAAGCACAAGTATCTGGCGGTGGATCACTCCAAGCTGAACAGCGCCTCCTTTGCCAGCGTGTGCCCCCTGAAGGAGCTGGACGGCATCATTATGGACACGGATTTCAGCCCGGAGTGGCGGGACTGTCTGAAGCGCAACCAGGTCAAGGCCTATTGAGATAGGACCTGCTGGTCAAGCATGAAGTGCTTTCGCGTGGGGCGGATCAAATGATCCGCCCCACGCGTTTTTTGTAGTTTTGGAGCGGGACAATTACTTCTTGTCCACGAATTTCTCCACGGGCTTGATGCCCATCTGTTCAAAAGCGGTCTTGAAGGAGCCGTTCTCATCGGGATAGGCGATGCCCTTCTCGGTGATGATGCCGGTGACCAGGCTGTGGTCGGTGACATCGAAGGCGGGATTGACCACGCCGACGCCCTCCGGGGCCATCCGCTTGGCGTACCACATCTCGGTGACTTCCTCCGGCTTGCGCTGCTCGATGTGGATCTCGTCCCCGGATTCCATGGTCATGTCGATGGTGGAGGAGGGGGCGCAGCAGTAGAAGGGGATGCCGTAGTGCTTGGCGATAATGGCCACGCCGCTGGTGCCGATCTTGTTGGCGAAGTCGCCGTTGGCGGCCACCCGGTCGCAGCCTACGAAGATGATGCCGATCTTGCCGCTCTTCATGGTGTAAGAGGCCATGTTGTCGCACTGGACATAGGTGTCCACCCCGGCGGCCTGCATCTCATAGGCGCTCAGCCGGGCGCCCTGCAGCAGGGGACGGGTCTCATCGCAGTAGACATGCAGGTCCTGCTTGCCGTCCCAGCCGTGCTCCAGAGCCACATAGACAGGAGCCAGGGCGGTGCCGTACTTGGCGGTGGCCAGGGTGCCGGCGTTGCAGTGGGTCATGATGCCCACGCCCTTGCCCAGCTTCTCCAGCAGCTCAAAGCCGTACTGGCCGATGTTGCGGCTGATCTGAATGTCCTCGGTGCGGATGGCGTCGGCCTCCTGCATCAGCCGGACCTTCATTTCGGAGACGGTCTTGCCGTCCTTCTCCGCCATCAGCACGCCGTGCATCCGGTTGAGGGCCCAGCTCAGGTTGACGGCGGTGGGACGGGAGGAGTTAATGTACTCCATGATCTCGGTGCACTTGGCCACGAACTGGTCCATGTCGTCGGTGTCCACCTGGTTGGCCAGCACATAGTAACCGTAGCCGCCGGCCACGCCAATGGCGGGGGCGCCCCGGACCCGGAGGGCGTAGATGGCCTCCCAGATGTCCTCGGCCTTGTCCAGGGTCAGGTATTTGCACTCATTGGGCAGCAGGGTCTGGTCCAGGATAATAACGGATTTTTTGTCCTCGGACAGCAGTACGGTGTCCAGATTCAGCGCGTTTTCCATACAAAAGATCTCCTTTATGTTGAATGGTCAAAAGAGAATTGATTCCCGTTGATTACTGACCGTCCACGGCGGCCACGGCGTCCTTCAGCACGGCCAGGAAGCACTTGCCGCACTTCTTGGCATCCCGGTTCTTGATGAAGTCGATGCCGGCGGTGATGCAGATCTTCTCAGCCCGGGCCCGCTTGGCCTCGTCGGCGATGGTGGTGATGTCCTTGACGTTGGCCATGCCCACGATGCGGCGGATCATCTCCAGACCGGAGACGGCGGAGGTGTCGGCCAGGATGGTGTCCATGTAGTAGTCCTCGTAGGCCTTGTTCTTGCACATGGTGTCGGTGACGTGCTCGTCGTAGTAGGCCCGCATCTTCTTCATGGTCAGGTCGATCACGTCCACCAGGACGGTCTCCACCCAGTCGCAGAACTCCTTGTTGCCGGCGGCGTCGCCGTTGCACCAGGCAAAGATCATGTTGGCGATGACGTTGCCGATGTCATAGCCCATGGGGCCGTAGAAGCAGAACTCCGGGTCAAAGACCATGGTGGTATCCTGGTTGATGAAGATGGAGCCGGTGTGCAGGTCGCCGTGGATCAGGCTCTGGGCCCGGGTCATGAAGTCCATCTTCAGCTTGGCCACCTCGCAGTGGAGCTCCTCATCGTCATAGAGCTTCTCCTTGACGAAGTCGGCCACCGGGGGATAGACGTTATTGCGGCCCAGCTCATCGTTGTAGGGCTCGGTGTACACCAGCCGCTCGGAGATGTCGCACAGCTCCGGGGAGATGAACTTGCGCTGCAGCGCCTTCTTCTCCTGGTGGTCCATCACCACGTCGGTGGTGCCCATCAGCACCTGGGCCATGAAGGTGGAGATCTGGTCGGCGAACTTGGGGAAGATCTCATGCTTCAGCATGGCGGTGCGCATGATCTCGTGGTCGCTGAGGTCCTGCATGCCGCAGGCGCTCATCACGGTGTCGTAGAAGTAGATCTCGGGTACATAGCCGGGGGCCAGCTTGCCCTGGAGAATCAGGATCTCGGACTCGATGCGGTTGCGGTCCGTGTCCAGCTTCATGTCCTCGGAAATCCGGGTGACGGTGCCGGCCTGCTTGATGATGACGCTGTGGCCCTTGCCGTCCTGGACTTTAAAGACGTAGTTCAGGTTGCCGTCGCCAATCTCCTTGCAGGTCATGGTGGCCACGTCCCAGTCCTTCTGAGGCACCTTCAGCTGGGCGTACTCGATGGCGTCCTCCGCCTTCATCAGAAAATAGGTATCGAACTTAGACATAATTTTCCCTCCATATTCAAAAAGAGAACCTTGTGTTGCCTCTGAACAGATGAGTGTCAGCGGGGCAAAATCACTGCTGTTTTGATTGTATTTATTGTACTCTCAATCGCCTTGGATGTCAATGAAAAAGCGGACATAAAACCACATTTTCAAAAAATATGAAATGAAATGCCTGATGAAAAAATGGAAATTATCTGAGGAGAAAAAGCTGAAAAAACTTTCAATTTCAAAGCTTTGCAAAAAGTGGAAAAACCAAAAAGAAAAAAGAACGGGGTGTTGTGAAACGGACATTTCACAACACCCCGTTGCCGGTTGTTTGTCAAGTTCGGCCAGGGACCGGACAGGGCGGCCGATCAAAGGTCGAACACAAGGAGGAGTGGAAACTTAGTCCTCCTTGGAGGTGGCGTAAGCGGCGACCAGAGCCAGGCAGAGGACGGCGCCCTTGACGGCGGGCAGCACGTAGTACACCACGCCGCACATGGTCAGGCCGTTCTCCAGAGTGGAGATCAGCAGAGCGCCGATGGCAGTGCCCAGAGCATTGGGACGCTCGGCGCCGCCCACAGAGCGGCCCACGAAGACGGCGGCCAGGGAGCTCATCAGGTAGGAGTCAGAGCCGTTGATCTGGGCGGCCATGTTACGGGAGCAGACCACGATGCCGCCGACAGCGATAAAGATGGCGGCGAACATACCGGCCAGGAAGCGCATCTTCTTGACGTTGATACCGGACAGCTTGGCAGCAGTCTTGTTGCCGCCCATGGCGTACAGATAACGGCCGTACTTGGTACGCTCCAGCAGCACCCAGCAGACCACCACGCAGGCGATCATAATGATGTAAATCCAGGGAGCCTTGCCGATGGCCTGAGCGGCGGGAGTCCAGCCATCACCCAGGGGGGAGGCGTCACCACCATGAAGGGCGGCAAACCACTTGGGGCCGGACAGGCCGGCGGAAACAGCGGAACCACCGGTGTAGGCCAGGCCCAAGCCCTGATGGACGAACTGGAGGGCGCAGGTGCACAGCATGTCAGGCACCTTGCAGACCAGAATCAGGAACATGGTCAGCAGATACATGATCATAGAGAAGATGATGGTGATCAGGAATGCCAGCCACACCGGGAAGCCGAACCACAGGCACATAGATGCGAACACATAGGCGCAGAAGGTACCCAGGGTGGCGGCGGACATATCGAACCCATCCGGGGCCATGGAGACGGTGGCTGCCATGGCGAAGATGGTCACGATGGACATGGCGCGCAGAATGTTGACCAGGTTAGCGGTGGAGAAGAAAGCGGTGCCCTTAATGGCGGTGAAAATCACCACAGACAGGACCAGCACGATGACAGCAGCCCAGTTCAGGAGCTGGTGACCGGCCTTCCTCAGACTAGTTGAACTTTGAACCATATTATTTTCCTCCCATAGTGGAATATCCGGACGGATCTGGGATCAGCCGGCGACAAACTCAGTGGTGGCGCCAGTGGCGTAGTGCATGATCTCGTCCTCGCTGGTCTTGGCGGTCTCCAGCTCAGCCATGATCTGACCGTCGAACATGACGTACATACGGTCGGTGATGCTCAGCAGCTCAGAGTTTTCGCAGGTGGCATAGATCACGCAATGGCCCTGCTTGGCAATCTCGTTGATCAGGTGGAAGATCTCCTGCTTGGCGCCCACGTCAACGCCCTTGGTGGGCTCATCAAAGATGTACACGTCGGCATCGGCGTTCAGCCACTTGGCCACAACCACCTTCTGCTGGTTGCCGCCGGACAGGTTGGCCACCTTCTGACGCACAGAGGGGGTCTTGATGCTCAGGCTCTCCACAAACTCCTCAGCGACCTTGGCGGTCTTGCGGTCGTTGACAAAGGACAGGTGGCAGAACCGGCCCAGACAGGCGGCAGAGATATTGAAGGTAACGGTCTCACTGACCAGGACGCCTTCTTTGCGCCGCTCTTCCGGCACCAGGGACAATCCGGCCTTGACAGCATCGGCGGGGTTCTTGAAATTGAGCTCCTTGCCGTTCAAGGTGATGGTGCCGGAGGACTTACGGTAAGCGCCGAACAGCGTCTTGCACAGTTCGGTTTTGCCGCCGCCCACCAAGCCGGCCAGGCCCACGATCTCACCTTTACGGACGTAGAGGGAGACATCCTTGACCCGGCCTTCGCGCTCGGTGAGATGCTCCACAACAAAGGCTTTTTCTCCAATATCACAGACTTCCTTGGGGAAGGATTCGTCAAAAGAACGTCCCAGCATCTTGTCGACGATCTCCTTGGAGGTCGTCTCAGAGGTGATGGGGGTGGTGTCCACGATCTCACCGTTGCGCATGACGGTGTAGGAGTCGCAGATCTGCAGCACCTCGTGGATACGATGGGTAATAAAGATGATAGCGATGTTTTCGGTCTCCCGCAGGTGGCGTACCACCCGGAACAACTCCTCGGTCTCGGTATCAGACAGGGGAGCGGTAGGCTCGTCGAGGATCAGGAAGTTGCAGGAGTTCTGAATCGCACGGGCGATCAGCACCATCTGCTTTTGAGCCAGGGTGAGGCTGCCGCAAAGCCGGCGGACGTCGATGTCCACGTTCAGGCGGCTCAGCACCTCTTTGGCATCCTTGCGGATCTTACCGTAATTCATGAAGAGCTTGTGCTTCATATTCATGACCGTGTCGTTAAACATAACATTTTCCGCCACCGTCAGGGTGGGGACCAGGGCCATGTCGACCTCCTGATACACGATCTGAATGCCGAGCTTTTTGGCGTCGGCGGGATGGCGCACTTCAACGACCTTGCCGTTGTAGAGCACGTCGCCGGTATAACCGGGGTTGGAACCGGCCAAAACCTTCATCAGAGTGGATTTGCCAGCACCGTTGGCACCCATCACAGCATGGATGGTACCGGTGCTGATCTCGAAGTCACAATCTGAGAGCGCTTTGACGCCGGGAAATTCAATGGAAACTTTTTTTGTTCCAAGCGTAATTTTGTCCATAGATTCCCTCTTTTCATCTTTCATTCCGATCCGAAATATGAGATCGGTAATGGAAGTTCGGGGCGTCGGAGCAAACACTCCGACGCCCCGTTTCGCCTAAGATTTGTTCAGATAGGATTGGGGATGCTGTCAGGGATTAGTGACCCAGCAGCTCGACCATCCAATCGCAGGTGGGCATCCAGGAGACGTCGTTGTAGGAGTCGGGGGCAACCTCGCCCAGGTTCTCCACGGTGATGCCTTCCTTGCTCATGACCATCTCCTGAGTGATGATGCTGGAGGGGATTTCCAGCCAAGCGCCGATGTCATCGTAGTAGCAGGAAGCAGCCTCGATGTCCTCGTACTGATCAGCCAGCTCCAGAGCCAGGATGCGGCAAGCGAACTCGCCGTTAGAGGTCCAGTTGGTGGTGGCGCAGGCCTTCCAGTTCTTGCCCTCGGCCATGTACTGAATGTCCTCGTTGCAGATGTCGACGGAGACCATGGGGATCTCGGAGCCGGCCTCGACCAGAGCCTGATACACGCCCTGAGCATAAGCGTCATAGCAGCACCAGATACCGTCGATGTCCTCGGTGTCGTTGTACTTCTGCAGGGTAGCGGCGGTCACGTCGCGCATGGAGGAGGTGGCGTTCTGGTCATCGATGGGAGCGATGCGCTCGACGGTGACGATCTTGCCCTCGTCCTCATAGGGCTGATAGCCTTCCTGACGGCGATCGAAGGGGCTGTTGTAGCCAGCGCCCTGCTGGACCTGGAGGATACGGACGGGCTCGCCAGCGTCGACCTTCTCCTGGTTCAGCTTCAGCAGCTCGTCAACCAGGGAAGCGGCAAAGCCGGCGTCCTGCTGGAAGAACTGAGTCACGCCATCGATCTTCTGGACCTCACCGTTGGCATCCTTGAAGGGGGTGTCGAAGGTGACGATCTTCAGATCGGGATACTGCTCCAGAATGCCGGTCAGGAAGTCCCAAGCGTACTCCTGGCCGCCGTGGGAGACCATCAGGCCGTCATAGCCGCCCTGAGCGCACTGCTCAATGGTGCTCTTCCAAGTGTCAGCGTTGTCGGAGCAGAAGAAGGTGTCAGCCTTCATGCCCAGCTTCTCGGCAGTCTCGGTGAAGGAGTCGGACCACATCTGGAAGATAGTGGCGGAGCTCATCAGCATGATGTAGGCGATCTTCTTGCCTTCCACGGGGGACTCACCGTTGCTGGCGGTCTCGCCGCTGGTGCTGGCGTCAGCATCAGTGGAAGCATCAGCAGAAGCATCAGGGGTGGAAGTGGTAGAGCCAGTGGAGGCGCTACCGGGGGTGGAAGTGTTACCGGAGCCGCCGCAGGCCGCGAGAGCGAACACCATGGCGAGAGCCAGCAACAGAGCAACTAGCTTTTTCATGTTTTTCCTCCTATATAGATAAATTTACCAAAGCGATTGGAGCTTTGATATTGTCAATTTAGCACAAGTTAATAGTTTTGTAAATGTCTCATTTTTGATTTTTGCCCGTTTTTATTCTTTTTGGAGCATCGCACAAAAACGCCACTTTAATTTCGTCAAAACAGCTATAAAACTTTTCCTTGACAAAACTGAATTTTATAAAATGCCAAAATTTTCACGATTTATGTGGCTTTTCAGAGGGTAAAAACAATTTAACGGTTAAAAGCGGACAAGAAATAAACCCGATGAAAAATAAAAAATGGTGACTGACCCGTGGGCCAGTCACCATTTTTTGAAAGTCAGATGTGGTTTTTTGTTGGGTTATGTCCGGTTTCTCAGAGGCACCCCTTCTGGAGAATGGTGCAGGCGTAAAAAGCGGTCTCGGTGGTGGCGATCACGGCATAGGCATTTTTTGCCATGGTGTAAAACTTGCCCCGGGGAATCATGGCGCAGGCGTCGGCGCCCCGGGGATCGTGCTTGGCGACAATGGCCTTGAACTCATCCCACACCGGGCACTCCAGGTCGGCGTGGCGGGCTTCCTTGTCCATAATCAGCACCGGGTCGTCCACAAAGTCGTCCAGGGGCATCAGAGTCAGGATGGCGTCCATCAGATCGGTGGCCTTGACACCGTCGCACCGAATCAAAATACTGTCCTTGGCCATGGAGGCGGCGGCGAAGTTGGCGTCACCGATGACCAGGGTGTCGCCATGGCCCATCTCCGCCAGCACTTTCAGCAGCTCCGGGGACAGGACGGGAGGAATACCTTTCAACATGTTGCATACACACCTTTCTTCTGTTTCGGCGGGGAGCAGAGCCCCTTGGTGGGAAATCTGCCTAGAGTGTACTACGGCCCCGGGGGAAATTCAAGGGTGAGAATTTCCACCCGGGGCGCTTCACCGGAGGGGCCTTCTGTGATACAATGGCCCAAAGAAAAGGGAGGTGGAGCGTATGCAGGACAAGGAACCGCTGCTGATCCGGGTTTCGGAGCTCTATTATGAGCAGGGGATGAGCCAGCAGGGGGTGGCCCAGCTGCTGGGGCTGTCCCGGCCCACGGTGTCCCGACTGCTGGAGGAGGCCCGGCGCCGGGGAGTGGTGGAGATTGTGGTCCATGCCCCCCTGAGCAAGGACCCGGAATTGTCCGCCCAGCTGCGGCAGCAGCTGGGACTGAGGGATGCGGTGGTGGTGAAGGGCAGCTATGACTATGACCGGGCCCTGCGCCGGTGCGCCCAGGCAGCGGCGGAGGCCTTTGAAGCGGTGCTGGAAAACGGCATGACCGTGGGCATCTCCTGGGGCCGGGCCCTGCGGGCCTTTTGCGGGGCGCTGCCGGAACAAAAGCATACATTTAATATAAACGTGGTCCAGATGATCGGCTGCCTGGGCACCGGCAATCCCCAGCTGGACGGGCTGGAGCTCTCCCTGACCCTGGCCAAAAAACTCAACGGCACCTTCCGCAATGTTTACGCCCCGGTGTATGTGGACAGCCAGCTGGTCCAGTCCTATCTGCTGAAGGAGCCTTCGGTGGAGCTGGCCATCCGCCAGGCCAACCGGGCGGATATCGTGCTCACTGGTGTGGGCTCCCTCTGGGACCCGGAGGGCTCTCTGTACCATGCCGGCTATTTTGATGCCCGGGACCGGGACAACCTGACGGCGGCCGGGGCGGTGGCGGTGATCCAGGGCCGGCTGCTGGACCGGCAGGGCCGGGAGGTGGCAATCCCGGGGCGCTATGTGGTGGGTTGTGAGCTGGAGGCCATTCGCCGGGCCCCCTGGCGCATCGGCATCAACGCCGGAGCAGGCCGTGGGACGGAAACCCTGGCGGCGGTCCGCAGCGGCTGTGTCAATCTGCTGGTGGTGGACGAGCCCCTGGCGGAAGAACTGCTTCAACTGAACAAAACAACGGAAAATTGAACAGATGTAAAATTAGACCGGAGAAATTTGAGGCCTTTCGTTGACTTGCCCCGCCGGGTATGAAAGAATGAGATCGACAAGCCAAACCAATACCGACGAGAGGAGATTTGTTCCTATGGCGGAAAAGACTTACACCAAGGCGGAGACCCAGGCCATCGCCACCCAGATCCGCAAGCAGATTTTGGGCATTGCCCTGAAGACCGGCGGCTGCTATCTGGCCCAGGCCTGTTCCTCCGCGGAGATCATCTCCACCCTGTACACCCAGATTTTGAAGCTGGGCCCCTCGGTGGGCGAGTGGGACGCCATCCCCTTCCCCGGCGTGCCCGGCCCCGACAACATGGACTATCAGCGGGGCAGCGCCTACCACGGTGAGCCCGCCCCGGATAAGGACCGGTTCTTTGTCTCCTGCTGCCACTATGCCTCCGTGATCTACTGCGCCCTGGCCGCCGTGGGCCGCATCAGCCCCGCCGCCCTGGACAAGTTCAATGTGGACGGCTGGAACATGGAGATGATCGGCGCCGAGCACTCTCCCGGCTTTGAGAACACCGCCGGCTCCCTGGGCCAGACCGTGTCCATCGCCGCTGGCACCGCCCACGCCCGCAAGATGAAGGGGGAGACCGGCAAGGTCTACTGCCTGCTGGGCGACGGCGAGCTCCAGGAGGGCCAGATGTGGGAGTGCGTGGAGGTGGCCGGCCACTACAAACTGGACAACTTCATTATGGTGATTGACGCCAACGGCCAGCAGGTGGAGGGCGCCATCGAGGACCAGATGACCGAGGAGCCCCTGGTGGACCGGTTTGAGGCCTTCGGGGCCACCTGCGTCACCTGCAACGGCCACGACATCGACGACATTATCCGGGCCTGCAACGTGGAGCATCCCGGCCGGCCTCTGGCGGTGATCTGCCGCACCCGGGGCACCACCGGCGTGCCGCCCCTGGAGAAGAAGTGGCCCTTCCTGCACTTTGTCCGCATCCCCGAGGCGGAGCGGGCCGAGTACCAGAAGATTTACGACGAGATGTGAGGAGGGAACAGATCATGAAAATCGAACTGAACACCCATGAGCGCTGCATGATCGACTTTGCCGCCCAGCATCCCGAGGTGCTGGTGCTGTCCGCCGATCTGGGCTCTTCCTGCGAGGTCAAGAAATTCCGGGCCACCTATCCCGACCGCTATCTGACTATGGGCATTGCCGAGCAGAATATGTGCTCCTGGGCCGCCGGCCTGGCCCGGGAGGGTTTCAGACCCTTCCTGCACACCTTCTCTGTCTTCCTCTATCGCCGGATCCTGGACCAGCTGGAGATGAGCGTGGCCTATCCCAACCTGCCGGTGGTCTTTGTGGGCTTTGTCCCCGGCATTACCACCCCCGGCGGCGTCACCCACCAGTCCATCAACGACGTGGGCGTGCTGCGCACCGTGCCCAATATGGCCATCTTTGACATCGGCGACGCCACCGAGATCGAGGGCGTGCTGAAGCTGGCCTATGACTACAACGGCCCCGTGTTCATCCGGATGCTCCGGAAGGAGGTGCCCCGCCTGTTCCCCGCCGACGAGCCCATGCAGTTCAACCGGGCCCGGGTGCTCAGCGAGGGCGACGACGTGCTGATCCTGTCCTCCAGCATCTGCACCGAGGAGGCCATGCGGGCTACCGCCGTGCTGAAGGACCGGGGGGTCTCTGTCCAGCATATGCATGTCTCCACCCTGAAGCCCTTCACCGACCCCACCATTGTGGAGGCCCTGAAGAAGTGCAAATACGGCGTGGTCACCATTGAGAACCAGTACGATATCGGCGGTCTCAGCAGCGCTGTGGCCGAGGTCATCGCCGAGAACGGCATCGGCAAGCGGCTGGTGAAGATCGGCCTGCCCGGCTATCCCCACGGCGCCTCCAAGATGTACCTGATGAAGAAGTACGGCATCGACGCCATGCATCTGGTGCAGGCGGTGGAAAACCTGACCGGCAAGGACCTCAACATTACCGAGCAGGACCTGGCCGAGGAACGGTTTGTGGACTTCCTGGAGGTCTGAGCCGGGGGTCCCACAACAAGCGATATTTCCGGAAAAAACAGCGCGCGGAGGGCTTGCCCCCCGTGCGCTGTTTGGGTTAAAATAGGGGCAGAATCAAAGGCGAAGCGCCGCTTTCATTTGGAATAGAGGAGGAACAGCATATGAAGATCGTAAATCTGGGTTCTTTGAATGTGGATCACGTCTATCGGGTGGACCGTTTTCTGCTGCCCGGGGAGACCAAGGCCTCCAAGGGGCTCAACGACAACGCCGGCGGCAAGGGGCTCAATCAGTCCATCGCCGCCGCCCGCACCGGGGCGGAGGTGTATCATGCCGGTTATTTCGGTGCCGGCAGCGAGATGCTGCGGGAGGTGCTCCAGAACGCCGGGGTGCATATGGATTGGATGGAGGACCATATGGACATCCCCTGCGGCCATACCATGATCCAGGTGGATGACCAGGGCCAGAACTGCATCCTGCTCTTCGGCGGCACCAATATGTGCCTCACCGAGGCCTACATCGACCGGGTGCTGGACCAGTGCACCCCGGATGACATCCTGCTGCTCCAGAACGAGACCAATCTGGTGCCCTACATCATTGAGGAGGCCGCCAAGCGTGGCATCCCCTGCGCCATGAACGCCGCCCCCATGGATGAGGGGGTCAAGGCGTACCCCATCGGCAAGCTGCGCTATCTCATCGTCAACGAGATCGAGGGGGCCGCTCTGGCGGGAGGCGACAGCTTTGAGGCCACCATGGACAACCTGATCGCCGCCTATCCGGACACCGGCATCCTGCTCACCCTGGGCTCCGCCGGGGCCTGGTTCCACGACGGGGACCGGGACATCCGGATGGGCTGCGCCAAGGTGCCCAAGGTGGTGGACACCACCGCCGCCGGCGACACCTTCCTGGGCTACTTCCTGGCGGGCATGCTGGACAAGCTGGATCCGGCCCAGGCCCTCCAGCGGGCCACCTTCGCCAGCGCCCTGACCATCCAGTCCCCCGGCGCCGCCGACTCCATCCCCACCGTGGACCAGGTGGAGGCCGTCATGGCCGCCGGTACCCTGGGCACCCTGGAGATCCAGGACAACAAGGCCTGAAGTAAATAGCACAAAAAAGGACCTGTCCCTTTGGGGGACAGGTCCTTTTTGCGTATTCGCTCAGGTGAACTGGCTGATGTAGCCCTGGACGAAGATGTAGAGTACGATCAGGGGCAGCAGGAAGGTGACATAGATGCGCACCCACTTGGGGAATTTCAGGCCCTGGCCCGCGTCGGCCTCCGCCAGGAAGTTCTTCCAGCCCCAGCCGTAGCGGCTGGTGCAGAAGGTCAGATAGACCAGGCTGCCCAGGGGCAGCAGGTTGTTGGAGACAATGAAGTCCTCCAGGGTCTGCACCGTGGAGTCGGCCCCCAGGGGAGCAAAGGAGCTCCAGAGGTTGTAGCCCAACACGCAGGGCAGGCTCAGCAGGATAATGACGATGGCGTTGCAGATCACCGCTTTGCGCCGGGAGCAGCCCGTCAGATCCACCGCGAAGGAGATGATGTTCTGGAACACCGCGATAATGGTGGAGGCGGCGGCGAAGATCATGAACAGGAAGAACAGGGACCCCCAGAACCGGCCCAGCTGCATAGAGTTGAACACATTGGGCAGGGTGACGAAAATCAGGCTGGGGCCCTCGCCGGGGTTGATGCCGAAGGCGAAGCAGGAGGGGAAGATAATGAGGCCCGCCAGCAGGGCCACGCAGGTATCCAGCACGGTGACGTAGATGGCCTCGCCGGTGAGGGAGCGCTCTTTGCCGATGTAGCTGCCGAAGATGGCCAGGGCGCCGATGCCCAGGCTCAGGGTGAAGAAGGACTGGCCCATGGCGGCGAACACTGCCTCCCCCAGACCGTACTCCACCAGGTTGCCGAAGTCAGGCTTCAGGTAGAAGGCCAAACCCTTGCCGGCGTTGGGCAGAGTGACGGCCCGGATGGCCAGCACCACCAGCAGAGCCAGCAGCAGAACCATCATGATCTTGTTGATCTTCTCTACGCCCTTCTGGAGTCCCATGGCGCAGACCAGGAAGCAGGCCACCACCACCAGGATCATGTATCCTGCCATGGGCAGGGGGCGGGTCATCATATCGGAAAAGACTTGGGAGACGCCGGTGGCGTCCAGGCCCTCAAACTGGCCGGTGGCCATTTTAACCAGGTAGGCCACCATCCAACCGGCAATGGTGGTATAGAACATCATCAGCAGATAGTTGCCCGCCATGGCTCCGTACTTGTACCAGTGCCATTTGGTGCCCTTGGGCTCCAGCCGGTCAAAGGACAGGGCGGCGCTGGCCTGGCTGGCCCGGCCCACGGAGAACTCCATCACCACGATGGGCAGACCTAAAATCACCAAAAACAGCAGGTAGATCAGCACAAAGGCTGCACCGCCGTACTTGCCCACGATGTAGGGGAAGCGCCATACATTGCCCAGGCCGATGGCACAGCCCGCTGAGATCAGAATGAATCCCAGCCGCGAGGAAAATTTCTCTCTTTGCATAGCAGAATGCCTCTCTCTCAGTCATTTACCGCTTTAGTATAACAGGGTGCTAAATGTAATGCAATAGCTGATTTTTTAACGATAATTCAATAATTTAAAACAAAGAAGTTAAAAACTATTAAAGAGCCACAAAAAGAAATTATTCTGCCCCGGGTTCCGGCGGCGGAAAGTCACAAGTTGGACCGGGGTGGGCATATACTGGGGGTAGGGAAGGGCGTGCTCTTCCTGGAAAGGAATGGTTGATGCAATGAAACGCTATAACGGATCTGAGCAGAGCGACCGGGAGCGGGACTGCGGCTGCTGCCCCCAGCCTGGCCCCTGCAAGCCCTGCCAACCCGTCTGCTGCTGCCCCGGTCCCCGGGGTGCCACTGGCCCCACCGGCCCCCAGGGAGTGCCCGGCCCTCAAGGGGTGACCGGCCCCACCGGGCCTCAGGGCTATCCCGGTCCCCAGGGCCCCACCGGCCCCACCGGTCCCATGGGCGTTCCCGGGGCCATGGGTGCCACTGGCCCCACCGGCGCCACAGGGGCTACCGGCGCCACCGGCGCTACCGGTGCCACCGGTCCCACCGGCGCTACCGGGGCCACCGGCGC
>CABRZO010000031.1 GCA_902475455.1 uncultured Eubacteriales bacterium
CCCGGCCCAGCACCTGTTCCATCCGGTCCAGCATCCCCTCCATGGCCTCCGGCCCGTCCAGTACGCCCAGGGAACGGGCATAGAGATGTCCAAAGTCCACGCAGGGCACCAGCCGCTCATCCAGGGTGCACAGCTCCAGCACCTCCTCCAGATCTCCCAGCTGGTTGATCTTGCCCATGGTCTCCGGGCAGAGGGCGATATGGCCGAAGCCCTGGTCGTCACAGGACCGGATCACCTGGGTCAGGGAGTTTTTTGCAATATCCAGAGCCTCCCGGCGGGTGCGCTTCATCAGCGCCCCGGAGTGGACGATCACCCGTCCCGCCCCCATCCAGTCCGCCACCCGGCAGGCGGCGGTGATGTAACCGATGGTCTTTTGCAGGCTCTCCGGGTCAGGGTTGGCCAGATTGATGAAATAGGGGGCGTGGAGGGACACGGTAATCCCGGCTTCCGCAGCATTTTTTCCGATCTCCCGGGCGGTGGCCTCCCCCACATGGACCCCCTTGCCGCACTGGTACTCGTAGGCGTCCAGTCCGATGGATTTCAGCCAGGCCGGGGCCTTGGCGGAGGATTTGCTGACGGTATTGGTGTAGGTGTTGGAGTTACCCGCCACCCCAAAGATTGCGCTCATCTCCACCCCTCCTTATCCCGGCACAGCAGCCGGAAGGGGGTCTCAAATCCATAGCGCAGGGCCCGGAACAGGTTGTCGATGGCAAGGGGATGCACCAGAATGGAACGGACCCCGGAACGGTTGCCCCCTAAAATATCGGTGAAAATCTGATCTCCCACAATGGCGCACTCCTCCGGCGAAGCGTGATTGAGCGCCATGGCCCGCTGAAAACCGCCCCGCTTGGGTTTTCCCGCGTGCTTCAGATAGGGAATCCCCAGGCTGGTGCAGAATTCGTCGGCCCGAGTGGCCTTGCGGCTGTTGGAAAGTACAAAAAGGACAATCCCCTGCTCCTCCAGTCGGGCCACCCAGCGGCGCAGCTCCGGGGAGGGTGTCCGCTCCGAATAGCGGGCCAGGGTATTGTCCAGGTCGGCAAACAGCACCCGGATTCCCTGGGAGCGGAGATGTTCCAGGTTCAGGTGGTAGATGCTGCGGCAGAGCTGTTTGGGTACAAGGGAAAAAGACATGATTACCTCCGGGCCGGTTCTGCCCGGCCAACACAATTCATAGCATTGATTATACATTATTCCAGACTCAGGGACAAGGGGGGATCATCATGGGACAGCTTCCAAGCCTGATCCTGGCAGCCACGCCCATGCAGGAGGGGCAGCTAAACCGGGAACCCCACGGGGCGGTGGCCCACATGGCCTATCGGGTGGAGCCGGGGCCCAGGCTGATGCGGCTGAACCAGACCATGCCGGGCCAGGGAGGGCTGCTCTATGTGGCCCTGGAGCCGGGGCTGGGCGGAAGACAGTACGACGGGTTCTGCATCCAACTGGTCCGAGAGTGTGCCGCCCGGCGGTTTCAGGGGGTCATCGCCGATCTGGCAGAGGGCTATGAGGCCCTGGCGGAAAGGCTGGACCACACTCTGGTCCAGCGGGGGCTCAGTCTCTACGTGCCAGAATGTTATCATGCCCGGGCCCCAAAAGCCCGGGTACTGGTGTCCACCGCCATCTCGGGCGGCTCCCTCCGGGGACGGCTGGAGGAGGCTTTAAAGCGCTACGGCCCGGAGCGGACGGTGGCGGCACTGGAACGGGTGGCGGAGGATTTCATCCCCCCTGCTCGAAACGGCTCCGGCACCCCCCTCACCCACCAGGACCTGACCGAACTACGGCAGCGGCTGAGGCCCAACGTCTACTGGTCTCCGGAGCTCTGCGCCCGGTATTTCACCTATTTCCAGCCTGGAGGCCGGGCCCACTTTGTCCTCTTCGACGACCCGGAGACCCTGCGGGCCAAACTGCGGCTGGCAGGAGAGGCCGGGGTGTGCCGGTGCCTGGTCGCCTGGAGCGACCTCTGCCCCGCTTCTGACTAACCGTTCTCCACCCAACCCCGGCAGGCTGGAACACCACCAATTCGATCCTGACTCTGGTTCTATTTTGCAGATCCAGAGCACAGGATCTCTTTTTTTGCGCTGTTTTGCAATTTTCCTTCAAAAAAAATTCAATCTTGTGGTTGCAATTTTTAGAATTGCCGCTATAATAAATACATTACTAAAAGACTTTTATAAATCATTTTGATTTATAACATCATTGATGCCGAAGAGGAGGACACCCGATGAAACTGCGTTTTGCCCAAAAATTGCTCAACGGCGGCGGCGTGCGGGTTCCCCACCATAAAGACACCGCCAACTACCCCACTGAGACAATACCCCTGCCCCAAGTGATCGTGCTGCCCATGAGCCAGCATGTGGGGGCTCCCTGTATCCCCTGCGTAGCGCCCGGGGATCAGGTCTATGTTGGCACAATGGTGGGCAGGGCCCCCAGCGCCATGAGCATGCACATCTTCTCCAGCGTCTCCGGCACCGTAACATCGGTGGAGCCCATTCTCTATAAGGCGGGCAAGGGGGAGACCGTGGTGGTCATCACCCCCGATGGCGCCCAGACCCTGGATCCGGCCATTCACCCGCCGGAGGTCCACGACCTGGCCAGCTTCATTGAGGCCCTCAGCAATTCCGGCATCGTGGGCCTGGGCGGGGCGGGATTTCCCACTGACGTCAAGGTGGCCCCTAAAAACCTGTCGGAGATCGACACCCTGCTCATCAACGGAGCAGAGTGCGAACCCTATCTGACCACCGACAACCGGGAATTCCTGGAGCATCCCGACTCCATTCTGGACGGGATTCGGGCCTGCCTGCGATATCTGGGTATCCCGAAGGCACTAATCTGCATTGAGGACAACAAGCCCTCTGCCATCGATCTGATGACCCGCAAAACCGCCGAGGACCCCCAGATCTCAGTTCGGGTACTGGAGTCCCGGTATCCCCAGGGGGCCCAGAACGTGCTGATCAAAAACGCCACCGGCCGGGTGGTGCCCCGGGGGGCCCGGCACACCAGCGTGGGCGTGATGATGCTCAATGTCACCACCGTATCCACCATCGGAAAGTATCTGAAAACCGGCATCCCCCTGGTGAGCAAGCGGCTCACGGTGGCGGGAGACGCCATTCTGAACCACAAGAATCTGGAGGTGCCGGTGGGCACTCCCATCGCAGACGTGCTCGCTTTCTGCGGCACCCGGGAGGAGCCCCGCAAAATCATCATCGGTGGCCCCATGATGGGGGCGGCCCAGATGGACGTGAACTACCCCATCACCCGGCAGAACAACGGGCTGCTGGCCTTCGGACAGCAATCCTCCGCCCGGCCCCACACCACCGCCTGCATCCGCTGCGGCCGCTGCGTCAACTCCTGCCCCGCAGGGCTGTCCCCGGTGGACATCCGCAACGCCTATGTGGCCCACGATGCCGACCAACTGGACCGGCTCATGGCGGATCTATGCATCGGCTGCGGCACCTGCAGCTACGTCTGTCCGGCCAAACGGCCGCTGACGCCCACAGTCACACTGGCCAAAACCTTTTTGAAACAGCAGAAGAACAGGGGGAAATCGTAAATGGATCGACATGTCAGCCATCTCATCGTCTCACCGGTTCCCCATGTCCACTCCCCCGTCACCACCCGAGCCGTGATGGGCAACGTCATTCTGGCGCTGGTACCTACCCTGGTGGCCTCCGTGGTGATTTTTGGCTGGCGAAGCCTGCTGGTCATCGCCGTTTCCACCGCCGCCTGTGTGGGGTGCGAGGCCCTCTGGTGCAAAGTTCGGAAGCTCCCCCAGACGGTGGGGGATCTTTCGGCGGTGGTCACCGGACTGCTGCTGGCCTGTAATCTGCCGGTCACCGTCCCCCTGTACCTGCCGGTCATCGGCGCCATCGCCGCCATCCTGGTGACCAAGGCCCTGTTTGGGGGCATCGGATGCAACTTCGCCAACCCGGCCATTGTGGGCCGAATCACCCTGGCGGTCTCCTTCCCCGCCCTGATGACCAGCTACGCCTATCCTGAGCCCCTGATCCCCTGCGACGCCATCTCCTCGGCCACCCCGCTGGCGGTCTCCGGGGGCCAGGTTCCACTGCTGGATCTGTTCCTTGGCACCCACGGGGGTGTTCTGGGCGAAACCTGCTGTGCCGCCCTACTGCTGGGGCTGGTGTGGCTGCTGGCCACCCGCACCATTGAGCTCACCATTCCCCTGGTCTATCTGGGCACGGTGGCCCTGTTCAGCCTGGCATGCGGCCGGGACGTGCTGCAACAGCTGCTCTCCGGCGGCCTGATGCTGGGGGCCATCTTCATGGCCACCGACTACGTCACCTCCCCCTTCACCCGGAAGGGGAAGCTCATCTTCGCCTTCGGTTGCGGGGTCATCACCTGCGCCATCCGGTTCTGGGGCAATATGAGCGAGGGGGTCAGCTATTCCATCCTGCTGATGAACCTGCTGGTCCCCTTCATCAACGCCAAAACCCGCAAGACACCCATGGGAGGGGGCAGACAGCGATGAAGAACCTCTGGAACAACAGTCTCAAGCCGGTGGCGGTGCTGCTGGTCATCTGCACAGCAGTAGGTGCCGTGCTGGCCGGTGTCAACGCAATGACCGCCCCGGTCATCGCCGCCAACGAAACTCAGGCGGCCAATGAGACCTATTTCGCTATTCTACCGGAGGCGGACAGCTTTACTCAGCTGGACTGCGACCTGGAGGGGGTCACCGCCGTGCTCCGGGCGGACAACGGGGCGGGCTATGTGGTCACCGCCCAAGCTCAGGGGTACGGCGGCCAGGTACCCGCCGCTGTGGCCTTCTCCCCGGAAGGCGAGGTGCTCCAGGTGATGATGATGTCCAACGAGGAGACCCCGGGGCTGGGACAGAAGGTGCTGGAGGAGGACTTCTGCGGGCAGTTTGCCGGCCGGTCAGCTCAGACGATCCTCCTGGAGGACATCGATGCTATCTCCGGGGCCACCATCTCCTCCAAGGCCGCCCTGTCGGCGGTCAACCTGGCCATTGAGGCCTATCAGCTGGTGACGGGAGGTCAGACAGAATGAGAGAAAAGCTTCAGATTGTCACAAACGGAATTCTGCGGGAGAACCCCTCCCTCCGGCTGGTGCTGGGCACCTGCCCCACTCTGGCGGTGACCACCCTGGCCTTGAACGGGCTGGGCATGGGGCTGAGCGCCACCTTTGTGCTGGTGTGCTCGGGTATGGCGGTCTCTGCCCTGCGGAACGTGATTCCGGGCAAGGTACGCCTGCCCGCCTACATCACCATCATTGCCGCCTTTGTCACCGTGCTGATGATGCTGGTCCAGGCCTATCTCCCCGCCCTGGACGAGTCCCTGGGCGTCTACCTCCCCTTGATTGTGGTCAACTGCATCATCCTTGGCCGGGCCGAGATGTACGCCTCCAAACACGGCATCCTGGACTCTGCCCTGGATGGACTGGGGATGGGGCTGGGTTTCACCTTGACGCTGGTACTCATGGGCGCGGTGCGGGAGGTGCTGGGCAGCGGAACCCTCTTCGGCCTGGATCTGCACATCCCGCTGGAGCCTATGATCGTCTTTGTCACCCCCGCCGGCGGCTTCTTCGTCTTTGGAACGCTGATGGCCCTTGTGGCGCTGGCGGAGAACCGGGCGGGCCAGCCCCGGAAGCGGGAAGCCGGGTGTCAGGGCTGCCCCTCCTCTGAGGCCTGTCATGGAAAGGAGTGTGAAGGGTGATGGCGGCAAGACTGGCTTCCATTTTCTTCAGCATGATTCTGGTCAACAACTATGTGCTGGCCAAGTTCCTGGGCATTTGTCCCTTCCTGGGGGTGAGCAAGCGGCTGGACTCGGCGCTGGGCATGTCGGTGGCGGTCACCGTGGTCATGACCATCGCCACCGCCGTCACCTGGCCCCTGGAGCAACTGCTGGAGCGGTTCGACCTGGTCTATCTCCAGACCATCGCCTTTATCCTGGTCATCGCGGTGCTGGTGCAGCTGCTGGAGCTGTTTCTGCGGAAGTTCATTCCGCCCCTTTATGTGGCCCTGGGGGTCTATCTGCCCCTGATCACCACCAACTGCGCCGTGCTGGGGGTCACGATCCTGAACATCGACGAGGGGTACAGTTATCTGGAGTCCATCGTCTGCGCCGTGGGGGCCGGCCTGGGCTTCCTGCTGGCTATGGTACTCTTCGCCGGGGTGCGGCGCCGGGTGGAGGAGGCCAATCCGCCCCGCTGTTTTCAGGGTCTGCCCATCACCCTGGTCTCCGCCGCCATCGTGGCCCTGAGTTTCACCGGCTTCGGCGGCCTGGTGGAACACATCTTCGGCTCGTAAAGGAGGGAGTGCCGCTATGAATCCGATCCTGACCGCCACTCTGGTCATCGCTGCCTTGGGGCTGGCTGGGGCTGTGCTGCTGGTGGCCGCTGCCAAATGCTTCGCCGTCACCGAGGACGAACGGCTTCGGGAGGCAGAGCTGGCCCTCCCTGGCGCCAACTGCGGCGCCTGCGGCTACGCCGGCTGCTCCGCCTATGCCAAGGCAATGGCGGAGGGAGCCCCCGTCAACCAATGCATTGTGGGCGGGGCGGCAGTGGCGGAAAAGCTGTCCGCCATCATGGGGGTGGAGGCCGGTAAGGCCACCGAGTACAAGGCCATGGTGGCCTGTCGGGGGGACACCAGCCACACCAAGACCCGGTTTGAATACCACGGCATCCCCTCCTGCGCCGCCTGCAACGTGCTCTACAACGGCCACTCCTCCTGCCCATTTGGATGCCTGGGCTTTGGGGACTGCGTCCAGGCCTGCAAATTCGGCGCCATCCAGGTGGTGGACGGGGTGGCCCGGGTAGACCCGGACAAGTGCACCGGCTGCGGTGCCTGCAAAGCGGTTTGTCCCAAGCGCATCATCTTCCTGTATGCCTTCAAGGAAACCCCAAAACCCATCGTCATGTGCTCCAACCACAAGAGCGGCATCGACACCCGCCGGGAGTGCACGGCGGGCTGCCTGGGCTGCGGCAAGTGCGTGCGCAACTGCCCGGAGCAGGCCATCACCCTGCGAAACAACGTGGCCCGGGTGGACTATGACAAGTGTACCGGCTGCCGCCAGTGTGTAGACAACTGCCCGGTCCACTGCATTCTGATCCCGGAGCAGTGGCAGGCCTGACGGGGATATGTTCCAAATGCAATAACGCAAGACCAGAGGGGCCGCGGCGATCAGCGCCGCGGCCCCTCGATTTCATTGTGTCATTTCTTGTCCAGCCGCTGGATGACGAACTGGGCGCACAGGCCGGTAAACAGTCCGCACACCACGCCGGAGATAAGCAGCACCGGCAGATAGGTGATGAGCAGCGGCGTCTGGGTAATGGCGATGGCCACCCCGATCTGGCCCAGATTGTGGGCGATGGCCCCCACCACGCTGCAAACCCAGATTTGACGGGGCGTCACCACCCGGCGGATAGCTGACATGGCCGCCCAGCACAGCAGGCCGCCCGCCATGCTGTAAAACAGCACCATCATCTGGCCGGCAAATATGCTGCCCAGCAGCACTCGGGCCACCAGAATGGCCAGGGCTTCCTTCGATCCCAGCCGGAACACAGCGTACACAGTGATAATGTTGGCCAGCCCCAGCTTAACACCGGGCACCGGGATAGGGGCGGGCAGCTGGGCCTCCACCAGAAACAGGATCAGGGCTACCGCAGTCAGCAGCGCCATGGTCGTCAGCCGTTTTGTCATAGCCACCTCCTCACTGGGACACTGCGTCCACATCCGACGTCCCTTCCAGCTGAATCACCAGCCCGTGGGGCAGGCAAACAATACTCCACGCCCCCTCCGAGGTGAGCCACCCCTGGCCGACACAGACCTGGTCCGGACAATCTGCCGCGCTGACCCGGATGCGGCCGGGTTCCACCCGTATAGTGTTGCTGCCCCCGTCTCCGTCCTTCAGGACGAACTCATAGGGTTCCTCCACCCGGGCCAGGTCGATCTCCGCCACACAGGCGCCGTCCTGCAGGATCCGGGCCACGGTCCCGTCCCCCCGCAGCTGGGGCATCCACCAGAGAGTCAGTGCCGCACAGGCCACCAGCCCGGCAAAAATCAGCACCCAGGTCCTGGTTTTAAGCATCTTTGATCACTTCCAACTCGTATCCCGTCCCCGCCTCAGCCTGGAACCGGTCCGCCAGACCCTGGGTGAGCAGCAGCCGTCCATCCTCCGTGACCAGGATGAGCTCAAACTCCCCCAGGCTGCGCCAGAGGGAGACAGCCTCCTCCTCCCCCAGAACAAACAGCGCCGTAGACATCCCATCGCAGAACAGACCGGATGATCCTACCACCGTCACCGAGATCAACCCGCTCCGGGCAGGACAGCCGGTCTCCGGGTCCAGGATGTGCCAGTAGATAGTGCCGTCCTCTCCCTGGAAATAGCGCTCATAGCCCCCGGAAGTGACCACCGCCTGGTCGGACACGGACAGATAACCCAGGTAGCCCTCCCCCTCCGGGTCCTGGATAGCCACAGTCCAGTCCGAACCATCGGGCTTGCTCCCCAGAGCCTGGACATTTCCCCCCAGGCTGAGCAGCGCCGAGGTGACACCAGCCTGCCGGAACGCCTCCAACAGCAGGTCCCCAGTGTATCCTTTGGCCACGGCCCCCAAGTCCAGCTCCATCCCCTGGGGCAGTTGGGCCACGCCGTCCTGGGACAGGAGGACTTGATGGTAGTCTACTCGGGTCAGCAGCTCCGCCAGCTCCTCCGCCTCCGGCACCCGGTACTCCCCGGTGGTGAATCCCCAGGACCGGAGCACCGGATAGATGGACACATCCAGCGCCCCGTCCGTCAACCGGCATAGCTCCAGGGCTTGCTCCAGCAGATCGGCGGCCTGCGGGGAGAGCTGGGCGGAACCGGTCCGGTTGAGCTGGCTGAGGGCGCTGTCCGGATTGGTGACCGACAGCTCCTCCTCCAATTCCTGCACCAGTTCCTCCGCCTGGTCCAGCAGCTCCTCATCGCCATCGTAGACCGTGGCCTGCATGACGGTGTCCATAGCCATCCAGGTTCTGGAGACCGGCTCACGGGCCGCCCCCCCGCAGCCCGACAACAGCAGCAGGGCGGCCAACAGGAGCAGCAGCCCATTTCTTCCAATTCTCACAGGCCCTCACCCTCCCCTTCTCCCGCCGCGTCAGTTTGCAGGCATGTATTTGGATTCATTATAGCACAAAACTTCTGTTTTGCCCAGAAAAAGTGCTCATTTTTCTCCTGCATACTTGGTTTTCCTGATCTTCAAAAAAGAAATGGCCGGACAACCCCATAGGGTTGTCCGGCCTTGCAGACATAGAATTTCAGTGCATAGCCTCTCGAATGGCAGCTTCCAGCTCCTCCCGGGAGGGGATGATGGACTGGAACTTCAGCTGACCATTGATGTACAGGGAGGGCAGGTTGGGCACGCCCATCTTCTGAGTCCGGGCGATGTCCTCCTTGATGGTATACTTATACACCTTATAGTCGATGGCGTCGCCAAAGGTCTCCTTGGCCTCGTCGGCAGCGGCCACCATGTAGGTGCAGGCAGCGCAGGTGGCGGGGTCCAGAGTGAAGGCCTCCACCAGGGGGCGCTCCAGATGCTCATAGTCGGGCAGCTGCACATCCTTGGTGATGTCCTCGGCCACATAATCCTTGACCATCTCCCGCACCAGGTCGGTGTGCTGGACGGCCTCCATGCAGCCGATGGTGTTCTCGAAGGGGACGCCGAAGGGCATGTCGCAGCCCGGGGCCACCACCAGACCGGTCTTGTCCTCGATGCGGTCCAGCAGCTCCACCACCCACTTCATGTTGTCCTGCTGGGTGCCGTGGAGCATGGTGGTGGTCAGCGGAATATTGCCGCCGATGGAGACCTGATAGCGGTCGCAGATGGCCTTGGCGGTGACCAGGTCCACGTTTTCATCCACGGAGATGCTGTGGCAGCCGGTCTTGCACATGGCTTCAATATTCCGGGTGGCGTCGCCGCAGACAAAGAAGGAGGAATAGGCTCCCAGCTCCTTGATGTGGGCGAACAGGGCGGAGAAGGGCTCGGACATAAACTCCTCAAAGTGGGCGGTGGAGATCTGGGAGATCAGAGGATCCACCACGGCGATGACATCCATGCCGGCCTCCACATAGTACTCCGCCATCTTGAAGGCCACCTTGTTGCAGTAGTCCAGCAGATTGTGGACATACTCGTCATCGTCAAACATGTCCATGAAAATGTCGCTGCCCCGCAGGTGGGAGGCCAGGGTGAAGGGGCCGGTGATCAGGCCGTACAGGGCGGTGGTATCCCCCACCGCCTCCTTGACCCGGCGCATGGCGGCAGTGATCAGAGGAATGCGGCCGTCGTTGGGGCCGGGAATGGTGCACTCGCAGGGGATCACCGGATCGTCATCCTCGTCGCAGGCCAGCGGATGGGACGCCACAGAAGGAGGCCCATTGTCGGCCCAGAGCAAATCACAGCCCAGGATCTCCGCCTCTACCTGCAGATCAAAAATGCAGCATTCGCCGTCGGGCTTGAACAGCCGGTTGACCTCCAGCAGGCACTCCACCATCTTGTCCTCGTCCTGGAGGAACTCGGTGGCGGTATAATTCTTCAGCCGGGCAGAGTGGGCACCGGAAAAGGGCACCCAAGCGGGACGTGGGGTAGGCTTATGCTCCAGTGTGGCAAACAGGATCTCTTTTGGGGTCATAATAATGCCTCCTTCTCGAGTATTCAGTGTGGAACGTTAATTTTATTATATGGACACGGGGATGGGAAGTATAGAAACTATTTTTGATTTTTGGTATAAAAATGTCCTATCCCAACCTCCCATTCCAAACCGAAACAGCCTCTCTTCCCCACTTATCCCGGGATCTCCGCCAGGATGTGGCCGATTCGGCTCTGATACTCCAGCAGTGTGTCCCGCCAGGCGCCAAGACAGGCGCGCCCCTGGGCGGTGATGGAATAGACCCGTCGGGGCTTACTGGCGCTCTCCACATCCCACCGGGAGTTCACCAGCCCCGCCCCCTCCATCCGCTTCAGGGTGCGGTACAGACCGGCGGGGTCCAGACGATCCCCGGCCACCATGCCGCTGGCCTCCAGCTCCGCCACCATCTGAAAGCCGTAGCGGTCCCCCTTGGACAGTGAGACCAGCAGTGCCGGCTGCACAAACTTGTCCAGGAAATCGCCCCGGCAGGCGCATTTTTCCTCCGTCATTCCAGCCATGTTGTTCCCTCTCAATCCTCCAGTTTCACGTCCGCCCGTTCAAACCATGAGACCGCCTCCCGGATGCTCCGCTTGGCGGGCAGACCGCTGCCGAAGAGTACTGTGAGGCGGTTAACCCCGTTGGTCTCCCCCTCATAGGGCTTGACCTCCACGATGGGGCCCACGCAGTCCACCAGGAAACAGCCCTCCGGCAGCTGGACAAAGCCCTTCACCCGGTAGGTGTCGTCGGCAAACATCTTCAAAAATGAGGTCAAGGAGGCCAGATCAAAGCCCGAGACCGCCAGGGTCAGCTTCCGCAGGGTCAGATCCTTGGTGTGGGGTTCCGCCGATTCCGCAGTCTCCGGTTGCTCCTCCATCTCCTGGAGCCATCGGCGGTCAAAGGCGCCATACACCGTCTCATGGACCGGGCGGCCGGGCTTCTGGGCTTTGACGATGGCGGTGATCTCATCGATCTGCTGCCGGGTGGCCAGATCGGTCTTGTTGATGAGCACCAGATCACTGATGGCCAACTGCATCCGGCTCACCTTGGCGGTCCGATAGATCTTGTGGAACCGCACTGCGTCCACAATGCAGATGGCCCCGGCGTACTCCAGATCCCCATAAATGCTCTGGCGGAAGATCCCCCGGACTGCGGTGGGGTCTGCCAGTCCTGAAGCCTCCACAAAGATCAGCTCCGCCTGATTGCGCTTCAGGATCTCCAGCACCGCCTCCTGGAACTGCTCCGCCCGACAGGAGCAAAAGATGGATCCGTTGTCGATCTCCGTCATCTCCAGGGCGGTCTCCCGTAGCAGGGCACCGTCCACCCCGGTCTTTCCAAATTCGTTGATAATCAGGGCAATCCGTTTTTCCGCAAATGCCTCGGTAAAGGCCCGGATAAAGGTGCTCTTTCCTGCGCCTAAAAAGCCGGTTACCAAATACAATTTCGTCATGTCATCACCTGTATGATATAAATTACAAAGCGCCCTCGTTAAATGCCATTTGACGGGAAAAAGGGACAAGCCTCACCCAGGCACTCCCGGTTCTGATCATGGAACCTGCAGCGGTGGCCCTCCACCTGGCCCAGATCCAGCCCCAGCAGTTCCCGGATAGCTTCCAGCGCCCCCTGGAGCCCAAGCCAAGTCACCCGCTTGCAGCACCGAGGGCCTTCCACACTGGCAATTTGTTCCAGAGCCCGGGCGGTGATCAGATTGCCCTCCGCCCAGCCGGACTTTTTGGTGGGAGCGCTGTTCTGCCACACACTGGCGAAAATACCCGCGCTGACGGCAGCCCCGCAGCAGCCGAACTGTCCGCAGTATCCCCCGGGCACCTGGGCAGCCCGGTCCTTGGCCTGGGTCATTTTCCGGCAATATTCACGCTCCTCCATCCCGGTGCACAGCGCCGCCGAGGTGAGCAGCGCCGCCGCCAACAGGAAATGATGGTAGGGGCTGTGCAGGGGCAGCCCCGGCAGTTCCAGCAGTTGCTCCGCAATCTCCGGGGCGCTCTCCCGTCCCCCGGCCTGAAAAATGGCCAGGCATTTTTCCTCCAGCTGGGCCAGCTGGGTCTGATCCGGATACATCGGCATCTATGTGACCTCCTATATATAATATGTATATGTCTCTTATTAGACATGGTCCTGTATTGGACCTGAATCCATTTTACACTTCCTATTGTACCGATTGCCGCCGGCTTTGTATGAGACAACTTTTTGTTTTTTGGTAATCTTTTGTGAAATCAGCATGTTTCTATAGAAACAGAACCAGCCGCACCGGGGCCCCACGATGGGGCCCCGGTGCGGCTGGCAATTGAATAGAAATTTTAGTCCGTCCCTTTGCCCTTTTCCCCGTGCTCTTTGGCAAAATTCAGGCGGCGCTCCCGCTTCCGGTATCGGTCAGGGGTGACCCCCACGAACTTTTTAAACACTTTGCAGAAATAGCTCTGATCCTCAAAGGCCACGGTGGAGCAGATCTCGGAGATGGAAGCCGAGCTGCTCAGCAGCAGACTTTTGCTCTTTTCGATGCGGAGCTGATTAAGATAATTCCGGAAGGTGATACCGGTCTCCAGTTTGAATACCTTGGAGAAATAGGAAGGGGAATATCCGATGAATTCCGCCACCTTTTCCAGCGTCAACGGCTTCATATAATTTCTCTGGATATAGCGCATGGCCTCGTCCACCAGGTTCCGGTGTTTGGTGTCCGGGGGCGTGTGAATCATATTCATGAAATGGCGCATCACCGACTGGAGCCACTGGGTGGTGTCCTCCTGCCGCAGCATCCGGGCCTGTTCCCCGAACCGGGTGTTCATTTCCAGCACCTGCTCTGCGTCAGCACCGCTGTATATGGCGGCCCGGGACATAAGCACCACCACTTCCATGATGCGGGCATATATTTCCGATACCTCGCTGTAGGAGTAAAACAGCACCGATAGAATCTCGTTGAGCAGTCGCTCCCCTTCTGTCTGATTGCACTTGGCCACCATGGAGAGCAGCTCCTGCTCCTGCCTGACGGGGTAGCCCTGGGGAGCATTGCTGCGCTTGAGCTGCTGGATGTAGTCGTTGATCATGCCCTGATGCAGGTTTTTACTGCGCAGGATCAACAGCTCCTGCACACTGTCACTGACATAGACCGCATCGGCAAACAGCTGCTGGGACAGATAGTTCATCTGCCTGGGCTCCACCTGGGGCAGCAATTCCACCGCCCGGCGAAACAGCTCTCGGCCCTCCGGGTCCGCATCCAGCATCTCCGTCTCTTCCTCCAGATAGTCATCCACATCCATGATCAGCACCGGACCGCAGACAAAGGCCCCGGCCTGGACACCGCTGATGAGAATGGGCGAGGAGTAGTAGACCATGTGCATGGGGCAGAAATAGATGTAACGGCCCCCAAACTGCTCTGCGTTCTTCATGCCGTGCAGATGAATCTGCTCGCATTGGTGGGTGCAACCCGCGGCTTTTGTCACATTGCGGCACGCTTCACAGCAGTTGTTCTGCTGCCCCTGTTCATAAACCAGGGTGCCGTCCGAGGCATAGAGGCGGCTCTGAACGCCGCTAAAGCAAAAATAGGAGTCCAATATCTCCTTGGCCAGCGCCAGATCAAACCGGACATCCGCCGCCTTCTTCATATGAATCTGCCTCCCGTGTCCCCTTTGAATTCTCTCACGGATTAAATTGTGACATATTTTTTCTAAAAGTCAACATTTTTTCCATTTCGCTTGCAGCTGATATAAAAAAAGGATGTGCCTGGCGGCACATCCTTTTTTAACATCAATCAAATTAGGCCAGCAGCTCCACAGCCCGCACCGCAGCGGAAGCGGCATCGGGGGTATAGGCATCGGCGCCGATGAGCTCACAATACTCCTGGGTCACAGGAGCGCCGCCCACCATGATCTTCACCTTATCCCGGATGCCGGCGTTCTCCACCGCCTTGACCACTTCGCCCATCACAGGCATGGTGGTGGTCAGCAGCGCGGAGCAGGCGATAATGCCGCAGTCGTTCTCAATGGCGGCCTGGACAAACTGTTCCGGGGCCACGTCCACACCCAGGTCGATGACCTCGATGCCCTTGCCCTCCATCATCAGGCGGACCAGGTTCTTGCCGATGTCGTGCAGGTCGCCCTGGACGGTGCCGATGACAACCTTACCCACATTGGAGGCGTCCCCGTCAGCCAGATAGGGCTTCAGCAGAGCCACACCGGCGTTCATGGCCCGGGCAGCTACCAGCACCTCGGGGACAAACACCTCGTTGTTGCGGAAACGGACACCAACTTCATCCATTGCCGCCAACAGGCCCTCGTTCAGGATCTGCTGGGCAGTAAAGCCCTCTTCCAGCGCCTGGGGGACCAGCTTCTTGACCATTTTGGCCTTGCCCTTTTGCATGTTCTCATAGATTTCAGTCAGCGTACTCATGGTGGTTCCTCCTCATTTTTATGTTCTGTTATCACATTTCGTCGTCACTGGGAAACATCATGGCCTCCATATAGGCCGTGTTGAATTCCTCTTTGCCGGACAGCTCGATATAGTTCATCTGCCGATGCAAGGTTTGAAGTTCATCTCGAATCTTACCGGAAAGCAAGGCCATACAGGCCCCCTCCGCCGCCGTGTTGCCCGCCGCCGCCGTCACCGGCAACAGCTCCTGGGGAATCATACCGATCCGGGTGGCGCTGGCGGGGCGGATATAACTGCCAAATCCACCGGCCAGATAAAGGGCCCCGATCTCATCATACCTCACGCCATAGGCTTTGATCAATACCTGTTCTCCGGCGGCGATGGCCCCTTTGCCCAGTTGGACCTTTCTCACATCCCCCTGGGTCACCCAGACCTGTTCCGTCAGTCGGAAGGCCATCTCCCCGTCCTCGTCCTCAAACAGCCAGGGCAGCGCCTCCTGGGGGATATCGTCATCCTCCTCCGGGTCCAGGATCCGGCCCGTCTCATCCAACGCCCCCAAATCCAGCATCACAGCGATGGCATCAATGAGGCCGGAGCCACAGATGCCCACAGCTTCCACATCACCCAGGACGGAACAGATCAGCTGTCCCTCCCGGTATTCCACGGAATGAATGGCACCGGCCTTGGCGGTCATGCCGAAGCGGATCTGGGCCCCTTCAAAGGCAGGACCCGCCGCGGTGGAACAGCATAGCAGCTTTTCGCCGCAGCCCAGCACCATCTCCCCGTTGGTGCCCACATCGATGAGCAACACCGGCTTTTCCCGGTTCTGGATGTCCACCGCCACCAGATCCGCGGTGATGTCGCCCCCCACATAGCCGGACACGGCGGGGGCGATGTAGACTGGTCCGTCAAAGGGAAGATTCAGGCTTTGGGATGGAAGCTCCGTCCCAAAGAAAGATTGAGGCTGAAACGGCGCCCTTCCGATGCCAGAGGGATCCAGCCCCGTCAGCAGATGGCACATGGTGGTATTGGCCGCCACCGACATAGCCTTGACCTGCTCCGTCCCGATTCCGGCCTGTCGGCACACATCGCGGATCATCTCAGAAAGCTGGTCGGTGATCAACCGGGTCAGCTCTTTCAGATGCCCCTCCTCCGACGCCCGGATCCGGGAGATCACATCGGCGCCGAAGACCTGCTGACGGTTGCCCTCTCCAGCGGTGGCCACCCGAAGGCCCCGCTTCAAATTCAGCAGATGGCAGACCACCGTGGTGGTGCCGATGTCGCAGGCGATGCCGTAGCCCTCCAGCCCTTCATCCATCGTCACCTGGGCGGAAGCGCCCTGGAGCATCACATGCTGCTCCTGCTGCCGGGGTACAATCACCGTCATGCCGTCCTCTGCCAAGGTCTGGCAGGCCAATACCTTGCGGCCATCTCCCAGCTCCACGGTGCATTTACCGCATTTGCCCTGGCCGCCGCAGGGAGCAGAAAAGGTTACGCCCTCTCTGCCCTGGAGCAGATCCAGCAACGTATCGCCGGAGTGCACGGGAACTTGAATGGTGTTCTGTCCAATTTGAATCGTGATACCCATATTCGCTCCTTTTACGGTGAACTGAAGCGGCATTGAGACTAGGATTTGTCTGCATTATAACAGCACGGCTTCCCGGGATGTTGGTAATTTTTAATCTTTTTTATAAAATTTCCGACATTTTTTACAAACTGCCCAATCTATGGATTCTTTGTGTCGTCAGCTTTGCTGAAATAGCAAAAAAACATTTCTTAAAAAACGATTGGGCGCCGCTCAGGACTGTCCCCTTCTCTGTCGGGACTG
>CABRZO010000032.1 GCA_902475455.1 uncultured Eubacteriales bacterium
AAGGAAAAACTGATTTTTCACTTGTTGAGATTTGTAATTCAGAGTTTCCGTCTACACTCGCGCCTGGGTTTAATGCTCAGAAAATTTTGCAGAATAATTATATTCTTGTAATACCAGCTACTTTGAAGCAAAAATATACAATAACTGGAGATTTGAGTAAAGATTTGTTGAATATTGAATCTGTATTGTATGTAAATGATCCGGCATCTAAAAAATTGGCACTTGATTTTTCTGCGGAATTTCGCACAGTATCAAAATTAGTTCCCATCAGTCATTGGGGAGAAATTCTAATGAAAATGGCATCGGGAGAGAGTGCCGCGCTACTTCCAGAGAAATACCGAGATATTGCGACTTTTGCAAGAGGAAGGGTTTATACACTTCCTTGTGAAAAGTTTTCAACAGGAATCTATGCGATATGGTGTAAAGATCACAACGGGGGGAAAAGTCAAGAACTTCTGGAGTTATTGCAGAAGCGATTTGAAGAATGTGTTACAAACAATATCCTACGTTTTTGAAAAATAGTGCTACCATTTGATAAAGTAACAAGACAATACGAGGGAAGCAAAGATGAACATGCAAGGGCAATGAAAGTTGCCGGAATTATTACATCGAATGCAAGGCCGGCTTTCCTTTGTTTTAGACTGTAGATTACAATAATAAGTAAAAAAGACGAGACAACCGCAATCGAATTTTGGAAAATTGAAATGTATGCTTGTCGAATGCAAAGGCATGGCTCGTCAAAATAACAAGCATTTGAGAAGAAATACAGGACTTATGAGGAGTTATAAAAGGATGACCAAACTACTTTTTATTTGCCACGGCAACATTTGCCGCAGCCCAATGGCGGAATTTGTGATGAAGGATCTGGTGAAAAAAGCCGGGCTGGAAGCTGAGTTTGAAATCGCCTCCGCCGCCACCAGCACTGAAGAAATCGGCAACTCCGTCTATCCTCCCGCCCGGCGCAAGCTGGCGGAGCACGGCATCTCCTGCGCCGGCAAGACCGCCCGGCAGATGACCAGGCGGGACTATGAATATTACGATTATCTGATTGCCATGGACCATAACAATCTGCGCAATATGCGCCGGTTTGTTGACGATGATCCGGAGGGGAAGGTGTCGCTGCTGATGTCCCACACCCAGCGCCCCGGGGACGTGGCGGACCCCTGGTATACCGGGGACTTTGAAGCCACCTGGCAGGACGTGTTGGAGGGCTGCCAGACCCTGTTGAAAGAGTTGACATAATAAAAAACACCCTGTCCAACGGACAGGGTGTTTTTTGTGTGTTCAGCTTACTTGTGGGGGATGATCTCCAGCCAGTAGCCGTCGGGGTCCTCGATAAAGTAGATGCCCATCTCGGGGTTCTCGAAGCAGATGCAGCCCATCTCCTCGTGTAGCTTGTGAACCTGCTCATACTCCTCCGGGGTGGTGCCAAAGGCGATGTGGAACTCGCACTCACCCAGATCATACTTCTGGGGATGGTCCCGCAGCCAGGTCAGTTCGATCTCAAAATTGTCCTCCCGGGCGCCCAGATAGACGATGATATAGGAGCCGTCCTCGGCTTCTTTGCGGCGGATTTCGTGGAGCCCCAGAGCCTTCTCATAAAAGGCGATGGAGGTGTCCAGGTCAGCTACATTGTGGTTGTGGTGCAGAATGCGGAAATCCATGGTTGTTGCTCCTTTCAGTACAATGTTCCAATTTTTTTCACGGCCTGTTCCAGTCGATCCACCGCTTCGGGGCTGGTGGCCCAGCTGGTGCAGAACCGGTAGGCACTGTGGGTGTCGTCCACCTGCTGCCAGAATTCGCCCCGGACATGCTGGGACAGAACTTCATAGGCAGCGTTGGACAGAATGGGGAACTGCTGATTGGTGGGGGAGTCGAAGAGCAGGGGACAGCCGGCAGAGCGGAAGATGTCCCGGACCCGGTAGGCCAGCGCATTGGCATGGTGGCCCAGCTGGTAGTAGAGGCCGTCCTCAAAGAGACACTCAAACTGGATGCCCAGCAGCCTTCCTTTGGCCAGCATACCGCCCCGCTGTTTGATCATGTAGCGGAAGCAAGGGGACAGATTGGGGTCCCGGAAGATCACCGCCTCCCCGAACAGGGCCCCCACCTTGGTGCCGCCAATGTAAAATACATCGGTCAGCCGGGCCAGGTCCGGCAGCGTCACGTCGGCGCCGTCAGCCGTGAGACCATAGCCCATCCGGGCCCCGTCCACGAACAGCAGCAGATTGTTTTCCACGCAGACCTGGGAGATGGCCTCCAGTTCAGCTTTGGTGTACAGGGTGCCGTACTCGGTGGGGTGGGAGAGGTAGACCATGCCGGGCTGAACGGTGTGCTCGGCGCTCTGGTCCTTCCGATGGGCTTCGGCGGTAGCCTGAATTTGGGCTGCGGTGATTTTGCCCTGACAGCCCGGTAGCGCCAGCACCTTGTGGCCGGAGGCCTCCACAGCCCCGGTCTCGTGGACATTGATGTGGCCGGAGTCGGCGCAGAGCACCCCCTGATAGGGCCGCAGCAGGGCGGCAATCACCGTCATATTGGTCTGGGTGCCCCCCACCAGGAAGTGGACGGCGCTGTTGGGGGCTTCGCAGGCCTGGTGGATCAGGTCGGCGGCCCGGGCGCAGTGGGAGTCGGTGCCGTAGCCGCTGGTCTGCTCCAGATTGGTGCGGCCCAGGGCTTCCAGAATCCTGGGGTGGCAGCCCTCGGTATAGTCACAGGTAAAGAGATCCATGTTATTGCATCCTCCTCAGATTTCAACCTATTATAACGAAAGATCCCGGGAAAAACAATGATTTGATTTTACATACCCGGCAACATGCGCTATAATATCTCCGATTGCGGCCCCGCTTTTGAAAGCGGTTCCGGCCGACAGAAGCCACAGAGCAAATTGGAAGTGAAACCTATGATGGATGAAGCAAAGATCAGGCAGGCGGTGCGCCTGCTGCTGGAAGGGATCGGGGAGGACCCGAACCGGGAAGGACTGCTGGAAACTCCGGACCGTATCGCCCGGATGTGCCATGAAGTATTTGGCGGGCTGGAAGCGGAGGCCTCAGAGCATCTGAGCAAGACCTTTACGGTGGACCGCAACCAGCTGGTGGTGGAGAAGGACATTCCTTTCCAGTCGGTGTGTGAGCACCACCTGCTGCCCTTCTTCGGCAAGGCCCACATCGCCTATGTGCCCAATGGCCGGGTGGTGGGCCTCAGCAAGCTGGCCCGGACCGTAGAGGTGTTTGCCCGGCGTCCCCAGATCCAGGAACAGCTCACCGGCCAGATCTGTGACGCCATCATGGACATTCTCCAGCCCCAGGGGGTTATGGTGATGATGGAGGCAGAGCACATGTGCATGACCATGCGGGGGGTCCGGAAGCCGGGCACCCAGACCGTCACCCTGGCCACCCGGGGCTGTTTTGAGGAGGATCAGGCGCTGCAAAACCGGTTCTTCCAGATGGTGAAGTGATGGAGCGGATTGACCGCATGTTAGCCCATTCCGCCTTTCGCAGTGCCTTGGAGGAATTGGAGTCTCTGGAGGCGGACCGGATTTTCTGCCGCCACAGCCTGGAGCACCTGCTGGGCGTGGCCCGGCTGATGCGGATTTACAATCTGGAGCAGGGGCTTGGGCTGGCCCCGGAGCTGCTGTACGCCGCAGCTCTGCTCCATGATATTGGCCGGGGCGCCCAGTACACCTCGGGCATTCCCCACGAGGAGGCGGGAGTAGCATTGGCTGGTCCTATTTTGGAGGACTGCGGCTTTACCGCCCGGGAGCGGGACGAAATTTTAGCCGCCATCGGCAGCCACCGGGGCAAGGACGGCGGCGCCCCCTCGGCGCTGGGGCGGCTGTTGTATCGGGCGGACAAACAGAGCAGGCCCTGCTTTGCCTGTCCCGCATCAGATCAGTGTAATTGGCCTGAAGAGAAAAAGAATCATTCTTTGGAGTATTAAACCCATGAAAATCGGAACCCGTGAATTTGAAACCTCTGGCCAGACCTATGTGATGGGCATTTTGAACGTCACCCCGGACTCCTTCTCCGACGGCGGCCGTTATGATAAGCTTGATGCAGCGCTGAAACATGTGGAGGAGATGTGCGACGGGGGCGTAGACGTGCTGGACATTGGGGGGGAATCCACCCGGCCCGGCTACACCCCGCTGCCGGAGCAGCAGGAGATGGACCGTGTGCTGCCGGTCATCGAGGCGGTCAAAGCCCGGTTTGATGTGCCCATCTCTCTGGACACCTGCAAGGGTGCCGTGGCGGAGGCGGGCATTCGGGCCGGGGCCGACATGATCAATGACATCTGGGGGCTGAAGTATGACCCGACCATGGCCCAAGTCATTGCCCGCTACCAAGTGCCCTGCTGCCTGATGCACAACCGGCAGAACCCGGACTACCGGATGCTGATTCCCGACCTGTGCGCCGGCCTGGAGGAGTCCCTGGCCCTGGCCGACGAGGCAGGAATTCAGCGGGAAAAAATCATCCTGGACCCGGGGGTGGGGTTTGGCAAAACCTACGAGCAGAATCTGGCGGTGATTCACCACCTGGAGGAACTGCACTGCTTTGGGCTGCCAATTCTGCTGGGGACCAGCCGGAAGTCGGTGATCGGCATGACCCTGGAGACCCCGCCGGAGGAGCGGTTGGAGGGCACCCTGGTCACCACGGTGCTGGCGGTGGAAAAGGGCTGTATGTTTGTCCGGGTCCACGATGTGAAGGAAAATGTCCGGGCCATCCGCATGGCCCGGGCCATTCTGGAGGCCGAGTAAATGGATCAGATTCGCATTGACAATGTGCGCTTTTTTGCCCACCACGGGGTATTTGACTTTGAGCAGGAGCAGGGCCAGGAGTTCGTGATCTCCGCTGTGCTGGATACCGATACCCATAAGGCAGGGTTGAGCGACCAGCTGGAGGACAGCACCAGCTACGCCGAAGTGGCGGAATTCCTGGTGGATTTCCTGACCCAACATACCTTCCGGCTGCTGGAGGCGGCGGCGGAGCGGGCCTGTCGGGCCGCCCTGCTGCGCTTTCCGCTGCTGCGGGGTATTACCCTGGAGCTGAAGAAGCCTGATGCCCCCATTGACCTGGACTTTGAGTGCGTCTCAGTGCGCATCCACCGTTTTTGGCATACCGCCTATGTGGCCCTGGGCTCCAACCTGGGGGACAAGGAGGGGTATCTGCGGGAGGCTCTGGCGGGACTGGAGGGGGATGAGAACATCCGGCTCCTCAAAACCTCCAGCCTGATCACCACCGCCCCCTACGGCGGTGTGGAGCAGGACGAATTCCTGAACGGCGCCTGCTGTATTGAGACCCTGTACACCCCGGAAGAGTTGCTGGAGGCCCTTCACCGGCTGGAAGCCCAGGCGGGCCGGGAGCGCAAGATCCATTGGGGCCCCCGTACCCTGGATCTGGATATTTTGCTTTACGATAATTTAGTTATGTATACTGATAAGCTGATCATCCCCCATATTGACATGCAGCATCGGGACTTTGTGCTGCGGCCTATGGCGGAGATTGACCCCTATGTGGAGCATCCGCTGCTGCACAAATCCATGCTTCAGCTGTGGCGGGAGCTGGAGGGCACATGGAACTGATCGCGGCGGTGGACCGGGATTGGGCCATCGGACGGGGAGAACAACTGCTGTACTCCATTCCGGAGGACCTGGCCCGGTTCAAGGAGCTGACCATTGGCAAGGCCATCGTCTATGGCCGCAAAACCATGGCCACCTTCCCCGGCGGAAAACCGCTGCCGGGCCGAAAAAACTATGTGCTCACCCACCATCTGGAGCAGGTTCCGGCCCCGGCCTGGGGTGTTGCCTCGGTGGAGGAACTGCTGGAGGCCGTCCGGCAGGAGTCAGATCTCTTTGTGGCGGGGGGAGAGCAGGTTTACCGGCAGCTGCTGCCCTTTTGTGATGGAGCTTGGATCACCCAGATCGACGCTCAGGGCGGGGGAGACCGGTTTCTGCCCAACCTGGATCGGATGCCGGAGTGGCAGCTGGCGGAGGTCTCGGAGTGGAAACGCTGGCAGGACCTGCGGTTTCGCTTCTGCCGGTATCTGAGAAAGATGTGAAAAAGGGCATGGCCTCCAGGCGAGGCCATGCCCTTTTGGCTGGTTCGACGAATTTAATCTTTCTTTTATTGTGCTGCGGAACCATCTGTGTTAATCTGAGCAGGAACAGATAAAAAAGAGCATACCCAATAAGGAGTTGTCAAAATGGAAAAAACAAAAAAAGCGTCAGGGGGGTTTGGCGGGCTTAAGAGCATTCTCATCAGCCTGCTGGTCACTCTGATCTTCGGCGGCATCTACTTTTACGTGTCGCTGCCGGCATTGAACCTACAAGCCCCGGAGTTCTGGACCTTCCTGATCCTGTTGCTGGTGGTCTACATGGTGGTCATGCTGATCTGCACCGGCAGCCGGGTGCGCCGGGAGAATGTGACAGAGCTGCCCAAAATGCTCAAGGCCAACTGCAAGGTGCCCCTGATCCTGGTGGGAGTTATCCTGGTGGTCTGCGTCATCGGCAGCATCATCTCCGCCCCCATCTTCCAGGCCAAGAACTACTATAATTTGCTGGATGTCCAGGACGGCGATTTCGCCCAGGATGTGGCGGAGATCTCTTACAGTGAGATTCCCATGCTGGACAAGGATTCCAGCGTCCAGCTGGGCCGCCGGGCCCTGGGCAGCCTGGGCACCGACAGCAATCTGGTTTCCCAGTTCGAGATCTCCGACAGTGAGTACTCCCAGATCAACTACCAGGGCCAGCCCGTCCGGGTGGCTCCTCTGGTCTACGGTAATATCATCAAGTGGTTCAATAACCGCAGCGAGGGACTGCCGGGCTATATCATCGTCAACATGGTGACCCAGGAAGCGGACCTGGTGCAGCTGGAGGAGGGCATCAAGTACACCACCGGCGAGCACTTCGGCCGCAATCTGTACCGGGTGCTCCGGTTCCGCTATCCCACCATGATGTTCGGGGACGTGAACTTTGAAATTGATGAGGATGGCACCCCTTGGTGGATCTGCTCCCGGGTGGTCCGCCGCATCGGCCTCTTTGGTGGCACCGATAACCAGGGCGCCGTGCTGGTCAACGCCATCACCGGCGAGAGCCAGTACTATGAGGAGGTCCCCAGCTGGGTGGACCGGGTGTACTCCGCCGACCTGCTGGTGAACCAGTACAACTACCACGGCAAGTTCGTCAACGGCTGGATTAACTCCTGGCTGGGCCAGAAGGGCATCACCACCACCACCGAGGGCTATAACTATATCGCCCTGAACGACGACGTGTATCTCTACACCGGCGTTACCTCTGCCGGCGGGGACCAGTCCAACGTGGGCTTTATTCTGATCAACCAGCGCACCAAGGAGGCCCGCTACTACAATGTCTCCGGCGCCACGGAGTATTCCGCCATGTCCTCGGCCCAGGGCGCGGTGCAGCATCTGAACTACACCGCCACCTTCCCGATTCTGCTGAATATCTCCGATCAGCCCACCTATTTCATGTCCCTGAAGGACTCTGCGGATCTGGTCAAGATGTATGCCATGGTCAACGTGTCCGACTATCAGATCACCGCCACCGGCACCTCTGTGGCCCAGTGCCAGCAGAACTATGAGCAGTTGCTCATCGACAATGGCATCCAGGTCACCGAGCCCACGGTGGAGGAGGAGCCGGAGGAGACCAAGACGGTTTCCGGTGCTATTTCCGAGATCCGCAGCGCCGTGGTGGAGGGCAACACCATCTTCTACTTCTCCCTGGGAGAGGGTCCCTACTACGCCGTTTCCGCATCTGACTGCCAGGAGGCCGTCATCTTCAACGTGGGAGATCAGGTGACCATCACCTATTATCCCGGCCAGGACAGCATTCTGAAGGCCACCAAAATCGAATAAGTACGTTCACTCAGGGGGCGGAACCTCAAAAGGTTCCGCCCCCTTTCTTGTCCACATGATAGCACAACCTCCGGCATAGAATTGCCTGACAGGAGGGAGTGACATGGCGGTCAAGCACAATGTTTTCTGGCGGCAGGCCATTTATCTGGGGATAGCGGGCTACGGCACCGAAGTTGCCCGGGACCGGGACGGGCTGCGCTACCGGTTTTTTCAGAACGGCCGGGAGGAACAGTACCGTATTGCCAACCCGGACGGCAGCTATCCGGTGCAAAATACACTCATGGAGGGAGGCCATTACCGGCTCCTGGTGCGTGGGGATATGATCCTGAGGGCGGAGGCGTGGTATCCCACGGCGGAAGGGGAGCTCACGGCGTTGGTTTCCGGCAGATTACAAATCGAGAACGTGCCCTATCCACTGTCACGGGGCGTGGTGGCCCGCCGGATTCTATCCCGCCCCGGGGGTGCCCAGGTGGAGCGGGCGCACCTGAGACCGGGAGACTGGGTCAGACTCTACGGCAACCCGGCAACCTGGGTGGTGCTGGCCCGGCATCCCCAGCCCTATCAAAGTCCCGTGCCTTACAGCCCGGGCCTGCGTACCCTGAAAAATCTGCTCAGTGCTGCCCTCCAGCCGGTGGGCAAAACCCTCTATGTCTACGGCGGGGGATGGAACTGGCAGGACGATGGCTCCGGCCCACAGGCCATGGCCTTGGGAGTGCCCGCCAGCTGGAGCGCTTTTTTCAGGGAACAGGGGGCTAATTATTGCTATCGCCGGCAGGATGGAGGGCCGGACTGGTATCCCAGGGGAAATTATAACCAGTATCACTACGCCGGTGCGGATTGCTCCGGCTACCTGGGCTGGGTGCTATGGCAAGTGCTGGGGCCCAACTCCGGGGGCTTTGTGGGCCCGGCTGCACAAATGGCCCGGCGCCTGGCGGAGCAATGGGGAGCGGGCACTTGGAGCCGTCCGGCCAGAGAACCCCAGGCATTTCTGCCCGGGGATATTGTCAGCATCCGGAGCCACGTCTGGCTGTGCCTGGGCAGGTGCCGGGACGGCAGCCTGGTGATTCTCCACTCTACTCCGTCCCCCAGCCGGATCGGCTGTCCCGGCGGAGGGGTCCAACTCTCAGGGGTAGGAGAGGGGCCGAGCTGTCAGGCACTAGCCCTGGCCCGGCGCTACATGGAGCGCTGGTACCCTGGCTGGAGCCGGCGCTATGAGCCGGTCTGGAAACCCTTTGGGCTTTATAGCGACTGGGCAGGGGCGGAAAGCGCCGGCCGTTTCCGGTGGTATTTGGATGACCGGGGACTAGGGGATCCGGAGGGGTTCCGGGCCATGGGAGCAGAGGAGATTTTGCGGACCCTCTATCCAAACAGTTCCCTAAAATGACACCCAGGCGCCCCAGACTTTTTGGGGCGCCTGGGTTTTGGCAGCAAAAGAAAAAACGCTTGAAATCTGAAAGATTTCAAGCGTTTTTCGTGGTCCGAGTGTTGAGATTCGAACTCAAGGCCTCTTGAACCCCATTCAAGCGCGATACCAAACTTCGCCACACCCGGATTCTATTTTGTTGTGCCTCTCAGCGACAGGAGATATATTAGCACAGTCTAAAAGAAAATGCAAGGGGTATTTTCAAATTTTTTATTTTTTCTTTTTTCGACCAGACTCATCCTGGTTTGACACCCACTGGAATCCACTGCCGGGGGCGGACAGACTATTCCCAAACGACTGGGTATTGCGCTGTTACAAAGAGAAAAACCGCTGATTTCGCAGGAAATCAGCGGTTCTTATCTGAGAAAGGCAAAAAATTACATGCACTTCAGAACCATAGGCAGAGCGGTGATAAACCAGGAGGCGAACTGATCGGGTTGTTCATTCATGAGCCGCAGCAGTTCCTCCCGTTCAAACCATCTGGTCTCCATAATCTCCTCGGGATTGGGAAAGACCGTCCCCTGAAAGCTGCCCACAAATACATGGTCATATTCGTATTCATAGAGCTCCGGGGAGAAACAGTGGCGGTAGACAAAACTGCCCACTTCCGAGCAAGGGCAATGGACCCCCAGTTCCTCAAACAGACGCCGCTGGACGGCATCCTGCAGCGATTCGCCGTCTCTGGGGTGAGAGCAGCAGGAATTGGCCCAGAGTCCCCCGGAGTGATACTTGTGCAGGGCCCGGCGCTGCAGCAGCAGTCGGCTGCCGTCCACCAGAAAGATGGAAAAAGCCCGGTGCAGCAATCCCTCCCTGTGGCAGCGCTGCTTGTCGGCGGCGCCGATCTGCCGGTCCAGGGCATCAACGCAGATAAGCATGTCAGACATGATTTTCCTCCTGTAATGCTCTGTATTGATCCACCGCCTGATCCGCCGTCTCCAGGCAGAGCGTCAGAATCTGCTGGATCTCATCCTGGCTGGCGTGGTCAATGTGGATGCCGGCGCAGATGCAGACGGTCTCCTGGACCTTCAGGCAAATCCGTTCCGCCACCTTTTGGGCCGCGTAAATATCCTTGTGCCCGGGCCCGCAGATACTGCTGATATCCGCTGTTATACCGTCTCCGCTGGATTTGGGTCTCGGAACCGCATAGGCTACCGCCCCCACATGGGCAGTACCTCCCGTGAGAAAACCGCATAGCCCCCGGCCTGCGGTGCAATGCAGGACAAGGGAAATCCGGCATCTGTCCTTGCCGCTGTGGATTTCAATCTGCATGATGCCTCGCATCCTTTCTGGAATGTACTTTTTATTTTATACAGGGGGCGGCAGATTTTCAAGGCAAATCGCGACAGACTTTTCCCCCATCAACGCCTGTCGGTGTGCAGGCTGCACATTCGTGCCCGGTTTATTCTGAAAGCAGGAAACGCTTCGCACATTGACCGGTTTCATGGTGAATTTTATAATAAAACTATCAAGTTTACAGGAAAAATACCGTTTATGCGCACAAAAAATGCACATACAGAGTATGCGGCACAAGAGAGCCAGGAGCCGCATGTGGGGAGGGGAGAGGTGAAGTTTGGGCCAGATGCATTTGGTAAGGTAGAAGTAAGTTGCAGAAAGAAGGACAGAAAATGGAACTGAAACAAAAACAAAACGGAGGTTTTTTGCAGGCCCTGGCCCTGATTCTGGCTGCCTGCATTTTCAACACCAATACCTCATCCTTTATTGTCATCATTGAGAGCGTGGCCAGCCATTTTGCTCCCATGGGGATGCAGAGTACCCAGGTTTCTCTGCTTCAGACGCTGCCGTCGCTGTTCATGATCCCGGCGGTGTTCGGCGGCGGATTTCTGAAATCCAAGTTCAGCCAGAAGACATTGACCATGTTCGGCTGGGGGCTGTACGGATTCTTTGGCCTGCTGCTGATGTTCATCGATCAGTACATCCTGTTTATCGTTGTGCGCGCCTGCATGGGCTTTGGTCTTGGCATTGCGCTGCCCCAGCCCAAGGCTATTGTGGCCAAGTTGTACGACGGTGAGAAGCGGGCCAGCCTCATCGGCTACATCTCCATGGTGGGCGGCGTGATCTCGCTGCTGATCTCCATCAGCCTGGGCTATGTGGCCGCGGTCAACTGGAGATTTGCCCTGCTGCTGTATCCTGTGTTTGCCGTTGTCGTCATCATCCTGGTGGGGCTGTTTGTCCCCCATCTGCCCCCGGAAAATTTCAAGGCCTCTGCCCAGAGCGGCGAGAAGAAGGAGCCGCTGAATAAATTTGTCTGGGCGCTGATCATCGCAGGTTTCTTCTCCTTTATTATCTGTTCCGTGATTCAGGTCAAAACCGGTCAGCTGGTCCAGGAGCGGGGCTTTGGCGGCTCCGTGGAGACCGGCTGGGTCTCGGCCTGCGCCACCCTGGGCACCTTCACCGGTGGCCTGACCTTCGGCCGGCTGTATCAGAAGTTCGGACGCTGGATGCTCTGTATCTCCGCTGTCTGCGCAGCGGTGGGGTATTTTGTCCTGGCCTCTGCGCCTGTGCTGGTGGTGGCCTTCATCGGCTCCTATCTGTGCGGCCTAGGCTCTGTGGGCACCATCAACCCCTATCTGGTGGCAAGAATCTCCTTTGTGGCCCCCAAGTCCAGAAAGAGCGATGCCATCACTTATATCACTGCCAGTACTTACGGCGGACAATTCTTCGGCACCCTGTATCTGTCTGTGGTTCAGGCCATGTTTGGCCCCAGCGCCAGCGCTGCACTGATGTCCGTGTCCGGATCCTTCATTATCATGCTTGTGATCGCCTTTATCTTCATGACCTGCACCAAGAAGCAGAGTGCGGAGCTGGCCAAGATCAACGAGTAATTGTGGCTGTTTTACTACGGGTATCCTCCCGATCCAATGGCAGAAGAGGAGAATGTTTATGAGAATTACGGTAGCGGTCTCCGGTGCCACAGGTGTAGAAATGAGCTATTATCTGCTCAAGGCGCTGAAAAGTGTGGAGGGCTGTGAAATACACCTGATTGTCAGCAAAGGCGCCAGGATTACCTGGAAGCTGGAAAGCGAAATTCCCCTGGAAAAGCTGGAGGCCCTGGCGGATGAGGTCCATGATGAGCACAACATGGCCGCCTGTGTGTCCAGCGGGTCCTTTGTGACGGATGGCATGATTGTCATGCCCTGCAGTATGAAGACGCTGGCGGGAATCGCCGCCGGCTATGCGGAAAATCTGATTGTCCGGGCGGCGGACGTCTGTCTGAAGGAGGGCAGGAAAGTGGTGCTGGTGCCCCGGGAGATGCCCTTCGGGAAAGTGCATCTGCGCAATCTGAAGGAGGCGGCGGACCTGGGCTGCGTGATTGTACCGCCGGTGCTCACCTTCTATAACGGCCCCAAGACCATTGTGGATCAGATCAACCACATTGTGGGAAAGATTCTGATGCAGTTCGGGATTACCTATGACAAATTTGTGCCCTGGACCGGCGTGGAGGACTATGAAAATTAAAGTCCGCGCCTAGGGTGTAACAACAGAAAAAGGCGGATATGGTGCACAGCAATGCTAGCACCATATCCGCCTTTTGGTTTTGTGGAGTTCAGTAAATCAGTTCCATCAAGGCCTGGGTCTGGCCAATGGCTTTGGCGTAGTCGATGACCTTGAAGTGAAACAGCAGTTCCGAGCGGACATTGTAATCGGACAGGTCCATTTTTAACGCTTCAGAAATTTGTTTCATGCGTTTGAGTATGCTGTTCCGATGAAAGAACATCTCCTGGGCCGTGTCCATAACATGGCCGTTGTTCTTCAAGTAGACCAGCAAGGTGAGGGCGTAGTCGCTCTTCTTTTCCAGATCCTGATGGATCAGCTTCAACAGACGGGGGCAGGTAATGGGAAAATGCCCTGTCTCCCTATAGCACTGTTGAATCAAAAGATACGGGGCGTAATCGGAATAGCGGAATGTGTTCTGATCATAGGTAAAATACATGCGCTCCGGGCAGCTGCTGAGGGTGCTGCCGATTTCAATGGAGCGCTTGGCCTGGGTGTATGCGTTGGGAATGTCCTCCACATGATAGAACAGGGTGCTGATACCCGCCAGGGCCTGGTACTCGGACAAAAATTTGTGAAAGGCCGGTTTGCCCATCAGGCTATGCGCATGATCCGCTGAGGTCTCAATGATCAGAATGCTGTTGTCATAGAGAAACGCGGTCTCCGAAGTCAGCACATCCTTGGCAAAGGCCCTGAAGGCATATCGGCTGGGCATACGCCCCGTGCATTGCAGCACATAGAGGGTGTACTCACCGACGCTGCTGATATTCAGCTCCTGGGCCCGGCTTCGGATCTCACTGCGGTCGGTGATGCTGCCGTTCAGCAGCAGGATGTAAAACAGAATCTCGCTTTTGTTCTGGGTGTAGGTGATGTCGGCGTTCTTCTGGAGGCTGGTCTGGAATTTGCCCATGATCTCCTGGAATCCCTGGATCATAGGGGGCCTCAGCTCCCGCTGGGAACAGATCAGGATGCCGTAGCCTAGAATCATGTGCTCGTTTTTCAGCATCAGGATCAGAACTGTGTGGTTGTCCAGCAGCTCACCCTTGGGGAGCACCACGGTTCCGTGGGCATAGAGTTTGCGCAGGCAGTCGTGGGAAATCAGCTCCAGCACATACTCGTTGGGCAGGTAGCCGGAGCGCACCGTGTCGGTGTAGATGGCCTCGGAACACTCCTTGGTCTTGCTCCAGCCCAGCAGCTTGAATTCAGCGTCCAGCAGCAAGAAGGGATTTTTCATGGTCTGCTCCACAATGGGGAGAATCTCCTGAATGCTGCTGTCTTCCAGAATTGCTCGGTCAATCCGTCCGTTGTTCAACTTGAGGTTGAAGATGGTTTTCTGCAGGGCGTTGAAGACAAATTCCAGACTATGGCTGCACTGAATGACCAGAATATGATAATCCTCCGGCACCTGGGGAGGCTGGGACTGGTTGTTGATGCACAGCAGGACGGCGTCCCGATAGCTGGGGCTCAGATGGCATAATTGCTCCGGCCTGCACAGGTATACATTGGACGGTTTGGGCTGCGCTTCGTCCACGGAATACAGGGAAATTGCGTCCACGTACATACCCATGTTGGGGTGGCCGAATGTTTCAATGCTGACATCATCGGAGATAAAGGGGATTTTATCCACAATGTACTGTAAGCTACAGTGGAGTTCAGGCATTTTCATGATGATCATCTTTTCCCATGGTCCCAGATGCATGAATCAGCCGGGTGTGACCAAGGGGCTGAATCCGTGGGCTGGGACGATATAAGATTTCTTCCGCTTTTTATATGGTAATCATATCATATTTGCTTGCGTTATCAAGCATCTATCTAGGGGTGGCTTGGCCGGAGTGGCAAAAAAACTTCTCCAAGGGCCGGGATAACCCGCCCTTGGAGAAGCGTTTAAAGGGAGAGAAATGCAAGGATCTCTGGTTTTACCGTGGGCGCAGATATCGCAATCTTATTTTTGCTTTAAATGCTCCGGCATTTCCTCGCAGGCGTGATACTCCACCTTTCTCAGCTTGGTGAAATCCACCTTGTCCAGCTGGCACCAGGGGTCCCGCTTGTCGATCTGGGTGATGGACTCCACTTCATTGTTGCGCCAGCTGTAATTGCAGGTGGAGCAGAAATACAGTTCCCAGGCGTTGCTGCCGTCGGGAGCCTTGGCAACCACTTCGGCGGTATCATGTAAACATCTAACACATTTCATGGTTCGCACCTCCTATTATATTACTTCTGCATATCCCGCTGCAGTTTGTTAATCATGTCTCTCAGATCCACGGACTCCTTGTAGGGCCGGATCAGCTTAGAGGGCCGGAACACATCGGGCTCAATGGGGGTGGTGGCGTCAATGATGAGCTTTCTGCCGATGAGAACGCCGGTGTCCGCGGGCAGCAGGGGCAGGCCGGGGGTCCCGGGGATGATGATGACATCTTCGCTGCCTCTGACCCGGGTGGACAGAGCCCACATGACCTCGTTGAGGTTGAAGGGGTCCACCTCGTCATCCACAATGATGATGTTGCGGCAATAGTCGGTGCCGTGGGGGGTGCTGGCCAGCCGCATGGCGATGGTCTTGGCGTAGCCGGGGCAGTGGGGCTTGGCGGAGATGATGGTGGTCATGCCGTGCTGATACATGGCGTTGACCGCCTTGACATCGGGCATCTCCTTCTTCAGCAGGCGATAGAGTCCGGAGGAGGTGTTCAGCGCCAGAATGTTCTCGCTCTCCTTCTCGGAAATGCCGGCCAGGCAGATGGTGGCATAGATGGGGTTGATGCGGTGGGTCACCCGCTTGACGTGCATTCTGCAGGCCTCGGTGACGCCGGAGTAGGAGCCCGGGAATTCGCCGAAGGGGCCCTCGGGGCAGCGCTCGAAGGGCATGATCTCGCCCTCGATGACAAACTCGGCATTGGCGGGGACGTCCAGATCGTAGAGGGTGGCCTTGGTCAGCTCGTATTCGAAATCGCCCATGGCTGCGGCGAACTTGTACTCGGATTCGTTCTTGGCCAGGGAGGTGCTGGCCATCAGCTCCAGCAGGGGATCGTTGCCCAGGCAGATGGCGATGGGCAGCGGCTGATTCAGGGCAGCGGCCTCACCGATGTGCTCGCCGGCGTCATGCAGCGGCCCGATGTGGATACCGATGGTACGGGGACCCTGGATCTGGCAGCGATACCAGCCCACGTTCTCCCGGTCAATATCGTCGGGGTGATAGGGGCTCTTGGTGACGATGCAGGACTTGGGCAGATAGAAGCCGCCGTCCAGAGGATAGACCCGGTGCAGGGGCAGCAGCTCGTACAGGTTGAGGTCGTCACCCTCCACAATGACTTCCTGGCAGGGGGCGTTGTCCACCCATTTGAGCTTACCGCCGGAGCCGTCGCCGATTTTGTCCCAGAGCTCGCTGACGTGCTCGATCTGATCCTTCAGAATGGTGTCCTTGGGCAGGCCCAGCATCAGGGCGCAGTTGGCGGCAGAGGCTTGCAGGCCTGCCACAATCCGCTGTCCCTTGTAGCCCTCCAGCTGATCGGTGATCAGTGCGGGGCCGTACTGGCCCAGTCTGGGCAGGGCCCGAACCATATCGTACCACTCGGGCGAAAGTTTGATGGGCTTGTCATACTTGACCAACTGGCCCTCTTCATCCAACTTGCGGAGAAAAGAACGCAAATCCTTGAAACTCATGGTTACCCTCCTTGATTGAATCTGTCGTCTGTTTCCATGGTGCAGCACCTTATGGCCACGCGTTTATGTGCACTTTTACACAAATACAGGCCGTAAATTTACTATCTTTATTATAAAATTCGTCCTATTTTGGGTCAATGTGCGGGGCGTTCCATGCTGTTTCGGCGAAAAGGGAAAAAGTGTGCATCCTGCACACACCGGGGAGTGCAAGGCGGCAAGTTCCGCCCTGGAGAGATCAGAAAAGGCGGACACATCTTTTTGTGATGTGTCCGCCGGAAGGAAATCTCGATTGTGGGTCGGGAGAAG
>CABRZO010000033.1 GCA_902475455.1 uncultured Eubacteriales bacterium
TGGGGGTGGCCGCCGCCATGGCGGCCTCCGCCGCGGTGGAGCTGATGGGAGGCCAGCCGGAGCAGTGCCTCAGCGCCGCCTCCACCGTGCTGATGAATATGCTGGGGCTGGTGTGCGACCCGGTGGGGGGACTGGTGGAGTACCCCTGCCAGAACCGCAACGCCGCCGGGGTGGCCAATGCCCTGGTGGCCGCGGAGATCGCCCTCAGCGGGGTGCGGCAGCTGATCCCCTTTGACGAGATGGTGGGGGTCATGTACCGGGTGGGCCGGAGCCTGCCCGCCCAGCTCCGGGAGACCGCCCTGGGGGGCTGCGCCACGGCCCCCTCCGTGTGCCAGGGCTGCGGAGGCTGTGGCTGAACCAAACACAAGAGGGGAGAGACCAGGATGAAAAAACACTCCATCCGCCAAATTTTGGCGGTGGCCAGCATGCTGTTCGGCATGTTCTTCGGGGCGGGGAATCTGATTTTTCCTGCCTCCATGGGTCAGATGGCCGGGCGCTCGGTCTGGCTGGCCGGGGCGGGCTTCCTGATCACCGGGGTGGGTCTGCCCCTGCTGGGGGTGGCCGCCCTGGGGGTGAGCCGGGCGGGGGGGCTGTTGGAGCTCAGCAGCCGGGTGGGAAAGGGCTACGGAATGTTCTTTACCTGCCTGCTCTATCTCACCATTGGGCCCTTTTTCGCCATCCCCCGGTGTGCCACCGTGTCCTATACCGTGGGGGTACAGCAGCTTTTGCCGGGGGTGGAGCCCAAGCTGGCCCTGGGGCTGTTCTCCCTGGTGTTCTTCGGAACGGTGCTGTTTTTCTCACTGCGGCGGGGGGAGCTGCTGACCTGGGTGGGAAAGGTGCTCAACCCTTTGTTTCTCTGCTTCCTGGGCATCCTGGTGCTGCGGGCGCTGCTGGTGCCCCTGGGGTCGGTGGCGGATGCCGACCCGGTGGGGGTCTATGCCACAGACCCCTTTGCCACCGGTTTTCTGGAGGGCTACAACACCATGGACGCCCTGGCAGGGCTGGCCTTCGGCATTGTGGTGGTGGATGCCATCCGGCGGCTGGGGGTCACCGAACCCGGCCAGATCGCCAAAAATACCGTACAGGCCGGGGCCTTCAGTGCGGCGCTGATGGGGCTTATTTACCTGCTGGTGGCGGTGGTGGGGGCCCAGAGCCGGGGGCTGTTTGCCCCCGCGGCCAACGGTGGCGAAGCCCTGGCCCAGATCGCCCGACACTGCTTTGGGGGCCTGGGGATTGTCATTCTGGCCGCCACGGTGACGGTGGCCTGCCTCAAGACCGCCGTGGGGCTGGTGACCAGCTGTGGAGAGACCTTTGTGCGGATGTTCCCCCGGGGACCGGGCTACCGGGTGTGGGCGGTGGGTTTTTGCGTATTTTCCTTCACCATCGCCAACCTGGGGCTGGACGCCATCCTGGCCTGGTCCACCCCGGTACTTATGTTCCTCTATCCCCTGGCCATTGTTCTCATTTTGCTCACCCTCTGCGGCGGTCTGTTCGGCCACAGCACCCGGGTGATGGCCTGGACGGTGGGGTTCACCGTGCCGGCAGCGGTGCTGGACTTTTTGTATGCTCTGCCCCGGGGTGTGCAGGCGGCGCTGCCTCTGGAGCCGCTGCTAAAGCTGCGGGAGGCGCTGCCCCTGGCAGACCAGGGCTTTGGTTGGGTGGTGCCGGCCTTGATCGGGTTTGCCCTGGGGCTGGTGCTGATGCGCCTATTCCCCAAGCGGAGCGGGAGCTGATGCGCTCTTGCCGTAAAATCATTTGCAAAGAAGAGACCGGCAGTCCATGACGGACTGCCGGTCGCTTTCTTGTCGGCCTGAGGGCCGGGCCCGGGATTGTTGTTCCTGGGCCGGCACTGTTTGCTTTATTTTTGGTGCAGATATTTTTCCCGGGTGGCCATGCCGCCCCGGATGTGCCGCTGGGCCTTGTTCTCCTCCAGCACCTGCTTGGCCTGCAGATACAGCGCCCGGTTAAAGGCAGGCAGACGCTCCGACAGGTCTTTGTGTACTGTACTCTTGGAGATGCCAAACCGCTGGGCGGCGGCCCGGACGGTGGTCCGATGTTCGATGATGTACTGGGCCAGCATAACCGCCCGTTCCTCGATGTTTCCTTTCAAACGCCCCACTCCCCCGATCTCTGTTGCTCCATTCTATGAGCCAGGGCGGGCGGTTATGTTCTGCATTGTTTTAGGCGCTGCTCTTTTGTGGGGCCGGGGGAGGCCCGGCGGGCCCGGGGCAGGTGAAATATGGGGAGTTCGGGGGCAGAGTCCAGTGGGATGACGGATGCGGTGAGGGGAAATACCCTGTTGCCCGGTCGTTGACACAGGCCGATTCCATGGGGTAGAATTGGTTTGGTGAATGAACCTGCCTTGGGAGGAGGATGGAGCGCGTGAACCGAGATGATATGCAGAGGGCAAACCGATGCCAGGTGCTGCGTTTGCTGTTGGAACATGAGGGCCTTTCTAGGGTGGAGCTTGCCCGCAGAGCGTCTCTTCAGAAGGGGACCATCACTAATATTATCAATGAATTTGATTCCATGGGACTTTTGGCCACATATGGCGGTGACAAGCCGGGCACCCGGGGGGAGCGGCTGTGTATCCGCAGCAGCGGAATCTATCTGCTGTCCCTCAGCATCAACCGGAAGGACTACCGAATCCGCCTGTATGCCATTCACGGAGAGGTGATCCGGTCTGTGCAGCGGTTCTTTGACCTCCATGTTGACATCGGTCAACTGGTGGCGGAGATGCTCCGGGATGTTCAGGATATTGTGGCCATGGCCGGTCCGGAGCGGATCCTCTGTGCGACGCTGGCCATGCCCGGACCCTATATTCGCAAAGAGCGGGCCATTGCCTATGTGTCGGGCTTTGAACAGCTGGGACAGGTGGATTTGGCCCAGGAGCTGGACCGGGCGCTGCCGTTTCCCGTTCTATCCCAGCATGACGCGAAGCTCTCCGCCTATGCGGAGTGGAGCCACGCCGCGGAAACCAGGAGCAATCCCAACGCAAGCTTGTTGTATATTGGCTCTGTTGGCTCCGGTATCGGCGCCGGCCTCATTACCCATGGAGGAAAAGTGCTGATGGGTCAGACGGGAATCGCCGGCGAAATCGGTCACATGGGGATCAATTTCAACGGGCCCAAAAATGAGTTTAACCACCGGGGTACCTTTGAATATTACGCTTCTACTGAGAGCGCGCTGCAGTATGTGCGGGAGTTTTTGATTGACTATCCGGACACCGTTCTGTCGGAAGACAGCAGCTACGCGGAGCTGATGGACGCCTATCGTGCCGGAGATCCTCTTGCGCTGCGGGTGATGCAGCGGCTTGCCCGGATGCTGGGCTATGGGATGGCAAATCTGGTGTATACGCTGAACCCGGACTGCATCGTTTTGGGGGCGGATTACCCGGATGCCCCGGACTTTATGAATATCATCATCACCACCGTGCGTGAAATGGTACACCCGGAGATTGTGGACTCTATGACCATTCGGTATTCCACCCTTCAGGATGATACGGTTTTGCTGGGCGGATACTATTATGCGCTGATGCGGATGGCCGATGATCACACGCTGTACGAACGCATCAGCAGGATTTCCAATCAGAATATCAGACACTGAATAAGACGACATAAGTTCACCGAAACAACTTCTTGCTGGCTCTTTTGTAAGGGAGTTAGCAAGAAGTTTTGTGTTTTGCACAATCTAATTTTCTTTAATTTGGAGGATGCAACAAAAAGCGGAGAAAAATACTAACTATTATTGACAATTTTATATGGGGTTGCTATGATTGATTTAACAAAAGAGGTTTTCTCAATGTACTTAAAATGGAAGAGAATGGTAGCGGAGGCTGGATCGATTGCATCAGTTCCGGCCTGGCTCTCGTTTTAGTGACCCCTGCGTTTGCTTGACGGAAACACCGGACGGTCTGCTGTAAGGCCCCAAAGTGGAGGACTTGCGGATTCGGATGGCGTTCCCATCGCTTCAGCTATCCCGACTTGTTCTTTGAGGTCTTGGCCAAAGGGGGCCGGAACCGTGTCACAGCTGTGTCACAGATGTGCGCCGGCAGACTGCTCCACGTCAGGGAAATACCTTCCCCCGGCGCCCGGACAGCGGCAAGGCGGTATGCGCTGATTGACAAAACTACAAAGGGCTGTGGTTGGAGGTTTCCGGAATATCTTTGGGCAGAAACCGCTCTGCAGTATCCCTTCAGTGTAGTAAAGCCCTTGGAGAGGGGCTCTAATAACTACTACAAAAATCATAAGGAGCACGAGAAAAATGAAAAAGCTACTTGCACTGGTTGTGGCCCTGGCCATGGCACTGACTCTGGTTGCCTGCGGCAACTCAGCGTCCAACAACGGGAGCGCATCCGGCGAACCTTCCTCCGATGCCGCCTCCAGCACTTCTTCCGAGGCTGCCTCTTCCGGGGAGAGCGGCGAGGTGGATCTGTCTGAGATCACCATCGCCTATGTCCCCACCACTCTGAACAACCCCTTCTGGACCGCCATGATGGGCGGTATCAAGGATCAGATGACCGCTCTGGGCATGGATCCTGAGACCCAGCTGATCACCGTCGATGCCGACAGCGACCAGGTCACCATGAACAACTATGTCAACGACCTGATCAACCAGGAAGTGGATGCCATCATTCTGGCTCCCATGGACTGCACCGCTGTCACTGAGGCCCTGGAGGCCTGCCAGGCTGCCGGCATTCCTGTGATCAACGTTGACACCGCTGTTGACCGCACCGATCTGGTGGTTTCCGTCATTGCTTCCGATAACTATGCCGCTGGTGTTGCCTGCGCTGAGGACATGATGAGCAAGCTGGACGAAGGCTCCAAGATTGCCGTTATGAACCAGCCCTCCGGCACCGCTTGCGTCCAGCGTGAGCAGGGCTTCCTGGACACTGTTGGCGATTACTTCGAGATCGTTTCCACCACCGATACCTCTGGCGACACTGCCACCACTCTGACCGCTGCTGAGGACGCCATCACCGCCGACAGCGATCTGGCCGCCTTCTTCTGCATCAACGATATGGGCGCTCTGGGCTGCGTTCAGGCCTGCGCCGCTGCCAACCGCTCCGACATCCTGATCTACGGCGTTGACGGTAACCCCGACTTCATGACCTCTGTTGAGTCCGGTGCCGCTACCGCTTCCGCTGCCCAGCAGCCTTCCGTCATCGGTTCTACCGCCATTGACGTGGCGGTGGCCGCCCTGCAGGGTGAAGAGGTTGAGCCTGAGATTGTCATCGATGTTACTCTGATTACCACCGACAACTGCAGCGAGTTCGACATCTCCGACTGGCAGTAATACAGGGTTCAGTCCTTTACATCAGACAATCATTTTAGCCTAAATTCCAGGGGACTCCTCTTGGAGTCCCCTGGTTTTCTTACCGCCGACAGATGAAGAATATGAAAATAAAGGGGTGGAACTATGGCAAAAGAAATGCTGCGAATGGAAAACATCGTGAAGCAATTCCCCGGTGTGCTGGCATTGAATAAGGCGGGAATCACCGTCCATGAAGGCGAAGTTATGGGCTTTATGGGCGAGAACGGGGCCGGAAAGTCTACACTGATGAATGTGCTCGGCGGCGTTTTCCCTGCGGATGAAGGCGATATCTACATTGACGGGCAGAAGGTCAACATTCGTTCGGTTCATGAGGCCCAGGATTTAGGTGTTGCCTTTATCCATCAGGAGTTGGCGCTGGAGCCCTATTTGACCATAGCGGAGAATATTTTTCTGGGGCGCGAAATGACGTCCCATGGTATGATCAGTAAAAGCAAGATGGCAGAGGCGGCAAAGCCGTTTCTGGAGCGGGTCGGTCTGGACGTGGATCCCAACATGACGGTGGGCAGCCTCTCTCTGGGCCAGCAGCAGATGGTGGAGATTGCAAAGGCATTCTCTCTCAATGCGAAGATTCTGATTCTGGATGAGCCCACTTCTTCGCTTTCCGAGCGTGAGGTGGAGGTGCTGTTCCAGACCATTGCCGATCTGAAGGCCCAGGGCCTGGCCATTATTTTTATCACACACAAAATGGCGGAAGTGTTCCAGGTTTGCGACGCCGTCACCATCATGCGGGACGGCGTTTACATGGGCACCCGTCAGTCCTCCGAATGCACAGACGCGGAACTGATCGCCCTGATGGTGGGCCGTGATCTGGGCAACTACTATGTCCGCACCTTCAACGAGCCCGGAGAGGTCATGTTGCAGGTCAAAAACATCAAGGCGGGCAAACGGGTGAAAGATTGCAGCTTTGAGGTACATCAAGGGGAGATCCTTGGCTTCTACGGCCTGGTGGGTTCGGGCCGCTCAGAGCTGATGAAGGCCATTATGGGCATTGACCCCATGGATTCCGGCGAGGTCTATCTGAAAGGGGAACGGGTCCAGAAGCTGAACCCCCGGGTGATGCAGGCCAAGGGCGTCTCCCTGGTGCCGGAGGACCGGAAGACCGAAGGACTGCTGCTGAAGCATCCGATTTCCTTCAACATTGCGCTGCCGGTGCTCTCCAAATTCATCAAGTGCCTGCGGGTCAACCACAAGATCGAAGACGAGATTGTAAACGACAGCTTTGAAAAGCTGCACATCAAGGCGCCTTCGGCCCAGGTCAACTGCGCCACCCTCTCCGGCGGCAACCAGCAGAAAGTGCTGATCGCCAAGTGGCTGGCGACGAAACCCTCCGTCCTGATTCTGGACGAACCCACACGAGGCATTGACGTGGGTGCCAAGAGTGAAATTTACTCCATTATCAATGACCTTGCGGCCCAGGGCCTTGCCGTCATCATGATTTCTTCGGAAATGCCGGAAGTCATGAACATGAGTGACCGCATGATTGTCATGCGTGAAGGCGCGGTGTCCGCCGTGCTGGATCGGAGTGAATATACACAGGAACTGATTCTACAATACGCTATGGGGTGAAAACTATGAAAACAAAGTCTAGAAATCCCGTTGTCAGGGCGGTAGTGTCCTATTTCAGAGCCAATTGGGGTATTCTCCTGGCCTTTGTCGCCATGTGTGTAATCTTCTCCATTTTTGGCAACAACTTCCTCACCACCAACAACATGGTCAACCTGCTGCGCACCTGTGCCACCAACTGCTATTTGGCCATCGGCGTTCAGATGGCCATTATCCTGGCCGGTATCGACCTGACCGGCGGCGCCCTGGCGGCTCTGACCGGTGTTGTCTGTGTCTTCAGCTTTGAGAATATGGGCATGCCCATTTTCGTGGCGGTGCTGCTTGCCATTGCCATCGGCGCCATCGTGGGTGCCATCAACGGCACGGTGGTTGCCTACACCGGCATCCATCCCTTCGTGGTTACGCTGGCCATGCAGTCCATCTGCCGTGGTTCCGCCTACCTGTTGGCCAACGGCTCCCCCATTACCACCACCAACCGCAGCTTCACTGCCATGGGTACCGGGTATCTGGGACCAATTCCGCTGCCGGTCATCTACATGGCGATCTTCCTGCTCCTTGATTTCATCCTGCTGAACAAGACCAAGACCGGCCGCCACATCTACGCCGTGGGCGGAAATGAAACCGCGGCCCGGTTCTCCGGCATCAACGTCAAGAAAATCAAGATCTTCGTTTGGACCATCAGCGGCGCCCTGGCCGGCTTCTGCGGCGTGGTCCTGGCTGCCCGCCTGTCCTCCGGCCAGCCCTCCACCGGTGAAGGTTACGAGACCGACGCCATCGCCGCAGCTGTGCTGGGCGGCACCTCCTTCTTTGGCGGCACCGGCTCCGTGGGCGGCCTGCTGATCGGCGTTCTGATCATCGGCGTTATCTCCAACGGCCTGAACCTGATGCACGTGAACTCCTACTGGCAGTTTGTTCTGAAGGGCATTATCATCATTGCCGCCGTCTACTTTGACATGGTCAAGCAGAAGAGACAGAACACCGCAAAGTGAGCTTAACCCGATGCCCTATGGCCGGGGCCACGGTGTTACCCGATCATAGGGCACGTTTTTCAAACGTTTCTTAAGGAGGATCCTATGGACAAGAATCAGAAAAGGGAGCTTCAGCGCAAAGCTTATGAGATCCGCAAGACCGCCCTGGAGACCATCCAGACGGCGGGCTCCGGTCACATTGGCGGCTCCTTCTCCATTGCTGAAATTCTCTCCGTCCTTTACTTCAAACAGATGAATGTGGACGTCAATCAACCGGACAAGGCGGATCGTGACCGCTTTGTGATTTCCAAGGGCCATTGCTCTCCGGCGGTCTACGCCACCTTGGCCCTGAAGGGATTCTTCCCGGTGGAGCACCTGAAAACCTTCCGGACCTTTGACAGCGATCTGTCCGGCCATGTGGAAATTCATGTGCCCGGCGTGGATATGTCCACCGGCTCCCTGGGCCAGGGCCTGTCTGTGGCCCTGGGCATGGCCATGTACAGCAAGACCAACCAGGTGGGCAACCGGGTGTTCTGCGTCATGGGCGATGGCGAGATTCAGGAGGGCCAGGTTTGGGAGGCGGCCATGGCGGCGGCCCATTTCAAGGCGGACAACCTGATCGCTTTTGTGGACAACAATAAGCTGCAGCTGGACGGCCCCCTCACCGAGGTCATGTCCCCCTATCCCATCGGCGAGAAGTTCCAGGCCTTTGGCTGGAACGTGATCGAAGTGGATGGCAGCGATGTGGAGCAGATCGACAGTGCCGTTACCCTGGGCACCCTGACGGTTGGCAAGCCCACGGTGATCGTGGCCAATACCGTCAAGGGCAAGGGCGTCTCTGTCTTTGAAAACCAGGTGCGCTTCCATGGCGGACACCCCACGGCGGAGGAGTTTGCCAAAGCCTATGCAGAGTTGGATGCGACGTTGAAAGAACTGGAGGCCTGACACAATGGGTGAGAATATTTCTACGAGAGTTGCCTACGGCCTTGCGCTTGCCGAGTTTGGTAACCGTGAAGACATTTATGCGTTTGACGCAGACCTGAAGAGCTGCACCATGTCCCAGTATTTTGCCGAGCAATATCCCCAGCGCTTTTTCAACATGGGTATTGCTGAGGCCAACATGGTGGATGTGGCCGCCGGTTTCGCCACCTGCGGCGCCACCGCCCTGGTCCACACCTTCGCCATGTTCGCCTCCGGCCGGGTGTATGATCAGGTCCGCAACAGCATTGCCTATCCCGGCCTGAACGTAAAGGTGATCGGCAGCCATGCGGGTCTGACGGTGGGCGAAGACGGCGCCACCCATCAGTGCATTGAGGATATCAGCCTCATGCGTACCATTCCCGGCATGACCGTGATCGTCCCCTGCGACGACAACGAGGCCCGGCTGGCCACCAAGGCCATGCTGGATTACAAGGGCCCCTGCTATTTCCGCACCGGCCGCTGCAAGGTGGAGAGCGTCACCGACAGCATCGAGGGCTATACCTTTGAGCTGGGCAAGGGCGTCGAGCTGGTCTCCGGCAGCGATGTCACCATCATCGCCTGCGGCCTGATGGTACAGGAGGCCCTCAAAGCCGCCAAGTTGCTGCAGGAGCAGGGCATCTCCGCCCGGGTCATTGATATGCACACCATCAAGCCCATTGACCGGGAGATCATCGTGAAGGCGGCCCGGGAGACCGGCGCCATTGTCACCGCGGAAGAGCACAACATCATCGGAGGCCTGGGCGGCGCTGTCAGCGAAGTGGTGGCGGCGGAGTATCCGGTTCCCGTGGAGCGGGTGGGCGTCAACGACGTCTTTGGCCATTCTGCGGCGGCGGATCTGCTGCTGGAGAAGTACGGCCTGACCCCTGAGAACATCGTGGAGCACGCCAAAAAGGCCATTGTCAGAAAGTAATTCCCTGCGGTGCCCCTGACCGTAATACAAAAGGGAATCGTAGCAGTTATCTGCTACGATTCCCTTTATCATCAATCTAGAGGGTGAATAGGATGCTGGGATGGAAGAAGACAAACACGGAGAAAGCCGATCAAAATGACAAAATTGACCGCCGCCATGAATACTTTGTCATCACCTTGCGCTGTTTGGCCGCGGCGTATATCCTCTATATGGGATTTCTGGGGCTGAAAAACGCCATTGACGGCCAGGCCGGGGTCCCTATGCCGGTGGCCATTGTTGTGGCGCTGGTGTTCCTGGCCGCGGCGCTGGGAATTCTGGCGTATACTTGGCGTGCCTGGAAAAAGCTGAAGCAGACCATGGCCCAGGAAGCCCAGCGGCAGCAAGAAGACCAGCCCTCCCCGGAGGCGCTGATGGAGGCTGCTGACAGCAGCTCCGACGAAGCGCCGTAAACGGGAGACCAGGGGAGACCGACCCGCCGGAAGAATAGAGGGAAACATATGACAAAGACGATTCATACAGCTTATGTGATTGGCATCGACTATGGCAGCGATTCTGCCCGTGCCATTGTAGTGGATGCGGCCAGCGGCGCCATTCTCAGCCGGGGTGTGGCCTACTATCCCCGCTGGAAGCGGGGGCTGTACCAGCACCCGGCCCAGGCAATTTTCCGCCAGCATCCCCAGGACTACCTGGATGCCCTGGAGGAGTGCGTCAGAACGGCGCTGGCGCCGCTGAGTGAGGCACAGATCGCCCACATTGTGGGGATTGGCATTGACACCACCGGCTCCACCCCGGCGCCGGTGGACCGTTTAGGCGTGCCCCTGGCCCTGAAGCCGGAGTTTCAGGATTGTGAGGATGCCATGTTCCACCTGTGGAAGGACCATTGTGCCCAGGCTGAGGCTGAGGAGCTGGACACCCTATTCCGCACCGGAGGCACCCGGGACTACACAGTACACCAGGGGAAATACAGCGCCGAATGGTTCTGGGCCAAGATCCTCAGAACGGTGCGAAACAATGCTGACATCCGGCGGGAGGCCTGGACCTGGATTGAGCACTGCGACTGGATGATCGGTCTGTTGACCGGAAACACCGATCCGGAGCACATGTACCACAGCGCCTGCGCGGCGGGGCATAAAGCCCTCTGGCACAGCGACTGGAACGGCCTGCCGGAGGATGCCGTGCTGGAGCAGGCGGACCCCTATCTCTGCCTGGTGAAAGCCCGTTATGGCCGGCCCCCGGAACCCGCTATGACCCGGGCGGGGAGCCTGTGCCCGGAATGGGCCCGGCGCCTGGGGCTGAAAGAGGGCATTGCCGTCTCCGGCAGCTCCTTTGACGCCCATGCCGGCGCCGTTGGCGCGGGCATCCGTCCGGGCACCATGGTGTGCACCATCGGCACCTCCGCGGTGGATATGGTGGTGGCAAAGGCGGAGGCCCTGGAGGGAGAGGACCTGCGCCGGTTCGGAGGAAAGGCGGAAAACTCCATTCTTCCGGGCTACATTGGCATTGAAACCGGCCAGGCCGCCTTTGGCGACATTTTCGCCTGGTACAAGCGGCTGCTGATGTGGCCGGTGCAGCAGGCCAAGGCCTATCTGCCCCCGGAGATGGGGGAGGCCATGTCCGCTGAGCTGGAGGACAATATGCTGCGCCTGCTGGAGACCGAGGCCCGGAAGCGGGACGGAGCCGACTTTCCGGTGGCGTTGGATTGGTTCAACGGCCGCCGCTACCCTGACACGGACGACCTCCAGAGGGCGGCAATTTCCGGCCTGTCCCTGGGGACGGACGCAGTGGATCTGTACAGGGGCATTATTTTCGGCGCAGTCTCCGGCCTGAGAAGAATTGTCTCCGGTTTTCTGAAGGCCGGTATCAAAATCGACGATTTGATTGCGGTGGGGGGCATTTCTCAAAAATCCGATTATATCATGCAGCTGATTGCGGATATGGTGGGCATGAAGCTGTCCATTCTGGACGCGGATCAGACCTGCGCCATCGGCGCCGCCATGTATGCCGCCGTTGCCGCCGGGGTCTATGGGGATGCGGATGAAGCGGCGGAGAAGATGGCCGCCCGAAAGGTCCGTACCTTCTGCCCCGATCAAAGGCGCAAGGCCGCCTACGAAGCCCAGTATCAGAACTATCTTCAGCTTGCCGAGACCCAGACGGAGACGAAATAACCGTCAGCCGGGGTTCGGGTTCAAAATGCCATTGCCGGTTGGCTCGAGCTTGTCGAAAAAGGCCATAGGCCTTTTCCGACAAAGGGGCTATATGCAGGCCAGGGCTCGATTGCTTGCGCAAAAGTCACCCTGTCCTGCATGTGAGCCCGAAATAGAAACATGCTGGCAGCATGTTTCAGGGCGAGTGGGATCAACGCCGAAGGCGCTCCTAAAAAAGAAAGAGTCATTTCCGAGGCGCAGAAGGTGAATTGCCCGAAGGGCAAGAGAAGCCACCCTGGGGTGTGTCCCCGGAAATGACGAAATCAGATTTTGTTCCGTCCTCTTCGGAGGACGGAATTCTGTGAAACTGCCTAAAACTATGGTTCTTCGACAGACTGAGCGGGGTGCGTCTTAGGACGCGCCCCGCGCTCTTTTGGGGCGCTGGAAACAGCGGCGCGTCGTGAGAGGAAAACGGCTGCCCATTGGCCCTGCACTGGGTGAAAAAATCTGCTATAATAATGTCTGCTGAATAAACCGCACTGGGGTTTATTCGCGGGGCATTGCCGCACAATTGAGTAAAAACGGCTGACCGGCGGAAGATGCGCTGTCCGGGGCAGCCCGGAAGGAGGAATACCCATGAGACATTTGATCCTGCGCCGGGAACGGGCCCTGGCCTGCTTTGCCACTCCCTATGACTGCGTGCTGAACCGGGACCGGGAGGAATTTCTGGCCTGGCTGGAGGGAGAGCAGCTCCAGAGCCTCATGGTCCAGGGGGTGGGGACGCCGGTGCGAAACGGTGAGACCATTACCCTGGACATCGGGGAGGAGGCGGCTGCCTTCTTTGTGGCGGCCTATCTGGAAAAGCGGGCCCTGGTCACCGAGGCGGCAGAGATCCCCGCCGGGGATCAGGATGTGCGCTATGTGGTGCGCACTCAGTACGACGGATTCCGGCGGCTGGGGATCACCCTGGAGCGGGAATGAGACAAAAAAGCAGCGGACAGGTTTTTCAAAGAAAACCTGTCCGCTGTTTGCTTGGGACAAAAGCCGGTGATGCAAAGGGATTACTTTTTCCCGCAGATCTGATCCGGGGTGCAGAGAATGGAGTGGGGAATGCTCTTCCAGGTGACGTTTTTGCGCAAAGCTACAACGGCCATGGGGATGTAAGTAAAGATGAACACCGGGAAGAAGAGCAGATAGAGGATCTGGCGGGGCTTGGAACAGTGGATCTGCTTTTGCTCGGTGATGAGGGTGACGCTGCCGAAGACCAGCAGGGTGCAGTAGACGCTGAGCAGACAGCCGCCCATGCCCAGAGCGGCGCTCTCCACCACCACCGGGGAGGCGGAGGCCAGTCCTGCCAGCAGGCAGCCGCCGTTGAACAGCAGGGAGGCCAGGGTGAGCAGGGTGGCGGGGGCGATGACCATCAGCATGTCGTAGCACTGGAAGCTGCCCCGGAAGATGCCCTTCACCAGGGACCAGCCATAGCGGGCAAAGACCTGGTAAAAGCCCTTGGTCCAGCGCAGCCGCTGGTTCCAGGAGGCCTTGAAGGTGGCGGGCTGCTCGTCGTAGAGCACCGCATCCTTGCAGTAGCCGATCCTGTGGCCCCGGACAATGTGGTCGGTGGAGAACTGAATGTCCTCCGTGAGCAGGTTGTACTTCCAGCCGTCATCCTCCCGGATGGTCTTGGAGGACACCAGGAAGCCGGTGCCGGAGATGGCGCAGCTGGTGTTCAGCTTCATCCGGGCGCCGTTCAGGAACCGGGACTCCCGCAGGAACCACAGGGCGTACCCGGCGGTGATCCAGTTGGCGTCGTAGTTCTTGGAGTTGCGGTAGCTGGTGATGATGTCATAGCCCTGGGAGAAGGTGCGGTTCATGGCGGTGAAATAGCCGGGATCCAGCACGTTGTCCGCGTCAAAGACCAGGAAGGCGTCGTAGTGCTCCAGCCCCACATCCTGGTCGATGGACTGGAAGGCATAGTCCAGAGCGTAGCCCTTGCCCACCTGGGTGCGGTTGAACCGGGTGATGACCCGGGCCCCCCGCTCCACAGCCCGGGCGGCGGTGGAGTCGGTGCAGTTGTCGGCAATGACATAGATGTCGATCAGGTCGGTGGGATAGTCCTGACCGTGGATACTGTCAATGAGTCCGCAGATGACCGCCTCCTCATTCCGGGCGGGGATCAGCACGGCAAAGCGGTGTAACTCTGCCGGCAGCTTCTGCTCCGGATCCTTCTTGACCAGTCCTACCACCAGGTAGACCAGCTGATAGGCATAGCAGCAGCTGAAGACCACCATCAAAATAAAGTTAACAGATTGGATCACATCATTCATCATGTTATGACCTCCTCCTTTGGATGCCGCATATATGTGCGTTGCGCTAGCTTATTATAAGGTGCGAAATCGGGAAAGTCAGCGCAATTAAGAAAAACTTAAAGAAAGATTAAGCGGTTTGCCGGGAAAAATGTGTCACTTTTTGACAGGTATGACGGCAAAATGGGAACAGATCCCTTGCAAAGTGCATAGAATCGCCCTAGTGGGCACGGCTCATGCTCCGACTGGGCAGAGTAGCACTTGAATCTTAAATGAAACTAAAACGCAATGAAAAATATTTTTTGCACCTGCAATCTTTTTTTAAAAACGAAGGTAAGGGATAAATGTCTTCAAAAAAGCAGAAAATTTTTGCCGCCGGCCGTCGGTGCTTGCCGGAACAGAGGTAGGCGGCATATGGGGCCCATCCGATTGCCGGGGACAGATGGGGGGAGGTACGGGCACAGACAAGGGAAAGAGAGGCCGGCAGGGCCGGTTTTGGCGAAAACGCTCCATCTCAAGGGGGATGGGGCGGCTTTTTTTGTGCCTTGCGGCGGGGAGAGGAGGGGCGGGAGTCCTTGCATTTCAACAGTTCATTCATTATAATAGAAATACTGTGCATTTTACCAGGGAAGAGAGGACGTGAGGAGCGGGCTATGGTCAAAGGGATGAGCGGAGGGACCCTTCGGGTGGCGCTGCAGCGCACCCTGCCGGTGCTGGCGGGCTATCTGGCCCTGGGCACCGCCTTTGGCCTGCTGCTGAACAGCATTGGCCTGGGGGTGTTCTGGGCTGCGGCCATGAGCATTCTGGTCTATGCCGGCTCCGCCCAGTTTTTGGCCGTCAGCCTGATCGCCGAGGGCACCAGCCTGCCCCAGGTGGCCCTGCTCACCTTTCTGCTGAACTTCCGCCACTTTTTTTACGGCCTGAGCATGGTGGGCCGCTATCAGGGCCTGGGGCGCCGGAAGGGCTATCTGATCTTCGCCCTCACCGACGAGACCTACGCCCTGCTGGCGGCGGGGCTGCCCCCGGCCCGGGTGGACCCGGCGGACTACTACTTCGCCGTCTCCCTGCTGGACCACTGTTACTGGGTGGCGGGCAGCGTCTTGGGGGCCACGGTGGGGGAGCTCATCACCTTTGACACCACCGGAGTGGACTTCGCCATGACCGCCCTGTTTGTGGTGCTGGCGGTGGAGCAGTGGAAGCAGGCCAAGGGCAAAGGCCATGCCCCGGCCCTCTGCGGTGTGTGCTGCGGGGTGGTGTGCCTGCTGGTTTTCGGCCCCGACCTGTTTCTGATCCCCGCCCTGGGGGCCATTGTGGCGGCCATGCTGCTGCTGCGCCGGCATCTGGAGCGGGACTCCGGAGAGGGGGCGGCGGTATGAATGCCCAACAGATTTACGCCGCCCTGGTCATCCTGGTGATGGCCCTGATCACCTTCGGCCTGCGGCTGCTGCCCTTTCTGGCCTTCGGGGGCCGGAAGGGGAAGGGGGTGCCCAAATGGGTGACCTATCTGGGGGGCGTGCTGCCCCCGGCGGTGATCGCCCTGCTGGTGGTCTACTGCCTGCGCAACATCGACCTGTTTTCCGCCGGCCACGGTCTGCCGGAACTGCTGTGCGTGGCGGTGTGCGCCCTGCTCCACCTGTGGAAGCGCAATGAGCTGGTCAGTATTTTCGGCTCCACCGCCCTGTATATGCTGCTGGTCCAGGTGGTATTCCCCTGAGAGAGAAAAGAGGTCCTTTTCCATGAATATGGCGTCAATCTTTATGGCCATGATCCAGCTGTTCCTGATTTTGATTGTGGGCTGGGTGGGGCAAAAGAGCGGGATTTTTCCCGACAATGCCCAGGTGGTGCTCACCAAGCTGGTGGTCTACATCACCACCCCCTGTACCATCCTGTACAGCGTGCTGAGCAACGACAACCTGCCCGGCCTGGGAACGGTGGTGGAGCTGCTGCTGATCTCCGTGGCCAGCTACCTAGTGGTGGGGGCTCTGTCCCTGCTGGCGGTGCGCCTGCTGCGGGTGCCCCAGGGCTCCCGGGGAACCTATGCCAATATGATCCTGTTCAGTAACTGCGGCTTTATCGGATTTCCGGTGGTCCAGGCCATTTTCGGCCATGAGGCGGTGTTTTACAACGCGGTGCTGAACATCCCCTTCTACCCCTTCATGTACATTGCGGGGGTCTATCTGCTGATCCGGGACAGCGCCTGGCAGGGGGGAGAACAGAAGAAGCTGGAACTCAAGTGGACCACCTTTGCCAGCCCCTGCGTGTTGGCCAGCGTGGCGGCGGTGGTGCTGGCCCTCACCGGCTGGAAATTCCCCGGGGTGCTCACCGACACCATCGGCACCATCGGAAACATCACCACCCCCGGCGCCCTGCTGGTCATCGGCATTTCCATCGCCCGGCAGCCCCTGCGGCGGG
>CABRZO010000034.1 GCA_902475455.1 uncultured Eubacteriales bacterium
TGCGACTGATCGTTCTGCCGGCGCTGGTGTGGTTCGGACTCCACTTTTTCCTCACCGACCCGGTGCTGCTGGGGGTGTGCGTGGTGGTGTTCGCCATGCCCACCGCCACCACCGTCAGCATGCTGGCGGGGGAGTACGGGGCCGACGAGCCCTCGGCGGTCCAGGGCGTGTTTGTCACCACCGTCCTCAGCATGGTCACCATACCGGTGCTGATGTCGGTGCTGATGTGAGGGCCGCCGCCCTTTGCCCCGCCGGCCGGGGCGCCAACGGATTCACCTGTTTTTTGAGGAGGTTCTTCCCTTGTAAATGACCGCTGTTCTGCCCCTGGGGCGTATCCGATCAAGTTATTCTATCTGCGATTTTTGAGGAGGTTTTCTTCCGTGGCAAAGTATACAGCTGAAATCAACCGCCGCCGCACCTTCGCCATCATCTCCCACCCGGACGCCGGTAAGACCACCCTGACCGAAAAGTTCCTGCTCTACGGCGGGGCCATCAACCAGGCCGGCGTGGTCAAGGGCAAGAAAAACGCCCGGGCCGCCACCAGCGACTGGATGGAGATCGAGAAGCAGCGGGGCATTTCCGTCACTTCTTCCGTGATGCAGTTCCAGTATGAGGGCTTCTGCATCAACATCCTGGACACCCCGGGCCACCAGGACTTTTCCGAGGACACCTACCGCACCTTGATGGCCGCCGACAGCGCCGTCATGGTCATCGACGCCGCCAAGGGCGTGGAGCCCCAGACCCGGAAGCTGTTCAAGGTGTGCGCCCTGCGGGATATTCCCATCTTCACTTTCATCAACAAGATGGACCGGGACGCCCGGGACCCCTTCGAGCTCTGCGAGGAGCTGGAGCAGGAGCTGGGCATCGCCACCTGTCCCATCAACTGGCCCATCGGCTCCGGAAAGGAATTCAAGGGCGTCTATGACCTGAGCCACCGCAAGATCATCCACTTCACCTCCAACACCAACGCCAAGGCCGCCACTGCCACCGAGGTGGATCTGGACGATCCGGCGCTGGTGGAGCTCATCGGCCAGGACAAGCGGGACCAGCTGGCCGACGAGGTGGAGCTGCTGGAGGGGGCCGGCGCCGAGTTTGACATGGAGGCGGTGCGCCACGGCAAGCTGTCCCCGGTGTTCTTCGGCTCCGCCCTGACCAACTTCGGCGTGGAGCCCTTCCTGGAGGAGTTTTTGCGGATGACCACCGCCCCCCTGCCCCGGAAGGCCGGGGATCAGGTCATCGACAGCTTTGACGACGACTTCTCCGGCTTTGTCTTTAAGATCCAGGCCAACATGAACAAGGCTCACCGGGACCGGATCGCCTTTGTCCGGGTGTGCTCCGGCCGCTTTGACGCGGACAAGGAGGTCTACCTGGTCCAGCAGGACCGGAAGGTCAAGCTGTCCCGGCCCCAGCAGCTGATGGCCGCCGAGCGGGAGATCATTGAGGAGGCCTACGCCGGGGACATCATCGGCGTGTTCGATCCGGGCATCTTCTCCATTGGCGACACCCTCTGCGCCCCGGGCAAGAAGTTCCAGTTCGACCCCATTCCCACCTTCGCCCCGGAGCACTTCTGCCGGGTGCGGCCCAAGGACACCCTGAAGCGCAAGCAGTTCATCAAGGGGGCCGAGCAGATCGCCCAGGAGGGCGCCATCCAGATCTTCAAGATCCCCTATACCGGCATGGAGGAGGTCATCGTGGGCGTGGTGGGCACCCTGCAGTTCGACGTGTTCCAGTACCGGCTGAAAAACGAGTACAACGTGGAGCTCATCATGGAGAGCCTGCCCTACGAGTACCTGCGCTGGATTGACGAGTACGACGGGGACCCGGAGGACATCATTAAGGGCAACGACGTCAAGCTGGTGGAGGATTACAAGGGCAACAAGCTGCTGCTCTTCGGCGCCCAGTGGAGCATTAATTGGGTCTTGGACAAAAATAAGGGTCTGAAGCTCAGCGAGTTCGGCGGTGCGAAGTTCTGACCTTAACGCATAATATTCATAATATAATGTATATTTTTGCCCTCCGCATTTACGGCGGAGGGCAAAAAACCGCCAAACAACCCGGATTATATCCGTCAAAGCTGGCCAAGGTGTACGAAGATTTCACCCGGGGGTGGCAAAAGCGGGAAAAGCGCTTGCATTTTAAATGTATAGAGCGTATAATCCAGAAGATCGGAAGAACATCCGAAAAATCGACATATTGGAGAGATTGAAATGAAGAAACTGCTTTCTCTGCTGCTGGCTGTGAGCATGTGCGCTGTGCTGCTGACCGCCTGCGGCAATTCCGCCTCCCAGAGCGGTGCTTCCAGCTCCGACGCCTCCACCAGCGCCCAGAGCAGCACCACCTCCTCTGAGGCCGATGCCTCTACCTCCGCTGACGCTTCCACCTCCTCCGGCGAGAGCACCGATGCCGGTGAGCTGAAGCTGGTGGAGGACGGCAAGCTGATCATGTCCACCAACGCCCAGTTCCCTCCCTATGAGATGGTGGCCGGTGACGGCTCCTTCGAGGGCATCGACGTGGAGGTGGCCCAGGCCATCGCCGACAAGCTGGGCCTGGAGCTGGTCATCGACGACATGGACTTTGACGCCGCCCTGCTGGCCGTTCAGAACGGCAAGAGCGACATGGTGATGGCCGGTGTCACCGTTGACGAGGACCGGCTGGCCGTCATGGACTTCACCACCAGCTACGCCAACGGCGTCCAGGTGGTCATCGTCCCCGAGGGCTCTGACATCGCCTCTGTGGATGACCTGGAGGGCAAGCAGATCGGCTGCCAGCGGGGCACCACCGGCTACATCTACTGCTCCGACACCCCGGAGAACGGCGGCTACGGTGAGGAGAACGTCACCGCCTACGACGACGGCGCCACTGCCGTCCAGGCCCTGCTCAACGGCCAGGTGGACGCTGTGGTCATCGACAACGCCCCCGCCCAGGAGTATGTGAAGGCCAATGCCGGTCTGACCATTCTGGAGGGTGAGTTTGCCAACGAGGACTACGCCATCGGCGTGGCCAAGGGCAACACCGCTCTGCTGGACGCCATCAACGGCGCTCTGGAGGAGCTGATCGCCGACGGCACTGTCCAGTCCATCATCGACAAATATATCCCTGCCGAGTAAGGGAGTTTCAGACAGAAAACGGCAAATAACGGGCGGCCCCATGGCCGCCCGCTTTTGCCATCGTGACAGAAAGGAGTGCGCGCATGGATCTGGCGCAATGGTATGCGGATCTCACCTCCCAGCTGGCCCAGGGGGCCACGCTGGGCCCCGGTGAGTCTTTCCTGTACAGCTTTTACCGGGCCTTTGTGGCGGAAGGCCGGTGGCAGCTGTATTTGCGGGGTGTGCTGACCACCCTGGAGCTGACGGTAATCGCCCTGGCCATCGGCCTGGTGCTGGGTGTGCTGGTGGCGGTGGTGCGCACCGCCCACGACCAGCAGCGGCCCGGCCACCGGAACCCGGTGTTGGGGATTGTGGATCTGGTGTGCAAGGTGTACACCACCGTGATCCGGGGCACCCCCATGATCGTCCAGATGCTGATCATGGGCACCATCATCTTTGCCACCAGCCGCAACTACACCATGGTGGGCGCCCTGGCCCTGGGCATCAACTCCGGGGCCTATGTGGCGGAGATCGTCCGCAGCGGCCTCATGAGCGTGGATGTGGGCCAGATGGAGGCGGGCAGATCGCTGGGCCTCAGCTATGTGCCTACCATGCGGTTTATCATCATTCCCCAGGCCATCAAGAACATCCTGCCCGCCCTGGGCAATGAGTTTATCACCCTGTTCAAGGACACCGCTTTGATCACCACCATCGGCGGTAAGGAGCTGCTCTACGCCGCCCAGGCGGTGGGCGCCCGGACCTACAGCGTGCTGTTCCCCTATCTGGGCATCGCCGTGATCTATCTGGTGCTGGTGGTGCTGTTCACCTGGCTGCTGGGTATCTTTGAGAGGAGGTTGAGAGCCAGTGATCGCCGTTAATCATCTGACCAAAGCCTTTGGCAAGCATGTGGTGCTGGAGGATATCACCGAGCGCATCGAGGACGGAGAAAAGGTGGTCATCATCGGCCCCTCCGGCTCCGGCAAGTCCACCTTCCTGCGCTGCCTGAACCTGCTGGAGACCCCCACCTCCGGCCAGGTCTTCTTTGACGACACCGAGCTCACCGCCCCCAAGGTGGACATAGACAAGGTGCGCCGCCAGATGGGCATGGTGTTCCAGCACTTCAACCTGTTCCCCAACCTGTCGGTGCGGCGGAACATGACCCTGGCCCCGGTGCAGCTGGGGCTGATGACCCGGCAAGAGGCCGATGCCGAAGCCCAGCGGCTGCTGGAGCGGGTGGGACTGCCCGACAAGGCGGAGGCCTATCCGGCCCAGCTCTCCGGCGGCCAGAAGCAGCGCATTGCCATCGCCCGGGCCCTGATGATGAAGCCCAAGGTGATGCTCTTTGACGAGCCCACCTCCGCCCTGGACCCGGAGATGGTGGGCGAGGTGCTGGAAATTATGAAGGAGCTGGCCCGGGAGGGTATGACCATGGTGGTGGTCACCCACGAGATGGGCTTTGCCCGGGAGGTTGCCACCCGGGTGCTGTTCATGGACGGCGGCCACATCCTGGAGCAGGGCAGGCCGGAAGAAATCTTCGGCAATCCCCGGGAGGACCGCACCAAGGAATTTCTCTCCAAAGTTCTATAAATGCCTTCAGGGCGCATCGCGTTTGCTTCGCGATGCGCCCTTTTGCCGCCGGCTTAACCAAAATATAAGGAATCTTTTATGCGGCTTTGGTTTTTTCCCGGGGGAGATTGTGGTACACTGACTCCAGAAAAACACAAAGGAGTGGTCTATCATGGCATTTCTGGCATTGATTTTGGTTTCCGGCGGCATCGTTGTGGTGGGCTGCCTGGAGGAGCGCCGTCGTCGTAACTGAGGCGGAAAGGGCACGGCTTACCGTCCGCCCCGCTCCACCCGATCCCACAGCGCCTGCCGGGCCTTTTGGCAGCCCCGGGCGCAGAAGTCAAAGACCTGCCCCAGGGTATCGTCCCCGCAGGTTTCCTTTGCCCGCAGATAATCCTGTTCTGAAAGCTGTTCCCCCAGGTAGAGCTGCCGGATGGCGGCCCCCGGGCCGGGATAGCGGTTGGCCCTGCCCCAGTTCAGGGGCAGATACCGCTCCCCGGACCGGAAGAACCAGGCGGCGGACAGCTTTTTTGCTCTGGCCATGCTCTCTCGGGCCGCCGCCTCCAGCCCCAGGGCCCGGTAATCTCTGGCCCGCTGGAGCTCCGAGCGGATCTTGCCGGTGAGAAATTCTCCCCAGCCCTCCTCCCGGGCCGGGGGTGTCTGTTCCGCCCCGGTGGGGGCGGGGGTGGATTTGACCCGGCGCCACACCCGGACGAACTCCGGGTCCACCGGTTGAATCTCCAGCATCGCGAAAACCTCCTTGCGCCCCGTCCCGGGGCGTCCGTTGTGGCGGGGCGCGCCCAAAGGGGCGCCCTGCGTTCCCTCCATCCTATGCGCCTTAGTTGCATTTGGCCCGTCATTTGGGTACAATATAGATGATATCATTGTATTTGGGAGGAATCTCTGGTGACGGAACAGGAGAAACAGGAATTTTATCAGACCATCATGGAGCGCTGCTCCACCCCGGGCCACTTTGCCGGCCTGCTGGGGCTGAAGTGCGACAGCCTGACCCCCCGGCGGGCGGAGGGGTATTTTGTGGCCACCCATGAGCTGTGCAACCCCCTGGGGATTGTCCACGGCGGGGTCTATTATACCCTGATGGACCAGCTGGCGGGGATGGCGGCCAGCAGCACCGGCATGGCGGCGGTGACCCTGGATTGCAGCGTCAACTACCTGAAGTCCGCCCGGGAGGGGGACACGGTGCGCTGTGTGGTGGAGAGCGTCCACCTGGGCCGCAGCGTGGGGGTCTATGACGCCAAGTGCTATGGCAATCAGGGGGAGCTGCTGTGCACCGGCACCTTCCACCTGTTTTTCCTGAAACCCCTGGAGGAAATGCTCCGGTAAACCCGCCTGAGCTGCCAAAAAATCCTTGCAATTCCCAAAATAGCGTGCTATGATAAGCATGATAGTAGGTAGGAATGAGAGTGGAGCCTGTGGCTCCGCTCTTTTTCTTGGAAATTTTGCCCGGGCACCGGCCCGGAGGGGAAAGGCGGTAAGCCCATGAAAAAAGTGACCGAGGTCTGCGCTGAGCTGGCCCTGCCCTTTGTGGAGGCGGCAGGCTGCACCCTGTGGGATGTGGAATATGTCCGGGAGGCGGGCACCTGGTATCTGCGGGTGTATATCGACGCCCCGGGGGGCGTCAACATCGACCAGTGCGAGGCGGTGTCCCGGCCCCTCAGCGACGCCCTGGATGAGAGCGACCCCATCGAGGGGGCCTATGTGCTGGAGGTGGGCAGCGCCGGCGCCGACCGCAGCCTGAAAAAGCCGGAGCATTTTGACGCCTTCCTGGGCAGCCAGGTGGACGTGAAGCTGTACCGCCCCCGGGAGGGCCGGAAGGAGTTTACCGGCGCACTGGAAGGGTATCAGGACGGCGACGTGACGGTGAATGTGGCGGGGGAGAGCGTCACCTTCGCCAAGAAGGAGATCGCCCTGGTGCGGCTCCACATTGAATTTTAAGGACTAGTTTAGAGTGTTAGGCTTGCCAGCCGTGATAAGGGAGTGTCATCCAAATGGCTAAGAGAACGAAAAAGACGGAAAATACCCAGGAGCAGGACAACCGCGAATTCTTCCTGGCTCTGGATCAGCTGGAGCGGGAGCGGGGCATCAAGAAGGAATACATGCTGGAGAAGATCTCCCAGGCCCTGGCCACCGCCTATAAGCGGGACCACGAGGGCGTGGGGGACAACGTGGCGGTGATCGCCGACGAGGAGAACAACATCGTCCGGATGGTGATCCGCCGGGACGTGGTGGAGGAGGTCGACAACCCCTACACCGAGATCTCCCTGGAGGACGCCCGCCGCAGCCTGCCCCATGTGCAGCTGGGCGATGTGGTGTCCAGCGAGATCCGCACCAAGAACTTTGGCCGCATCGCCGCCCAGACTGCCCGCCAGGTGATCATCCAGGGCATCCGGGAGGCGGAGCGCAACAAGGTGTTTGACGCCTTCACCGACAAGACCGCCGAGCTGATGACCGGCGTGGTGAACCGGGTGGACGACCACTCCGGCGCCCTCTATGTCAAGCTGATGGCCGGCGGCGAGACCACCGAGGCTCTGCTCTCCTCCGGCGAGCAGGTCAAGGGCGAGGTCTACCACGTGGGAGACCGGATCAAGGTCTATGTGGTGGAGGTCCGCCGCACCACCCGGGGCACCCAGGTGGTGATCTCCCGGACCCACTACGGCCTGGTGCGCCGTCTCTTCGAGATGGAAGTGCCCGAGATCTTTGACGGCCTGGTGGAGATCCGCTCCATCTCCCGGGAGGCGGGCAGCCGCACCAAGATGGCGGTCTGGTCCAACGATCCCGACGTGGATCCCATCGGCGCCTGCGTGGGTCCCCGGGGCCAGCGGGTCAACAACGTGGTGGAAGAGCTGGGCGGCGAAAAGGTGGACATCATCAAGTACAGCGAGGATCCCGGCGAATATGTTGCCGCTGCCCTGGCCCCGGCTGACGTGGTCAGCGTCCGGGTGCTGGAGGGTGAGACCAAGAGCTGCCGGGTGGTGGTGCCCGACGATCAGCTGAGCCTGGCCATCGGCAAGGAGGGCCAGAACGCCCGGCTGGCCGCCAAGCTCACCGGCTACAAGATCGACATCAAGCCCGTCTCCGCCGCCGACAGCGACGAGGACTTTGACGAAGATGCCCTGATCGTCGATGAGGACGAGGATTTCATCCAGGACGAGGCCCCCGAGGCTGAGACCGAGGCCGCCCCGGAGGCGGAGGCTGTCTCTGAGGAGGCTTTCGACGAGGATCCGGACTTCTCTGAGGACGAAGCGGAATAAGCGACCCTCCGCCGGAGGGTGAGAGGAGGTTAGCTCCATGCCCAAGAAAATCCCCCTGCGCCAGTGCCTGGGCTGCAGGGAAATGAAACCCAAGCGGGAACTGATCCGGGCGGTGCGCTCCCCGGAGGGGGAGGTGTCCCTGGATTTCCGGGGCCGGAAACCCGGCCGGGGGGCCTATGTGTGCCCCAACCCGGAGTGCCTGAAAAAGGCCCGGAAGGCCCGGGCTCTGGAGCGGGCCTTCAGCTGCCAGATCCCGGAAGAGGTCTGGGACGCCCTGGAGCGGGAGATGCAGGAGGCTCCGCCGGTGACGGCGGAGGAGCAGTCCTGAGCCCCTGGCTGGCCCTGCTGGCTATGGCCAGAAGGGCGGGACAGCTCCAGCTGGGAGAGGAGGCCGCCCGGCAGGCGGCCCTGGACCACAAGGCCCGGCTGCTGATTCTGGCCGCCGACGCCGGGGACAACACCGCCCAGCGGCTGAAGCGACTGGAGAGCGATAAACTGCCGGTGATCACCCTGCCCGAGACCAAAGCGGAGCTGGGGGAGGCGGTGGGCTTTGAGGCCCTGGCCGCCGCCGGGGTGTGTGATCTGGGGTTTGCCGCGGCACTGGCGGAAAAGCTGGCCGGGCAGCATCCCCAGTGGGCCGAAACGGCCCAGGCCCTGAAGACCCGGCAGGGCAAAGCGCTGCGCCGGAAGGCGGACACCGCCCGGCACGGCAAGAAATCCGCCCGGCGCAAGTCATGAGCCGGCGCCCGAATCCGGCCCCGGGATATCCCGGCGGCAGCGTGATCAATCATAAAGTGTATTCGGTCCCCGGCTGCGCCGGGGCACCACAGGCCGTTTGTGCCAATGGGAAAGCGTAGGCTTTCCTGCCCGGGCTTTCCCATTGGCACGAGCCCCGAACTTACAGGAGGTGGCTATTTTATATGAGTATTGAAGTGAAGTATCGTGTGCGTGAGGTGGCCAAGGACTTTGGCGTGAGCAATAAGGAGATTACCGAGATCCTGTCCACCTATGGCACTGCCCCCAAGAGCACCATGCAGGTGCTCACCGATGAGGAGCTGAGCCTGATCTTTGAGTATCTGACCCAGCACCATCAGATGGAGAGCCTGGCGGAGGTCTATGCCGAGGGCGCCCAGCCCGGCCAGAAGAAGCAGGAGGCCCCCAAGGCTGATCCCAAGGCCGCCAAGCCCGCCGCCGGCCAGTCCAAGGCCCCGGAGGCCAAGGCTGGTCAGCCCAAGGCCGCCGAGACCCAGCAGCCTCAGGAGGCCCCCAAGCCCCAGAGCCGGGTGCCCCAGAAGAAGGTGGTGGACACCCGGAAGGCCGCCGACGTCAACCTGGACCGCTATGACCAGCACCTGGAGGATCTGGCCCCGGAGCGGGCGGAGCGGATGCAGCAGAGCCAGGGCAAGCAGAAGATCAAGCAGCAGAGCCGCAACCGCCAGCAGCAGCAGCGCCAGTCCGCCAAGCGCCGCCAGGAGGAGCAGGCCCGTCAGATGCGCCGGCTCCAGCTGGAGATCGCCAAGAAGGCCCCGGTGAAGGTGCAGATTCCCGACGAGATCGCCGTGGGCGAGCTGGCCAGCCGGATGAAGAAGACCGGCGCCGAGGTGGTCAAGACCCTGATGAAGAATGGCTTCATGGCCTCCCTCTCCGACGTCATCGACTTTGACACCGCCGCCCTCATCGCCGAGGAGCTGGGCTGCGTGGTGGAGCATGAGGTCATTGTCACCATCGAGGAGAAGCTCATCGACGACCACGAGGACAAGGAAGAGGATCTGGTCCCCCGGGCCCCCGTGGTGGTGGTCATGGGCCACGTCGACCACGGCAAGACCAGCCTGCTGGACTATATCCGCAATGCCAACGTGGCCTCCGGCGAGGCCGGCGGCATCACTCAGGCCATCGGCGCCTATCAGGTCAACGTGGGCGACAATGTGATTACCTTCCTGGACACCCCCGGCCATGAGGCCTTTACCGCCATGCGGGCCCGGGGCGCCATGATCACCGACCTGGCTATCCTGGTGGTGGCCGCCGACGACGGCATCATGCCCCAGACCGTGGAGGCCATCAACCACGCCAAGGCCGCCCAGATTCCGATTATTGTGGCCATCAACAAGATGGATAAACCCGGCGCCAACCCCGACCGGATCATGCAGCAGCTCACCGAGTATGAGCTGGTGCCCGAGGAGTGGGGCGGCGATACCATCATCTGCAAAATCTCCGCCAAGACCGGCGAGGGCGTCGACAACCTGCTGGATATGATGGTGCTCACCGCCGAGATGCGGGAGCTGAAGGCCAACCCCAACCGCTCCGCCAAGGGCGCCGTCATCGAGGCCCGGCTGGAGAAGGGCCGGGGCCCCGTGGCCACCCTGCTGGTGCAGAACGGCACCCTGAACCAGGGCGACATCCTGATCGCCGGCACCGCCGTGGGCCGCGTCCGTGCCATGACCGACTTCCGGGGCAAGAAGCTCAAGAGCGCCGGCCCCTCCGTGCCGGTGGAGATCATCGGCATGAGCGAAGTGCCTGAGGCCGGCGACGACTTCTATGTGGTGGCCGACGAGCGCATGGCCCGGGAGCTGGCGGAGCAGCGCAAGCAGGAGAAGAAGGACGCCATGAACCGGCCGGTGCAGAAGGTGAGCCTGGACGATCTGTTCAGTCAGATCAAGGAAGGCGAGATGAAGAACCTGAACATCGTGGTGAAGGCCGACGTCCAGGGCTCCGCCGAGGCGGTGAAGATCTCCCTGGAGAAGCTGTCCAACGAAGAGGTCAACGTCCGGGTCATCCACTGCGCCGTGGGCGCCATCAACGAAAGCGACGTCATGCTGGCCGCCACCTCCAACGCCATCATCGTGGGCTTCAACGTCCGCCCCGACGCCCAGGCCAAGGCTGCCGCCGCCCGGGATAAGGTGGATATGCGGATGTATCGGGTCATCTACGAGTGCATCGAGGAGATCGAGTCCGCCATGAAGGGCATGCTGGCTCCCAAGTTCAAGGAAGTGGAGCTGGGCCGGGTGGAGGTCCGCCAGGTCTACAAGATCACCAACGTGGGCATCGTGGCCGGCTCCTATGTGCTGGAGGGCAAGGTCACCCGGAACGCCCAGCTGCGGCTGGTCCGGGACGGCATCGTGATCCACGAGGGCGAGATCGCCTCCCTGCAGCGCTTCAAGGACTCCGTCAAGGAAGTGGCCGCCGGCTACGAGTGCGGCATCACCCTGGAGAAGTTCTCCGATCTGAAGGTGGGCGACATCCTGGAGTGCTTCGAGATGCAGGAGATCGAGCGCTGAGGCGCGCTTTTTCCCAAAACTGAATCAGAATTCCCGGCCCCGGGCCGGGAAATTCTGTGAGACAGACCGACACATGATTTGAACTGGCTTGGCGCAGAATGCAGAAGGGAAGAACATTCTGCATTCTGCGCCGTTTTTTGATAAGGAGAACACTATGGCAACCAATCGAATCAACCGGATCAACGAGGACATCCAGCGGGAGCTGGCCTCCCTGCTGCGGACGGTGAAGGACCCCCGGGTCCAGGGGCTCATCTCCATCACCCGGGTGGACACCACCACCGATTTGCGCTACTGCCGGGTCTATGTCAGCGCCCTGGACCAGAGCGACATCAAGGAAGTGGTCAAGGGCCTGAAATCCGCCGCCGGCTACCTGCGCCGGGAGCTGGGCCACGCCCTGACCCTGCGCTACACCCCGGAGCTTCAGTTCCTGGCCGATGACTCCATCGAGCGGGGGGTCCGGATGGTGACCATGATCGACCACATTCTGGAGGAGGACGAGGGGAAATGACCGAAGTACAGGCAGCCCAGTGGCTGCTCCAGCGGGACAACTTCCTGCTGCTTACCCACGTCCGGCCCGACGGGGACACCCTGGGGTCCGCCGCCGCCCTGGCCCTGGCTTTGCGGGGGCTGGGCAAGACCGCCCATGTGGCCTATAACCCGGGGATCACCGAGACCTATGCCGGCTATATGACCGGCTGCTACGCCCCGGCGGATTTTGCGCCGGAGCACATTGTGGCGGTGGACATCGCCACGGAAAACCTGCTGCCCCCGGCCCTGGAGCAGTGGCGGGGCAAGAGCGAGCTGTGCATCGATCACCACCCCTCCAACGAGGGCTATGCCCAGGAAACCTGCCTGGACCCCACCGCCGCCGCCTGCGGCGAGATCATCTACCGGATCTGCAAGGAGCTGGGGGTGATGGATGGAGAGATTGCCAAGCAGCTCTACATCGCCATCACCACCGACTGCGGCTGCTTTGTCTATAACAACACCACCCCGGCCACCCACCGGATTGCTGCCGAGCTGATGGAGTACGGCGACTTCTGGAAGCAGGTGAACCGCAACTGCTTCCAGACCCTGTCCCTGAAGGAGATCCGGCTCCAGAACCGGCTGCTGGAGAGCATGGAGTTCTTTGACGACGGCGCCCTGGCCGTGGGGGCCATCTCCCTGGCGGATCTGGCGGAGTTCGAGGCCAGCCAGGGGGACAGCGAGGAGCTGGCCTCCTGGGCCAACAAGATCCAGGGCGTCAAGGCCTCCGCCACCCTGCGGCAGCTGGAGGAGCGGGTGTGGAAGGTGAGCCTGCGCACCGACGGCAGCCTCAACGCCACCCAGGTCTGCGGTCTGCTGGGGGGCGGCGGTCACGCCGCCGCCGCCGGGGCCAGCATGTTTGACGTGGACGAGCAGGAGGCCCGGGCCAAGGTGCTTGCGGCCATCCGGACCGTCCAGGGCCGGGAGGACTGAAGATGCCCAGCGGCATTATTATTGTGGACAAGCCCCAGAACTGGACAAGCATGGACGTGTGCGCCAAGCTGCGGCGAGTCATGGGGGAGCGCCGGGTGGGCCACGCCGGCACGTTGGATCCCCTGGCCACCGGGGTGCTGCCGGTGTTTGTGGGCCGGGCCACCCGGGCGGTGGAGTTCGCCGAGTCCGGAGAAAAAGAGTATGTGGCCACCCTGCGCCTGGGCCAGGTCACCGACACCCAGGACAGCACCGGCACGGTGCTGGAGGAGCACCCGGTGACGGTGGGACTGCCGGAGCTGCAAGCGGTGCTGCCCCAGTTCACCGGGGACATTTTACAGGTGCCCCCCATGTACTCCGCCCTGAAGCGGGACGGGAAAAAGCTCTATGAGCTGGCCCGGCAGGGCAAGACCGTGGAGCGCCAGCCCCGGCCCATCACGATTTTTGGGCTGGAGGTGCTGGAGCAGACCGGGGAGCGGGACTATCTGCTGCGGATCGCGTGCTCCAAGGGCACCTATATCCGCACCCTGTGCCATGACATCGGCGCCGCCTTGGGCTGCGGCGGAATCATGACCACCCTGCGGCGCACCCAGGCGGCGGGCTTCGACCTGAGCCAGGCCGTCACCATGGAGCAGATTCTGGCCCATGACAATCCGGCGGAACTGCTGCTGCCGGTGGACGCCTATTTTCAGGGCTACCCCGCCCTGACCATCCGGGGAGAGGCGGAGCGCCGGTGCCGCAACGGCAACGACTTTTCCTGCCCCGGGGAGGAGGGCACCTACCGGGTCTACGGCGCCGAGGGCGAGTTTTTGATGCTGGGAGAGCGCCGGGGCGGCAGAATGACCACCATCAAGAGCTTTTTTGCCCCTCAGACCAAATAAAAGGGAGATCATCCACTTGAGCGATACAACAGACAAGAAAAAACGGGTCATCGCCCTGGGCTTCTTTGACGGAGTCCATCGGGGCCACGGGGCGCTGCTGCGCCGGGCCGTGGAGCGGGCCCGGGAATATGGGCCCGAGGGGGAGGCGGTGGCCTTCACCTTCGATCTGCACCCGGCCTCTCAGATTTTGGGCCACCAGATTCCGCTGCTGTCCACCCCGGAGGACCGGAAGGGACTGATGGAGCGCTGCTACGGCATCCAGGACGTGGTGGTGGGCCAGTTTGACCGGATGATGCGCATGCCCTGGCAGGCCTTTGTCACCGACTACCTTCGGAAGGAGCTGGGGGTGGTCCATGTGGTGGCGGGCCACGACTTCCACTTTGGCTACCGGGGGGAGGGCAACCCCGCCCGGCTCCAGGCCCTGTGTGCCCAGCTGGGTCTGGGCTGCGACATCATCCGGAAGGTGGAGTTGGACGGCATCACCGTGTCCTCCACCTATATCCGGACCCTGGTGGCCCAGGGGGAGATGGAGCGGGCCATGGCATTTCTGGGCCATCCTCACACCTTTTCCGGTGAGGTGGTCCACGGCAAGCAGCTGGGCCGCACCATCGGTTTCCCCACCGCCAACCTGGTGGTGCCCCCGGAGATCCTGGTGCCTGCCCACGGGGTGTATGCCACAAAGGTGGTGACCCCCGATGGGGTGAGCCGCATGGCGGTGACCAACGTGGGAATACGCCCCACGGTGGACGACGGAGACCAGATCACCGTGGAGCCCTGGATTCTGGATTTTGAAGGGGACCTCTACGGACAGGAAATCCGGGTGGAGTACTACGCCCGGCTCCGGGGGGAGCGGAAATTCGACTCCCTCCAGGACCTGACCGACATGGTCTATCAAAACGCCCGGGAGACCCGGGTCTACTTCTCCCAGCTGGCGGGCAAAGCTCACCCCGGCCGCTGAAAAAACCGTGATTTTTTGCCCCGCCGCCCCGGCAGACTGCCGGGGCGGCGGCCTGCGTTTGAGGCTGGTCAAAGCGCCCAAAGCCGGAGGCATCAGGGAAGGGAAAACTGTCGATGATTTTTGCAAATTACCGTTGACTTTATTACTTATTTTGTAGTATTATTATTGAGCGCCTGTATGGGCGCACTGCGATGATGCGGGAGATTGCGGCGTCAAAAACCGGTAACTTCCGCGGAGTATGTCCGGACTGGATTCGGGCGGCTGAGGATTTTTCACTGTGCCCAAAGCGATGTATATCGCCGGAAGCAAGTGGATCGGCCGGCTCACTGCGCCGGCTTTCCTTGTGTCCCGGAGTGATACACCCGGCAAAGCGGATAAATCTGAAGGCCAGTCCGAGGCCCGCCCGGCCCATGTACAACAGTACGAAATAATAAGGAGGAAACCACCAAATGGCTAACGAAAGCATTCGCATCCGGCTGAAGGCTTATGACCATCAGCTCATCGACCAGAGTGCAGAGAAGATTGTCGAGACCGCCAAGCGCACCGGCGCCGCTGTCTCCGGCCCCATTCCTCTGCCCACCAAGCGTGAGATCGTCACCATCCTGCGTGCTACCCACAAGTACAAGGATGCCCGGGAGCAGTTCGAGCGTCGGACCCACAAGCGTCTGATCGACATCCAGAACCCCTCCCCCAAGACGGTTGAGGCCCTGATGAGCCTGCAGCTCCCCGCCGGTGTGGAGATCGAGATCAAGCTCTGATTTCGAGAGAACACCTTATTTACTTCCGTTGTACCCGCTTCCTGCCCGCGTTGTAGAGGGCAGGGGGGTCATGTCAGCAGAGCAATGGCCAGCCCAATGAGCCAACTCTCCTGACCAATAACCTTTACAAGGAGGAAAAAACCAAATGGAAAAGGCAATCATCGGCAAGAAGGTCGGCATGACGCAGATCTTTGACGCCGACGGCAAGGTCATCCCCGTGACCGTCATCGAGGCCGGCCCCTGCACCGTGGTGCAGAAGAAGACCCTCGAGAACGACGGCTATGAGGCCGTGCAGATGGGCTTCCAGCCCGTCCCCGAGCGCAAGCTCACCAAGCCTGAGCTGGGCCACCTGGCCAAGGCCGGCGTTGAGCCCATGAAGGTGCTGAAGGAGTTCCGCCTGGACGACTGCTCCACCGTCAACGTGGGCGATGTCATCAAGGCCGACATCTTCGCCGAGGGCGATCATGTGGACTGCACCGGCATCAGCAAGGGCAAGGGCTACGCCGGCGTCATCAAGCGTTACGGCGCTCAGCGCACCCCCATGAGCCACGGCGGCGGCCCTGTCCATCGTCATGCGGGCTCCATGGGCTCCACTTCCACCCCCAGCCGTATCCGCAAGGGTAAGATCGGCGCCGGCCAGATGGGCGGCGACCAGGTGACCATCGAGAACCTGATCGTCACCAAGGTGGATGCCGACATCAACCTGATCGCGGTGAAGGGCGCCATCCCCGGCCCCAACGGCGGCGTGGTCATCCTGCGCAGCACTGCCAAGGTTCTGCCCGAGAAGAAGGGCGAGGGCGCCGGCATCAGCAACAACCCGCAGAAGGCTTCTGCCCGTGTCAACCCCCAGAAGGCTTCCGCCAGAAATCGCTAAGGAAAGGAGAGTATCGTAAATGCCTACTGCTAACGTTGTTAACATGGCTGGCACCAAGGTCGGCGAGATCGAACTGGCTGAGTCCATCTTCGGTATCGAGCCCAACCCCGCTGTCGTCCATGAGGTGGTCAAGAATCACCTGGCCAACTGCCGTCAGGGTACTCAGAGCTCTCTGACCCGCGCCGAGGTTTCCGGCGGCGGCATCAAGCCCTGGAGACAGAAGGGCACCGGCCGCGCCCGTCAGGGCAGCACCCG
>CABRZO010000035.1 GCA_902475455.1 uncultured Eubacteriales bacterium
CCCCGAGAACACCTGGGAGGACAAGGAGGCCTATGCCGCCACCGCCAAGAAGCTGGCTGCCTCTTTTGTGGAGAACTTCAAGAAGTACACCCACATGTCCGATGAGGTTGTTGCCGCTGGCCCCAAGGCCTGAGGCATCACCTCACCTGCTCAAGTGCTAACTTGATCTGACAACAACCCTGCCATACAATGGCAGGGTTGTTTTTTACCGACGGTATATTACACTAATGCTATCTAACGCTCCGAGGTGAACCTGAGATGAAACGCCCCAAAGCAAGGCAGCCTAAAACCCGGCGGGACTATACTTTATATGCCGCTATCTTGCTGGCTGTGGCGTTGGTGGCTTTCTGCTGCACCTCCATCGGCTGGTTTTTATGGCGGCACACCCAGTTTCAAGACTTCGTTTCCGCCCTGTCGGAGAGCACCACCTACGCCTATGAAAACGACTGCCTCACCACGCTGGAGGGCGATACGCCACAGCCTGCGGATCGGGATGACTGTTATCCCCTCTATATCCTGCTCTCCGACGCCCAGGGCAGAGGGTGGCGCAATCCCCCGGAGGAGGTTCCCCTGCTGACACTGGCCTATGGGGACGGGTCAACACTGGAATTCTGGCCGGTGGAGCTGAAGGGAGACACCCAGCGGGAGACCGGCATCCTGTTTCGCTTCACCTCTCCCCAGGGCCGGGTGTGGATGTATGACACGGACCACTTTGGCCCTAACACCCTGGAAAAATTGTTTCTTGCCTAACAAAAAAGGTCCTGGCCTGTGCCAGGACCTTTTTCGTTATCGACGCTTACTGATTGTCTTGTTCTGGCTGCGCTTCCCCAGAGACCGGGGGCAGCTTTCCGGCTTTCTTACGGCGTCTCCGGCGCACCAGCAGAGTTACCACCACAGCCACCACCGCCAGGAAAATCAACACGCCGATGAGATTGCTGACCATCCAGACCAGCAAATCGGCACAGCCCTGGCTAAAATTCTCCAGGCCCCTTGTAAAGCCTCTGGACAGCCGTTCTCCCAGGGTCGGGTTCACACCTTCGCTGAAGGTATTGACCTGCTGAAGGCTGATATAGACCGTAGAATAGTCGATGAGGCTGTCATAGTGGTTTTTCTGCCCACTCAGATCCTCAATCTCATACTCCACCTCGGAGATGGCGCTCTCAATGGTGATGATGTCCTCCATGTTCTCCGCCTGGGCCAGGAGGCTTTGGAGTCGGTCCAGTTTGATCTGAAGGGTTTCCAGCCGGTTTTCGATGTCGGCATAGATTTCCCCCACGTCATCTACGGTGGTGCTCTGGTAGGTGACCTTGCAACCCTCCCAGTCAGTGACCGAGTTGAGAAATGCCTCATACTGTTCGCTGGGCACCCGAACAGTATAATCGGCTGTCTGCCAGTTGGTCTCATGATAGACCTCTTGGCGCTCCAGATAGCCGCCGTGGGCGTTCACCAGCTCCTCAAGCCCCGCCATGGCGGTATTCAGATCGGTACACTCCAGAGACAGGTTACCGGTATAGATCAGCTTGGCGTCACTGGGCCGGGTTACAGCACCTCCATCGCTCTGGGCCTCCTGGGTTGCAAAGCCGTAATCGCCGATGCCGGCGTCTTCGGCCACCGCCATTTCCGCTTCTCCGGCGGCAGCCGGGGCCATGGACCCGTTGGCGGCGCTGCCGGAGCTGGCGCCGCAGCCCGCCAGCAGAGTGGTCAAAAGGGTCAGGGCTAACAGCAAGGAAAACAAGCGCATGCGTTTCATAACACTCAAGCTCCTTTCTCTTTGGCTTTCTGTCTCTTTGACGGAGCAGACGCAAAAAAGTTCCCGCTTGGAACGAATTTTTTTCACAGCGGGGGCACACTAGGGGACGAGGTGGATTTCAAATGAAACAGCAATATGAAAATCTCAGCGATCTGCTCCAGACCAGCGTCCCGGCGGAGGCCTTCTGGGCCCAGCTGCCCGAGTGGATCCAGCAGCGGGCCATGGACCATCAGAATCAAATCTGCAGCACCAAGGAGCTTCGGGCCTTTGTCCGCAGCTGCCAGCGGGAGGAATCATAATGGCAAAAAAGGAAGCACCCGATAAGCGTAAGAAGCTGCCCATCGACTATATGCCCAACATTTCCAATGTGGCCTCCAGCTCCGAGTGCACCGGTATCGTGCCCACCCAGCCTCAGTCCGAAGAGGAACTAGAGTCCTATCTGGATCTCTATTCCACCTCCTTGCCTCCGGTATGGCAGGAAGATGAGGAAGAAGAGATCTGAACAAACAAAGAGGGCTATGCACAAAAGTGCATAGCCCTCTCCTTTTTACAAAATAGGCCGTTCCATCAGATATAGCGGAACCGGAGAATCAGAGGCCATACCGATCTTCTGGAAGCCCTGACGCTGATAAAAACGGAAGGCGGTGCCGTTTTCCGGGGCGCACCGGAGCCGGATGGCGGTCCGACCCATAGCCCGATAGACGGACACAGCCTGTCCCAGCAATTGGACGCCATTGCCTCGCTTCCGGTGCTGAGGGTCTACATAGTAGAAGGGTATCGCGCCCACTCCCTCGTCGGCACCCCGCTCATAGTCCAGCTCCAGGATTCCGGCGGGTTCTTCCCCCACCATGACGATCTGGACCGCTGTCCGATCGTAACCACTGTGCTTCAAGGCCGCTGACAGAAAGGCAGGGCCGTCAAAATGCTCCATGGTACCGTGGCTGCTGAGCCACCCCTCCCGGCGGTAGGCCAAGTAACGGTCCTGCTCCGTCTCCGGGTTCCAGGGCCGGAACCAGAACAGACTGTCATAGTCCTTGCCTTCACCGTCTGCTCTGGGAGCAGCCGCCAGGGCATCCGGCGTCAAATGGGTGGTGTCGTTATACCACTTCACCTGAATGTCATCGCCCTCCGCCTCCAGGTAAGACACCGCGGTATTATTGCCCTCAGGCAGATACCACTCAGGGGTCTCGGGCCGGTGGAGCAGCCGGGTCAGCAGATTCCGAATCGCGGTACCGTGGCTGAACACGGCGATGGTTCGATTGGGATTTTCTGAAATGATCCGCCGCAGCGTTTTCTCCATCCGGTCTGTCACCTGCCCCAGAGGCTCTCCCCCGGGGGCGCACCAGTCGGGACAGCCGCTCTGGAACAGCTCCATCTGATCCCGCTGGGTCAGAAATATCTTTCCGAAAGGCTGGTCCTCCCAGTCCCCCAGATCCACCTCCCGCAGCCCAGGCTCCCGGTGGAGCTCCAATTGCTTGGGCAGATAGATGGACTCGGCGGTCTGGCAGGTGCGCCGCAGGTCGCTGGCATAGACGGCGTCAATGTGAATGGGGGCAAAGCGCTCCCGCAGGCAGGCGATCTGCCGGCGGCCCAGGGCGGTAACCGGGCTGTCATACTGGCCGTGAATGCGCTTGAAGTAATTGCCCTCCGCCTGGGCGTGGCGGATCAGGTAAATTGTGGTCATGTTTCGTTCCGTTCTTTCTTTCTAAGCTACTAAAACCCTGGATGAGCAAATCACCAGGGGATCACCTGGCCGGTGAGCTGGGATACTCTGTCCAGCCCCTGCTCCGCGGCGATGGCAGCCAGGCCGTCCCGGACCTTCAGGGGAGCATAGGGATCCGCAAAGCAGGCGGTGCCCACCGCCACGGCGGTGGCGCCGGCCAGCATCAGCTGGGCCGCGTCCTCTCCCTTGGCCACGCCACCCATACCCAGCACCGGGATTTTGACGGCATTGGACACCTCCCAGACCATCCGCACCGCCACCGGCAGCACAGCGGGGCCCGAGAGGCCGCCGGTATTCATGTGGAGAATGGGCCGGTGGGTTTTTACATCGATCCGCATCCCCCGGAGGGTGTTGATCAGGGAGACGGCATCGGCGCCGGCATCCTCCACCGCCCGGGCGATCTCGGTGATGTCGGTGACGTTGGGGGACAGCTTCACCATCACCGGGACGGTGGAATGTTTCTTGGCCTCGGCAGTGACCTCGGCGGCCATGGCGGGCACCACCCCGTACTGGAGGCCGCCGGCCTTCACATTGGGGCAGGAGATGTTGACCTCGATCATGTCCACCCCGGCCTCGGAGAGCTTGGCGCACATGATGCCGTACTCCTCCGGGGTATTGCCGGAGATGTTGGCGATGATCCGCAGATCATGCTTTTTCAGCTCCGGCAGCTCATGGGCAATAAAACCGTCTACACCGGGGTTTTGAAGGCCCACGGAATTGAGAATGCCCATGGGGGTCTCGGCGATCCGGGGCGGCGGGTTGCCCTCTCGACGATGAAGGGTGAGGCCCTTGACGCAGATGCCGCCCAGCTCGTCGATGGGATAGAACTGGCCGTACTCCCGACCAAAGCCAAAGGTACCGGAGGCCACCACCACCGGGTTTTTCATGGTCATCCCCGCCAGGGTGACGGACAGATCCACTTGCTTACTCATCCCAGCTCACCTCCTCGGCGTCAAAGACAGGGCCGTCCTTGCAGACGTGGCGATAGGCCCCGTCGGCGCTCTTGCAGGCGCAGACCAGGCAGGCACCGATGCCGCAGCCCATCCGCTCCTCCATGCTGACCTGACAGGCCACCCCGTGCTTTTGGGCGGCGGCGTAGACGGTCTTCAGCATGATCTTGGGGCCGCAGGCCAGCACCGCCTCAATCTCCGGGTGCTCGGTCAGGGCAGTATCCACAATGGTGGCCACAAAGCCGTGGGTGCCCAGGGTGCCGTCATCGCTGGCCAGATAGACCTGCTCACAGCTCTCCTGGAACTCCTCCACCAGCATGGCCTTGTCCGCCCCCCGGAAGCCCAGGCAGGCGATGGCCCCGGCGGGGGCCTTCTGGGCGGTGTTCAGCATGGGGGGCACGCCGATGCCGCCTCCCGCCACCAGCACCTTACCCTGAGGGAAGGTGAAGCCGTGGCCCAGGGGACCCAGCACGTCCAGGCTTTCGCCGACCTGGCGACGGGCCAGCCAGTCGGTGCCCTCACCCCGGACCTCAAAGACCACGTTGAGCTTTCCTTCCCCGGCCCGACAGATGGAGATGGGGCGGCGGAGCAGCAGGCCCTCACCGCATTTGATGTTGACGAACTGGCCCACCTGGGCGGCGTCCGCCATCTCTCCGGCCTCCAGCCAGAGGGAGACGGCGTCGGCGTTCAGGCGCTCCACAGATAGGATTTTACAAAGTTTCTGGATGGGCACAGCGGCTCCCTCCTTTTATTGAATGGTGATAAAGCGGCAGATGTCCTCCCGCATGGCGATGGCAGCATCCCGGGCTGCCTGCTGATAGTCCTGGCCGTTGTTGCCGGTCTTCTTCCAGGCGCACATAATGCCCCGGGAGGAGTTGACGATGGCGCCGTGGCCGTTGGCATCGAAGGCGTACTGGACATCTTCAGCGGTGCCACCCTGGGCGCCGTAGCCGGGCACCAGGAAGAAGGTGTGGGGCAGTTGAGCGCGCAGCAGCTTGATCTGCTCGGGATAGGTGGCGCCGGTGACGGCACCCACCCGGTTATAGCCGTACTCGCCTACGAAGTCCCCGGCCCACTGTTCCGTAAGCCGGCCCATGACCTCGTAGATGTGCTGATCGCCGCACATCTGGTCCTGCAGGTCCACGGCGGACTTGTTGGAGGTGCGCACCAGGGCAAACACGCACTTGTCGTACTTCTCGCAGTCCTTCAGAAAGGGAGAGATGGCGTCGCTGCCCATGTAGCCGTTCAGGGTGACGCAGTCGGCGTCAAAGGTGGCGAAGGTGCTCTCCCCCACCACGGTGCGGCCCAGCCAGCCCTCGCTGTAAGCGGTGGCGGTGGCGCCGATGTCCCCCCGCTTGATATCCGCCACCACATAGAGGCCCTTGCTCTTGGCGTACTGGATGGTGCGCTCCAGCATCTCCATGCCCCGCCAGCCCAGGTTCTCATAGTAGGCGGACTGGGGCTTCACCGCCGGCACCACATCGCACAAGGCGTCGATGAGGCCGCAGTTGAACTCATAGATGGCCTCCACCCCGGCCTGAAGGCTCTCGCCATACTGGGCGGTGTACTTGGCCAGAATGTGCTCCGGCACATACTCCACCCGGGCGTCCAGCCCGGCGATGGTGGGGTTCTGCTTCTCAATAATCTTCTTTTGTAACACGTCAAAGGACATCAGTTTTCTCCTCCATCCTGATAAACAATGGTTCCGGAAACGATGGTATATTTCACTTTTCCCTTCAAAGTCCGGCCGTTGAAGGGGGTATTCCGACCCTTAGAGGCAAATTTGGAGGCGTCCACCACCCACTCTTCGTTGGGATCAAAGATGGTGAGATCCGCGTCGCTGCCCACGCTGAGCCGCCCCTTTTCCAGGTTCAGGATCCGGGCCGGGTTGACGGTCATCTTGGCGATAACCTCCGGCAGGGTCATCTCCCCGGTGTGGTAGAGCTGGGTCAGGGAAATACCCAGGGAGGTCTCAAGACCCACCATGCCGCTGGGGGCCTGCTCCAGACCCCGGGCCTTCTCCTCCTCCGAGTGTGGGGCGTGGTCGGTGACGATGCAGTCGATGGTGCCGTCCTTCAGTCCCGCCAGAATGGCCGCCACATCCCGGGTGGTCCGCAGGGGCGGATTGACCCGGGCCATGGCACCCTGCTCCAGAATCTCCCGCTGGTTCAGGGTGAAGTACTGGGGGCAGGTCTCGCAGGTGATTTTGACCCCCTTCTTCTTGTACTTCCGGACGATGTCCACCGCCCGGCCGGTGGAGATATGGCAGATATGCACAGCGGTCTGGGTCTCCTCCGCCAGCATGGCGTCCCGCATCACCATAATCTCCTCGGCAATGGCGGGGCGGCCGTGGATGCCCAGCTGCCGGGAGATCCGGCCCTCGTTGACGGCGTAGTTCTTCACCATGTCCGCATCCTCACAGTGAGTCAACACCGTCAAACCCGCCCGGCTGGCGCAGATCAGGGCATCCCGCATCAGATTGGCGTTCTGGACCGGCACGCCGTCGTCGGAGAGGGCCACAGCGCCGGCCTGTTTCAGTGCCTTGGCGTCGGTGAGGGTTTCGCCCTTCTCCCCCATGGAGACCGCCCCGATGGGCAGCACATTGACGCCGCTGCCCTGCCGGGACCGCTCCAGCACATAGGAGATCATCTCCGGGCAGTCCACGGTGGGCTTGGTGTTGGGCATACAGGTGACGGTGGTAAAGCCGCCGTGGGCGGCGGCGTTGGAGCCGGAGATAATATCCTCCTTGTAAGTAAAGCCCGGATCCCGGAAATGCACATGCATGTCGATGAGTCCCGGGGCAACGGCCAGCCCGGCGGCCTCCACCACCTGGGCCTCCCCATCCTCCAGGTTGGGGCCGATGGCGGCCACCTGGCCGTCCTCAATCAAAATATCCGTAATCTGCTCTGAATTGAGCACAGGGTCGATCAAAGTTCCGTTTTTGATGAGCAATTTCATGGATGCGATCCCACACCTCGTTTCACACAGAATTTCACATTTACATTATAAAGCAAAGCGGTTTCAGAATCAAATAAAATTCCGCCCCGGCCCCATGTTTTGCGCAAAACAGGGTATGCTATGGTCAGACTCAGACAAAGGAGGATGTGCAAAATGAACGCCAGTCAGTTTATGCGGGGCATGGGGCTGGGCATCGCCGTGGGCACCGCCATCGGTGTGGCCTGCGTACCCAAAAAGCGCCACCCCATGAAAAAAAAGGCCCAGCACGCCATGAAGCTGGTCGCCAACTGCGTGGAGGATCTCTCCGCCGCCATGGGCATGTAAATTTGCAAAAAGAGAAGGCATGGCCTTGAAAAGCCATGCCTTCTTTTATCTGCTCCGGAGCGTTTTGCCAAAGACTTCGGGGCATCTTTTCTTTGGTTCAGATTACATGGCCCTTCCGGCGGATCACGTCGATGACCTGGTCTACATAACGCTGGCAGGCCTCCTCGGTCTCCACCTCCACCATGACCCGGATCACCGGCTCGGTGCCGCTCTCCCGGACCAGAATGCGGCCGGTATCCCCCAGCTCCCGGGCCACGGCCTCCACCGCCGCCTGGACGTCCGGGTCGTTCTGGGCCTCGGGCTTGCTGCGCACCTTGATGTTTTTCAGCACCTGGGGATAGATCCGTACCGGGGCCACCAGCTCGCTCAGGGGCATTTTCTTCTCCATCAGCACCTCCATCACCTTGATGGCGGTCAGGATGCCGTCGCCGGTGGTGGCGTACTGGCTGAAGATGATATGGCCGGACTGCTCACCGCCGATCCGGTGGCTGTTGGTGACCATATTCTCATAGACGTACTTGTCGCCCACAGCGGTCTTTTCATAGTCGATGTCGGCGGCCTCCAGGGCCTTATAGAGGCCGAAGTTGGACATGACGGTGGTGACCACCGTGTTGTTGCGCAGGGTACCCCGCTCCTTCATGTACTTGGCGCAGAGGTACATGATCAGATCGCCGTTGACCTCGTTGCCCTGTTCGTCCACGGCGATGCAGCGGTCCGCGTCGCCGTCAAAGGCAAAGCCGATGTCCAGATGATTGGCCAGCACAAACTCCCGCAGGGACTGGATATGGGTGGAGCCGCAGTTCAGGTTGATGTTCAACCCGTCGGGCTCGTCATGGATCACATAGGTCTTCGCCCCCAGGGCGTTAAAGACATTCTTGGCGATCATCCAGGCGCTGCCGTTGGCGCAGTCCAGGCCGATCCGCATCCCCCGATAGGACCGGGTGGCCAGGGAGATCAGATAGCCCACATAGCGGTTGCGGCCGGCGGCGTAGTCGCAGGTCTGGCCCAGGGCGTCCCGGGTGGCGTAGGGCACCTCGTCAGTCTCCCCATCCAGATAGGCCTCAATGTCCGCAATGGTGGCCTCATCCATCTTCTCGCCCCGGTCGTTGATAAGCTTGATGCCGTTATCATAGTAGGGGTTATGGCTGGCGGAGATCATGACGCCGCAGTCAAACTCTTCAGTGCGGGTCACATAGGACACGCTGGGGGTAGTGGTGACATGGAGCAGATAGACATCAGCCCCGGAGGCGGTGAGTCCGCAGCTCAGGGCATCCTCCAGCATATAGCTGGACCGGCGGGTATCCTTGCCGATGACCACCTTGGCCCGCTTTCCCTGTTTCTTGCCATAATACCAGCCCAGAAAACGCCCCACCTTGAAGGCGTGCTCCACCGTCAAATCCACATTGGCCTCGCCCCGGAAACCGTCCGTTCCAAAATATCTGCCCATAAAAAAGGCCTCCTTTTATATACATCTTTTCATCAAATCTGACATCACAGTCGGCCCGTTTTTGTGCCTCAGGCCTTGCCTATTGTAGCACATCCGCCCGCCTTTGTCACCGGTAGAAAATTGCGTTTTCCGCCGGCCTTGCGCAAACTGGGAAAATGCGGTAAAATCAGCCAAAAAGCGACAAAGGAGGGATTGGGATGAAAACCTGGCATCGGGTTGTCTGTCTGGCCCTGCTTTGGATCACTTCCCTCTCCTTGAGCGGCTGCGGCCAGTCCCCAAAGTTGGAAGAATTGGCCCAGATTTTCCAGCAGCAGAGCTCAGTCCAATGCACCATTCAATACTCCGTGGTCTTTGACGCGGTGATCGACGGCGTGGAATACAACGCTCTGGAGCACACCTGTGTGGCCGACGCCCAGGCAGACCTGTCCGGCGACAACTGTAGTGTCTCCGGCCAGATGTCCTCCTTGGTAGATGGCGTCAGCTCCGGGTCCTTGGAGGTTGAGTCATACAGCGACAGCCAGGGCAGCTACTACCGCTATGGTCAGTACTATAGCTCCTCCCAAGACCAGAATGTATTTCTCAGCCTGATCCAATTGCCCCTGTCCCTAAATCTCAACCAGGGTTACCAAGCCCAGGAGGCCACTCAGATCCTGTACGGAAGTACCTGCCAGGTCTATACCGCCACGGAGATCGCCGACGACAGCCCTCAGCGGCTGGTGCTGGGCCTGTCAGAGGGGGAGTTTTCCCTGGAGGGCTCCGCCGTGGATGTAGTCCTTTATGTGTACCAGGACACCCGCCTGCCCGCCTGTGTCAGCCTGGACTATTTCAATCTGTCGGAACTGGACATCTCTTTTTCTGACAGCGCAGGCAACACTTATTCCCTGCGGGAGCTGAAATTCCAGGTGACCTACCAGGGCTACGGAACCCAGGTGGACACCGCCCCGCCAGACGACTTCAAGCAGGCTGCCCTCAGTGACAGTATCAGCCTTCCGGAACTGATGGCGGATTTGACGGGTAGTGATCCGTCTGACACTGGTCAGTCATCTGGCCAGGAGGCCGTTCAGAATCCCCCCGACGATACGCCTCAGGACCAGGGCAGCTATGTTCTCTATAACGGTGCCAAAACCTACTACTACGAAATTACCACACCGGAGTATATGGCCCTGGAAGAGCAGAGCAACAACAGCGCCAGCTTTTACTATTACTACGGGGAGCAGGACTTTGAGCGCATCAGCTACACACTCTACGAGGGCTTTACCCATGAGGATGAGGAGGCCTACGCCCAGTCCCTGCCGGAGTTTTATCGAACCTCTGAGGGAATCAGCGATGTCAGCGACGACGGCATCCATTCCATTACGCTGGGGGACTTCCAGGTCTGGTACAGCACGGTATATCTGACCATGGAGCAGGACGGCCAGGCCTATGAGCTCATCGACATCTATTCCTGGGTGGAAGCTCCCAACGGACAGGATTGCCTGGAGGTGTGCATCACGGAATACAACGGCTCCGGGGACGGAGTGCTGATCGACCCGGAGAACGAACTGGAATACGCCTATGGGGCGATTCTGGGGTATTATGAGGCCGAATGACAAAAGCAGGGCCGGCGCTCGTGCCGGCCCTGCTGATAGGGAAAAGAAAAACCGCCGCAAGGTTCAACCTTGCGGCGGTTTGGCGCAGAAGGAGGGATTTGAACCCTCGAGACGCTATCAACGCCTACACGATTTCCAATCGTGCGCCTTCGACCACTCAGCCACTTCTGCATCCAGAGTGTAGTGCTCTACTACATTGCACTTGGGAAGGCGTAACCATCTGTGCAACGGTGATTATTATAGCAGATTTTGCGCGTTCGTCAAGAGGGAATTTTCATTTTTCCCAAAAAAACTTTGGCGTCCCCTTTTGTTCGGGGACGCCAAAGCGAAGCGGCAATTACTTCTTGGAGAGATACTCGTCGATGGCCACGGCGGCCTTCTTGCCGGCGCCCATAGCCAGAATGACGGTGGCAGCGCCGGTGACGGCGTCGCCGCCGGCGAACACGCCCTCCCGGGTGGTGGACACGGTGTCCTCGCCCACGATCAGGCAGCCCTTCTTGTTGGCCTCCAGGCCGGGAGTGGTGGAACGGATCAGGGGGTTGGGAGAGGTGCCCAGGCTCATGATCACGGTATCCACGTCCAGCACGAAGTTGCTGCCGGGGATCTCCACGGGGCGGCGGGAGGCGTCAGGCTCACCCAGCTCCATGCGCACACACTCCATGCCGACCACGCAGCCCTTGTCGTCGCCGATGATGCGGACGGGGTTGCACAGCAGCTTGAACTCAATGCCCTCTTCCTCCGCGTGCTCGACTTCCTCCACACGGGCGGGCATCTCCTCCTTGGAGCGGCGATAGACCACATACACGTTCTCGGCACCCAGACGCTTGGCGCAGCGGCAGGCATCCATGGCCACGTTGCCGCCGCCCACCACGGCCACAGCCTTGCTGTGCATGATGGGGGTGTCGTACTCGGGCATGTAGGCCTTCATCAGGTTGGTACGGGTCAGGTACTCGTTGGCGGAGAACACGCCGGAGAGGCCCTCGCCGGGGATATTCATGAACATGGGCAGGCCGGCGCCAGAGCCGATGAACACGGCCTGATAGCCCATCTCAAACAGCTCGTCAATGCTGAGCACCTTGCCGATGACCATGTCGGTCATGATCTCCACGCCCAGAGCCTGGAGCTTGTCCACCTCGCTCTTGACGATGGCCTTGGGCAGACGGAACTCGGGGATGCCGTAGACCAGCACGCCGCCGGCGGTATGGAAGGCCTCGAAAATGGTGACCTGATAGCCCATCTTGGCCAGGTCGCTGGCACAGGTCAGGCCGGAGGGGCCGGAACCCACCACGGCCACCTTCTTGCCGTTGGACTCGGGCTTCACGGGCTTCTCCACCACGTTCTCCCGGTACCAGTCGGCCACAAAGCGCTCCAGACGGCCGATACCCACGGGCTCGCCCTTGATGCCCCGGATGCACTTGCTCTCGCACTGGCTCTCCTGGGGACACACACGGCCGCTGATGGCGGGCAGGGCGTTGGTGCCGTTGATGACCTCATAGGCGCCCTTGAAGTCGCCCTCGGCCACCTTGGCGATAAACTCGGGAATATGCACGTTCACGGGGCAGCCGGCCACGCAGGGATGGTTCTTGCAGTGCAGGCAACGGGTGGCCTCGGTCATAGCGGTCTCCTGGCTGTAACCGGTGCACACCTCGGAGAAATTCTTGTTACGAACGTTGGGATCCTGGGCAGGCATGGGAGCCTTCTTGGGATCCATATTGGGCTTTCTTACCTCTGCCATGATTCACAAACCTCCTTACTTGATCAGGTCATGGGCCAGCTTGTCAAAGCGGCACATATGGGACATCTTCTCCTGCTCCTGATCACGGTAAGCGGAGTTGCGGTTCATCAGCTCGGTGAAGTCCACCTGGTGGCCGTCAAACTCGGGGCCGTCCACGCAGGCAAACTTGGTCTCGCCGCCCACGGTGACGCGGCAGCCGCCGCACATGCCGGTGCCATCGATCATGATGGGGTTCAGGCTGACGATGGTCTTGACGCCAAAGGGCTCGGTGGTCTTGCAGACGAACTTCATCATGGGCACGGGGCCGATGGCGATGACCTCGTCATACTGAATGCCGCTCTCCAGCAGCTGCTGCAGCTTGACGGTGACAAAGCCCTTCTCGCCATAGCTGCCGTCGTCGGTCATCATATAGAAGTTGTCGCAGGCCTCATTGAACTCCTTCTCCAGGATAACGATATCCTTGTTGCGGAAGCCCATGATGCCGTCCACCACGGCGCCGGCGTCGTGCATGGCCTTGGCCACGGGATAGGCAATGGCGCAGCCCACGCCACCGCCAACCACGGCGACCCGCTTCTTGCCCTCCACATCGGTGGGCTTGCCCAGAGGACCCACAAAGTCCTTCAGGTAATCGCCCTCGTTGAGCTCAGCCAGGGCCTTGGTGGTCATACCCACCAGCTGGAAGATGATGGTGACGGTGCCCTTCTCCCGGTCATAGCCGGCCACCGTCAGGGGCAGACGCTCGCCATACTCATCAATCCGCAGGATGATGAACTGGCCGGCCTTCACCTTTTTTGCCACAAAGGGAGCCTCAATCTCCATCAGAGTGACATTGGGATTCAGCACTTCTTTACGAACGATTTTAAACAAAAGTCTCACTCCCGTTTCAACGGAGGCACAAAAAAACATCCTGCCCCCTGTTTTTGCGAAGAAATTCTATCACAATAGAACACCAAATGCAAGGAAACTGTTAAAAATTTAACATTAACAAAAGATGTTTATAAAAGTCCGTTTTGCCATTTATTTTGCCTGAAATCCGCAAGTTTTATTCGGTATTGCCTGGATTGCCCCGCAAAAAAGGAAAATGCCGGGATACCCCGGCATTTTCCGCTCAAAGGATTCAAAATTCTTATTTTTTCAGAATGCCGCAGCGGTCCACAGCGGTCACAATCTCCCGCATTTTTTCCACCGGCTCCACCAGGGCAAACCGGACGTGGCCCTCCCCCAGGGAGCCAAAGGCGCTGCCGGGGGTACAGATCAGGCCACTGCGCTCCATCAGGTCCATGCAGAAGGTGACGGAATCTGTATAGTGCTCTGGGATGGGAGCCCAGACAAACATGCTGCCCTCGCTGTCGGGCACATTCCAGCCGATGCTCCGGAAGCCGCCGCAGAGGGCGTCCCGGCGGCGCTGATACTCCTCCCTTCTGGCCACCACCCCGTCCTGGGGGCCGTTCAGGGCCTCGATGGCCGCCAGCTGCACCGGCAGGAAGATTCCGTAGTCGATCTGGGAGCGCACCTTGCTGAAGTTCTGGATAATCTCCCGATTGCCCACCACAAAGGAGATTCGGGCACCGGTGAGATTATAGGTCTTGGAGAGGGAGTTGAACTCCACCCCCACCTCCTTGGCCCCGGGGATACTCAGAAAGCTGATGCCCTCCCGGCCGTCATAGGTGATCTCGGAATAGGCGTTGTCATGTAAAATGATGATATTGTAGGTCCGGGCGAAGTCCACCAGCTGCTCATAAAAGCTCCGGGGAGCGGTGACGCAGACCGGGTTGGCGGGATAGGAGACCACCATCACCTTGGCCCGGCGGGCCACCTCCTCGGGGATGGCGTTCAGATCCGGCAGGTAGTGGTTTTCCTCCAGCAGATCATAGTAGGCGATCTCCGCCCCGCACAGCCAGGGGCCCATCTCGAAGATGGGGTAACCGGGATTGGGGCAGAGCACCAGATCACCGGGATCGCAGAGGGGCAGCGCCACATGGGCGATGCCCTCCTGGGAGCCGTTGACGGACATGATCTCCTCCCGCTCCAGGTTCACCCCGTAGCGGCGCCGATACCAGCCCTGGACCGCGTCCACCAGGGCGGGCAGATTTCCCAGGGAATATTTGTAGTTGTCCGGGTTTTCGCAGGCATCCCGCATGGCCCGCATCACATGTTCGTCGGGCAGAAAATCCGGGGTACCCACGGAAAGATTATAGACTTGGCGGCCTTGCCGGATCATCTCGTTTTTCTTATCATTCAGCACATTGAAAATGCCGGGCTGGAAGGACTCCATCCGCTTGGCAAATCGCAGCTCCATTTTGAATTCCTCCATTTTCCGTATTGTTCTTTATTATATGCTCTTATCCGGGCAATTCAAGAGAAAAATGAACCAATTGCCGTCGAAGTCCATAGAATGGAGGGAAGCGGCGCTGACCGCTATCCCCTTTGCAAGGAGGAACCAACATGCAAAAAAAGACCGAGAGCACCCTCTGTCCGGACGCCAACGGCACCATGCCCAGTTGCGCCCCGCTGTCGGTGCCCTACGTCCCCTTCCAGCAGAGCAATCCCAAACGCTATGAGCGGATGGAGGCCCTCAGCGAAGGCACTCTGTTCCCGGGGCTCAACCTGCCCTTCCACCTGATGAAAAACGGCCGGGAGGTGGCCCCCTGCCCCCGCACCGAGCTGCAGGCGCTGGCTCTGGTGGTCCATGAGCTGGGGTTGTATCTGGACACCCATCCGGAGGACGCCGAGGCCTTCAAGCTGTTTCAGCAGTACACCAAGCTGCTGCAGCAGGGCAAAAAGACCTATCTGGAGAAGATCGGCCCCCTGTCCCAGACCGACGCCGCCCTGGACGACAGCTACACCTGGGTCTACGGGCCCTGGCCCTGGCAGAACCAGGGCAACCAGGGAAAGGAGAAGTGAGCCATGTTTACCTATCAAAAAACCCTGCAATACCCGGTGAAAATCGCCACCCCCAATCCCCGGCTGGCCTCCGTCATCATCAGCCAGTACGGCGGACCCGACGGCGAGCTGGGGGCTTCCATGCGCTATCTGTCCCAGCGCTATTCCATGCCCTATCCTGAGCTGACCGCCTTACTCACCGATATAGGTACAGAAGGGTCACAATGGAGGCGCTATTCCTCCAACTGATAATTCCATCGGATCGGCAAATAGTGCAAGCGCACCTCCAGCCGCCCGCCGGGGTATGCGGTCATTTGCTCCAGCAGGCCGCCGTAAAAGGAGTCCGGCGCCCGCCCCCCTGAGACGATCTGCTGGATTTGGGATTGGACGTGCTGTTCCAGCTCCAGGGCGTACCCCATGGCCCCCCTCTCCTGTTCCCGGTCGGCCAGCTTCTCCTCCAGCTCCGCCAGCTGCCGGTCGTAGTCCCGGTTCATCAGCTCCACATCTCTCTGGGAGAGCACGCCCCCCACAAAAGCATCCAGCAGTTTTTTCTTTTTCTCCCGCAGCTGGTCCCACTGCCGCAACAGGGCGGCTTTCTCCGCCCGGAGGTCCTGCCAACTGCCCCTGAGCGCCTCCAACACCAGCCCGGTGAGGTCCCGGACCAGGGACGAATTCTCCAGATCCAGTGTTTCAAGGCACCGGCGCACCAGCTCCAGTCCCAACTCATCCCGGAGCTGATAGCCGATGTCACAGCCCACCCGGTTGCCCGCAGCATCGGTATGGCATCTCCCCTCCGCCGTGGCGGTGCCGCAGCGCCACACCCGGCAGCGACTGCCGTCCTTTCGCTGCCGGGAGCGGGAGACAAAGCTGCCCCCGCACAAGCCGCACTTGACCTTGCCGGACAGCGGATAGCGGTTGCCGTGGCCGGCCCCCAGGTGG
>CABRZO010000036.1 GCA_902475455.1 uncultured Eubacteriales bacterium
GGCGGGAGACTATCTGGAGCGGACCGGGCTGGTGTCCCGGATCGACGCTGAGGGCCGGCACCTCTGGGTGGCGGGTACCCACATCCCCTTCTCCGCCCTGGGGCGGCTGACCAAACTTCAGCAGGACTCAATGTAAAACCGGGGCCGGGATCGCTTTCATGCGATCCCGGCCCCGGCCTGGTATTACAGGAAATCCCGGATGTCCACCGCCAGCTTCTCCTCCAGATTGATGAGCCGCTTGGTGATGTCCTTGGTCTTTTCGTCCGCCGCCTCGTACTGGTTCAGATACTTGTTCAGGGACTTGACCCCCATGTTGCAGCCGTCGGTCATCAGATCCGCGATGGTCTGATCCGAGGCGTCCGTGGCCATCATCAGATTGGTCTTGATCCAGGACATACCCTTGGCCATGGGATTGGGGGACTTTCCCTCATCCTGATAGCGGTCCAAAAGGGTCTGGATCTCCCGGGCCAGCTGCTGATGCTCCTGCTGACACTTTTCCAGCCGCTGCCGCAGCTGCTGGGAATTCACCCGGGGCAGCACCTGCTCAATGGAGGAGGTGCCCATCTGAATCCCCGCGTCGCACTCCCGCAGCAGACGGATGGTATCCTGTTCAATCATAAAACTCCACTCACCTTCTCTTTGGATGAAGGTAGTTTGTCCCAAGCCTCCGTCTTTTATCGTAGGTGAATGAAATTTTGTTTACAACTGTTTGATATGCCGTAAAACTTCCGACGCCGGGTCCGGGCTGTCCAGCCAAATCTGGGGTTCATAGCCCTCCGTCTCCCGGGGCGCCTGGACAAACACTTTTTGCGGGCACCAGAGGGTCACCCGGGAGTGGGGCAGCGTGTAGACACACAGATCCCCAAACCGCCCGATACCCAGAGTATTGCACCCATACAGCACCACCCGGGGCAAAGACAGGGCCATGAACACCCCGCTCTCCCCGGAGGAGGCCACCCGGTCGTTGATGATCACATGGAGGGTGCCGGTAAACAGCCCCGGGGCCGGGGCGGGCTGCTCCTGTTCCTCCTCAAAACCGTAAGGCACCTCTTTGATTTCTCCAAACTCTTTGGCGTGGACCAGAGTGGAACGCAGGGACAGTACCCGGCCCATGGAGGGCCGCACCCCGTTGAGTCCCTCCAGGAATTCCCGGGCAAAGGCGGAATTGCCTCCCAGATTGTTGGACAGATCCCAGATCACATGGGGGTAATCCCGGCATTGGCGGCCAATTTCACGACATTCCGCCAGGGCCTCCGGGGTGTCCCCCACAAAGCTGGAGCTGACCACCCAGGCCGTCTCCCCCTGATACTCCACCGCCATGGGCACCGGCTCCCCCTGGGGCTGGCTTTGGATTTTATGGACCGGCAGCCGCTGCTGCTTACCATCCAGAGTCAGCTCCACATCTGCCAATGGGTCCCAACTCCGGCAGCCCAGCAGGAAGCAGCCCTCCAGAGTGGGAAACAGCCGCAGTGTATTCCCGAACATCACTTTGTGCCCGGTGGCGGCGTCGTAATAGTCTCCACCCTGTTTCGTGAGCCGCAGGTCGGTCACATAGGTCTGCCATTTCCGGTAAAACCCCACCCCGTGCTGCGGGGTGGTCAGGCTCAGGTGGCCGTCGGTGAGGAAAGAGAGATGGCGGCCCAACAAATCCATCAGAGCCGGGACCTCCACAGGGCCAGGCCGGGCAGACAGTTCCCCCTCCACCGCCTCAAAGGCCCGGTCAAACCGGCTTTGAGGATAGTAGGAATACCCACTGTAAGCCTGGCGCAGAACAAATTTTACATAGGCCACGTCCTCCAGGGCATCCAGGGGAGAGATAACATCCGGTACCGGCTGTTCCAGCGTCTCGCCCCGATGAAACCGCCTCCGCAGCTCCACCATGGGGGTGTGGGCGGAATAGTCCAGAAAATCAAGGTTGTTCACGGTGCTCCTCCCTGTTGCTTCGGGTGCTCAGGCCCGCTCCCAGGCCTCTGCGACGGCCCGCTCCAGCCCCGCCAGGTCTGCCTGGTCGGGATGGGACAGGGCCCGGTCAAAATTCTCCAGCATGGGGCGTGCCTTCTCCGGATCCTGCAGGGCCATGGCCTCATACCGGGCCCGGACCGCCGGGGGCATTTTGCCCTGGCAGAGGTAACTGCCCAACAGCTTGCAGTCTTGGGGCAAGTTCTGGGCCATCCGCTGGGTAATTTGGGCAAAGTAGGCCTCCGCCCCACCAAAACCGGCGGTGCCAAACAGAAAGACCCGTTTTCCCTGCAAGCTCTTTAAAAATGTGGCGATCTCCGGGCAGCAGCTGCCCTTGTCGGTCCAGGAACCCACAAACAGCACCTCCGCCTCCAAGGCGGCCACATCCGGGAAACCAAAATAGAGGAGCCCCTGCCGGGGCAGGCAGTCTTTCAGCCGCTGGGCCAGCAGGGCGGTATTGCCGGTCTGGCTGGAATATACGATGGCATAGGTCATAGCGTTGCCCTCCTTGTATTGTCTGAACTTATCATAGTGGCTGAGCCCCCAAATCGCAACTCCCAAAAGTGCGGTTTTGTGTCATGCCCTGAAAAAACACAGCCTCCGGGCGAACCTATGGGTTTGCCCGTGACTTGTGTTAAACTGCTTCAGGCGGCCAGAGATCTGACACAAAATGCCAATTTATACCCAACCGGTTGAATCAATTCTTTTGCCATCTTATAATAATATCTACTGAATTAACCGCCCTGGGGTTTATTTTCGCGGCATTGCCGCGAAATTGAGTGAAAACAGCTGTTTTTACTCAACTCAGCCATTGTTGCAATGCGTATTTTCTTCGGTGCGCAGCCCCATATCCAGGAAAGGTGCCTTGAACGCCTTGGCTTTCAACGGTTGCGGCTTTTTCCGTACGGATTATAATAAGAACATATTGCAATTCCAGTGATCATCTCAGAACATATGAGATTGGGTGCCCTGGAGAAAGTGCAAGACAAAGGAGATCCACCATGAAGATTGCAATCTGCGATGACAATCCGGCAGACTTGAATGTGCTGGTAAACTATTGTAACCAGTTTGACGCATCTATGCATCTGTCCGCCTATCAGTCGGCCCAGGAATTGCTGGACACCTACGATCTGCATCTGTTTGACATCGTGCTGATGGACATTGAAATGCCCCATCCCAATGGCTATGAGGCCGCGGTGAAACTGTCCCGGAAGGAAAATCCCCCGGTCATCATCTTTACCACCCAAACCCTGGGCTACGCTGTGCGGGGATATGGGATCGCGCTGCGGTATCTGCCCAAACCCATTTCCTATGAGATGCTGGCGGAAGCCCTGCAAGCGGCCGTGAAACAAAAGGTGCCCGCCCGGATCAGCTTGTCCACAAAGACCAAGTCCGTTGTACTGGTGCTCTCGGAGGTTTTATTTGTGGAGGTATTTCGGCACAATGTGCTGATCCACCTGACGGAACAGCGGGAACTCTCCCTGCGCTACTCTTTTTCGGAGCTGTTACAGCAACTGCCGGAGACTTGGTTCGTCCAAGTACATAAAAGCTATTGCGTCAATCTCAACCACATCCTCCAAACGCAATCCAAATCGCTGCTTCTGACCGACGGCAGTCAAATTCCCATCGGCAGAAGCTTCGCCAAATCCTTTCAGGATCGGCTTATGAAGTTTTTGAAAGGGCAGGTGGAACTATGACACTTTGTACTGAGATGGCAACCGTAATTGCGGAGGTCTTTATCGCCGCGTATCTGTTTGAACACCTGTTTTCCCGCCGCCGGAGCCCCTGGGCGGCCATCGGGTATTACGCTGTGTTTGGCCTTCTGATCTGCCTCAGCACATTTCTCATCCCCACAGCAGGCATCCGGATGTCCCTGCTGTGCATTGCCTCCCTGGTTGGAAATTTTCTGGTCTATCGGCCCAAACCACTGCCCTGTATCTATATCACACTGCTCTACTATATCACCGTGGTTCTGTCCGATGTGATCGGGGGCGCCATCCTTGCCATCCGGCATGTGGCCATGGATGTCTCCATCGGCGGGGCGGAACGACTGGTCTATAACAGCATGGCCAAGATCATCAACCTGCTGCTTGTTCAATTGCTTTTGCTCCTCTTCCAGCGGAACAAGATGAAGACGCTGCCGTACTCGGCTATTCCATTGATCTTCTGCCAGATGTTCAGCGCCTATGTCTGCTATCAATGCTTTTATGCGCTTTTCACCACCTCGGAGGTGGGTATTTTCCTGCTGGTCTCCCTGTGCTTGCTCTGTATCAACATCGTGCTATGCGTCTTTGTTCAGCTGTTGGAGCGCTATTATGAAAAACAGGCCGCCATGATTGCCGCCGAACAACAAAAAGAGCGCCAATTACAGCACTATCAAACCATGCTGGACCGTCAGGAGGAAACCCGGGCGCTCTGGCACGACATCAAAAAATATTTTGTCGCCATGAAAACCCTGGCGGAGTCCCACCGAACCGATGAAATGGACGCCTGTTTCCGGGAGATTGAGGAGAAATTTGAGCGCGTCAATCAGAGCGTCGACGTGGGGAACCCTGTGATCGACAGCATCTTGAGCTATGAATTGGCCCGGGCCGCAAAGGTCGGCGCGTCGGTGGAACTCCAGGTCTGGGTGGATCGGGAGCTGCGGATTCCCGCCGGGGATCTTTTCATTATCATCGGCAACACCATGGACAATGCGCTGGATGCCTGCGAACAACTCCCGGAGGAACACCGCAGCATCCATCTGATCCTGCGACAGACCAATCACCTGCTCTACTATGAATTGTCCAACCCATTCCCCGCATCTCCAACCCCCAAAGCGGGAAGTGTGCACGGCTACGGTCTGCGCAATGTGCGGGCCTGCGTGGTCAAGAATCAGGGCAGCTTCAAACTGGAGCAAAAAGACGGGCGCTACACCGTCTCTGTCCAGCTGAATGTGTAACTCAGCGGTCGTTTGTGCCGTTTCGCTTTTTTTGGTGCCTCCACAATGGATGACCCAGCCTGTTTCCTGTATGATGGAATGCAGCAAATGGTTTTCCGACGCAGCGCGCGTATCTCCAAGGGGGCGAAACAGATGAAACGGGCAAACATACAACGGATCAAGAAAAGGCTTCCGTTCTTTTTGATCATTCCAGCCATTGCGCTCTCCTTTTTGCTCCTGTTTCTCTCACTCTGGGTTCCTCCTCTGTTGTACCGGACGGTGCTTGTGAGCTTCTATTACTGCTTTCCCTGCGACTTCCAGTATGTCCAGCGGATCTCAGCGGGGCAAGCGGAAGTGATGGATTTCGAGTACAACGCAACGGTGGAGATCGAAAGGCAATATATCCGGAAAACAGACCAGGGGCGCTTTCTGATCCTGGAGGGGCAGATCTCCATTGCCCCCAGCAAATCGCCGGGTGCCAGGGCCGCCTTTCTCACCGCGGACCGATGCATCCGCCTGAACGGAGAAGAATTTTCCCGCTTCACCCCGGAAAATGCGTTTCCGGAGACAGAGGGACAATACACATTCTCTATTGTCAACGAAGCGGATGGATACCTGCTTCTGACCACGATGCCCATCATTGATTATACAGCGGAGACATTGGAAGCCCATCCGGAGCTTCAGCGGCCTGCATTGATGCGTCATTTCAAACTGATATTTCGCCTGTTGGTATATACGGAAATATCATTCTGGGTCTCCGTTGTGATGCTATGCTGCCGACGCCAGTATCACCCTTGCTTCATGGAGCTTGTGGCACAAGTTCATTCCAAATACAGCCCTTCTCAATGTCAGGCTGGGGAAAAGTGTTACGCGCGGCATACACTGACCCATTTGGCCTGGTGGCTGACGGTGGCCCTTCTCACCTGCGGACTCATTGATTTCGGCCCCGTAGTGCTGCCAAGACAGATTGCGCTTTTGCTTCTGCTGTATGTTCTGTGTATCGGCATGGCCTGCGGCGGCCTCATCCACGCAAGGCGCAAATTCTATCGCCGCACCCCCGACGATGTGGTGTGCAGTCTGACCTTTATGACCCATCCTCGCTTCGATCACTGTCACATGAACCCCTTGGGCATTGGCGGCTTCTTTGAGGTACTGCTGCTGGCCGAGGCACTGCTCCGCAACGGCAGACTGGAGCAGGCCCGGGAGATTTTAAACACCGGCTGGAACACCATGCAGCATTGCACCCCCTCCGTGCGACTCCGGGCCCACATCCTGCATTTTACCCTGCTGACCCTCTTGCAGCCTCAAGCCGTAAATTCTCACCTTCCCTCTCTTCTGCGGGCATACCGGCACGCTCCGCTGACGGCCTGGCTGACCGCCCGGCGATACCACCTGGCCCCGGGGCAGCTGAAACAGTGCTGGACCCGTTACTGCGCAGGAAACTGGCCCCAGGTGCTGGCAGGGACAGAGCCCTTGACCACAGTCAATCAGCCGTCACCGCCTTTCCTCCATCTTTGGATTTTGCGTTTTCAGGCCGCGCTCTACTGCGGAGAGCCGGAACAGGCTCTCACAGCGCTCCGGGCCCTGTCCCAGTTCCCCGCTTTGGTGGAGGTGCTGCAAAACAGGATGAATTCCCCCTCTTTCCCTCCACAGCATGAATTGTAACGCTGCTTCCGTTTCCCACGAAAAGGAGATAAATATGAAGTACCATTCCGGCATACATACCAAGCTGCTCATCGGCTGTATTCTGCTGCCTCTTATCTCCGTGGTCTTTGTGACGCTGACCATGCCGGCCAAGTCTTGCCTCAGATGGTCTGTCTTTCAGGCGGAAAAGCCGATGCAGTTTCGGTATGTCATCCAAGTAAACTCCTCCCATACTTCTGAAATGAAAACAGCGGCACAGCCCGGGGCTGTGCCGCTGTTTCACGCAACTTCCGATCCCTCGAAGGGAAGGTTGTCAGGATCCAGGATATTGGGATCGTCGTATTGATACCGGCTGGGATCCAGGTTGGTTTTCAGGTCGTCGGGAATATGACGTATATTCCCTATGTAGTTCCATCTGCCGTCAATCAGGCCCAGAAAGCTGTAGACGGTTTCCCAGGTCTGTCCCAGCAGTACCGATTGAGACGAGCTCATTTCCAGGGTGAGGGCATACAATGAGGGGTTGACCTCCTCCACGCTTTTCAGACGATAATCGTATAACACGGAACCGCAGTTAATATAGGCGCTGATTTCAGCATCGTTTTCAAAGTGCATGTATTTGACGGAATAGGGGGTTCCCCGCTGATACGCCTTCAGATAATCCTCCAACACCGCAGCGGCAGCCGGAGGAAGCTGATCCACAGAAGCGCGGCGGGTGGATTCCATAGCAGAGTGCCAAAATGATTCCGAACAATGCGATGGCAGAGAGGATTACAACCGTTCTTTTCCAGATTTTCATAGCAGTATCACCCGTCGATCCGGCCCATTATTCCGGGTTCAATCTCCTTTTCTGCGCATCGGCCTACTGTTGAGAATATTTCGGCCAGGCCCCGCTAAGTTACCATTCATTGTAATGATTCGGACCATCTTCCATCAAGTCCCTGGTCACAAGCGGCAGTTATGCGGCACAAACAGCATAATACTTTGCTACACCTCTGTTGGGTCCATTGATCCCCTGAAAAGCAGTATCTGCGACAACGTGACGAAACAGACAAAACCCCAGGCGAACCCATTGGGTTCGTCTGGGGTACATCTGGTGGAGGCGGGGGGAGTTGAACCCCCGTCCGAAAACACATCCACCGGAACTTCTCCGGGCGCATTCGGTTATTTATATTTCCTCGCCGGCACGAGAGCCGAAACCCTTACCGACTCGGTAGCTTCATGATTCCTGGCCCGCTCAAAGCTTTGCGAACTCAAGTACACCGCTAAACGGTATCGCCCAGCCCGGCGCGCGGCCTAACCGGGATCGGCGGGACGCCAAAGAGGGCGTCAGGCTGCCAAAGGGGCAGCGTGCTGCTTACGCAGCAACAGCAACAGTATTGTCGTTGTTCTTTAATTTATAGGTGCCCGTTTTCAGGTGGTCAGGCGCCACCGCCCGCTATTCCGGATTCAGCATCCCCGTCGAAACCGGTACGCCCCCATAAGGCCCGCCCCCTTTGCAAAGGGCGGGCATTGGGTTACATCAATATTTCGTCTCAGAAGCGGCCGTAGGGATCCGCCAGCTTCTGGGGCTCGCCATAGTCTACGCCGAAGGTGTCCACGGTGACCGTCTTCATCCGCTGGTCCTGGGCAGGGCGGTCATTGCGGTCGGTCTGGACAGCAGCGATGGCATCCACCACATCCATGCCCTCGGTAACGGCGCCAAAGGCGGCATACTGGCCGTCCAGGAAATCCCCGTCGGCGTGCATGATGAAGAACTGGCTGCCGGCGGAGTTGAAGGCCTGGCTCCGGGCGAAGGAGAGCACGCCCCGCTTGTGGGACAGCTTGTTGTTGACGCCGTTGGCCTTGAACTCACCCTTGATGCAGTAGCCGGGGCCGCCCATGCCGGTGCCCTGGGGGTCGCCGCCCTGGATCATAAAGCCGGAGATGACCCGGTGGAAGATCAGGCCGTTGTAAAAGCCCTTGTTGACCAGGGAGACAAAGTTGCGCACGGACTCCGGCGCGATATCGGGATACAGTTCGGCGACAATCTTGCCGCCGTTTTCCATCTCAATGGTGACGATAGGATTCTGAGCCATATCAGTTTAACCTCCTGATTGATGTAGCATACTAAATGATCAGCGGTAGCGCTGGGTCTTCATCGCCCGGTCCATGTCCCGCTTGGCGTCCCGCTCGGCGGCAGAGGCCCGCTTGTCATAGAGCTTTTTGCCCCGGGCCAGCCCCAGTTCCACCTTTACTTTGGCATTTTTGAAATAGACGCTCAGCGGAATCAGGGAGTAACCGTCCTGCTGAATTCTGGCACTGAGTTTCAGGATCTCCCGCTTGTGCATCAGCAGCTTGCGGGTGCGCAGGGGATCTTTGTTGAAGATGTTGCCCTTCTCATAGGGGGAAATATGCATCCCGTAGAGAAAGAGCTCGCCGTTTTTCACATGGCAGAAGGAGTCCTTCAGGTTGAGCTTGCCCTGGCGGATGCTCTTCATCTCGGTACCGGTCAGCTCGATGCCGGCCTCATACCGATCTTCGATATAATAATCGTGGTAGGCCTTGCGATTGCTGGCCACCGTATGGGTACCCGGACCGGCCACACCGGCACCTCCTTCCCAGTTCTCAGTATCATATATTTTACCACATCTGTCAAGGCCGCAAACCTCGAACCCTGTCAAGACCTATTCCTTGCAGAAATTTAAAATTTTCTTTGATTTTTTCCCTCATAAGTGGTATACTTTGGTTATGTAAAGGAGACGGTGCGTTGAGCCTCATGGTTCCGGCCGGTTTTCTTCCTGTCTTTGCCAGCTTAGCCGGGCTTTTTACATCAAATAAAGAGGGTGCATTCCTTTGTTGAAATATGTGATTCAGGGCGGTAAGCCCCTTCACGGAGAAATCAATATCAGCGGCGCAAAAAACGCCGCTGTTGCCATTCTACCCGCCGCCTTGTTGGTGGACGGCCCCTGCCGGATCGAAAATATTCCCCAAATCAGCGACGTCACCCTGATTCTGGAAATTCTCCAGGAGCTGGGTGCCAACGTGCGTACCATCAACCGCAATACTGTGGAGATCGACTGCTCCCGTGTGAAGCGCACCGATGTCTCCTATGAACTCTCCCGCCAGTTCCGTGCCTCTTACTATTTTATCGGCGCCCTGCTGGGCCGCCACGGCAACGCCCAGGTGGCCATGCCCGGCGGCTGCAATCTGGGCGCTCGGCCCATCGATCTGCACATCAAGGGCTTTACCGCCCTGGGGGCCAATGTGGAGGTACGGAATGGCTTTGTTTTTGCCCAGGCCCCGGAGGAGGGTCTGAAGGGTACCCATATCTACCTGGACCAGGCCTCGGTGGGCACCACTATGAACGTGATTCTGGCCTCGGTCTTTGCCCGGGGTACCACCATCATTGAAAATGCCGCCAAGGAGCCCCATATTGTGGATCTGGCCAACTTCATCAACGCCATGGGCGGCAATATCATGGGCGCCGGCACCGACACCATCAAGATTCGTGGGGTAAGTCGGCTTCACGGGGGCACCTACTCCATCATCCCCGACCAGATTGAGGCGGGCACCTATATGACCGCTGTGGCCGCCGCCGGTGGCAGCGTCCTCATCAAGAACGTCATCCCCAAGCATCTGGACTGCATCACCGCCAAGCTGGTGGAGATGGGGGTCCACATTGAGGAGATTGGCGACTGTCTGCTGGTGTCCCGGGAGGGCGCCATGAAGCATACCAACATCAAGACCCTGCCCTATCCCGGCTTCCCCACCGACATGCAGTCCCAGATTGCCGTCTGTCTCTGCCTGGCCCAGGGGACCAGTCTGGTCACCGAGACCATCTGGGACAACCGTTACCGCTACACCGACGAGCTCAAACGGATGGGTGCCAAGATCCAGGTAGACGGCAAAGTGGCCGTCATCGAGGGCGTGGGCAAGCTCACCGGCGCTCCGGTCCGGGCCTTTGACCTCCGGGCGGGTGCCGCCATGGTGGTGGCCGGCCTCGCCGCCGAAGGCACCACTGAAATCGACCACATCCACCATGTGGAGCGGGGTTACGAGAATATCGTGGAAAAACTGAAGGGCGTCGGCGCCGACATCCGGCTGGTGGAGTTTCCGGATGAGGCCAGCCATCATTCCAACGTGAGTTAACAAGCAACCGACAGGCGGCGGCATTTGCCGTCGTCTGTTTTCATTCAGGAGGTAGAACCCTTTTGCTGGAACTGTGTACCCTGGCCAGCGGCTCCAGCGGCAACGCCGTGCTGGTCTTTAACGAAACCACTTCCCTGCTCATCGACGCCGGAATCTCCGCCAAGCGGATCTGCGACGGTCTCAAACAGCTGGGTATGGAACCGGCGCAGCTGGACGCCATCTGCATCACCCACTCCCATTCCGACCACATCAGCGGGCTGCGGGTGCTGCTGAAGCGGGTGCTGTGCCCCATCTACGCCACCGAGGCCACCGGCGCCGTCATCGCCCGGCAGGTGGAGGGCGCCGCCGGGCGGCTACATACCCTCCGGCCCCAGGAGCCCATCTGCTTCGGCTCCCTGCGGGTGCAGGCCTTTTCCACCCCCCATGACGCCCCGGGCAGCGTGGGCTACACCATCTCCGACGGGGAGCGGAAATGCTCGGTGGTCACCGACCTGGGCTTTGTCACCGAGGAGGTACGTCAGAGCATTTACGGCTCCCAGCTGGCCCTGGTGGAGGCCAACCACGATGTGGACTGGCTCAAGAGCGGCGCCTATCCCCCCTACCTGAAGCGGCGGATTTTGGGGGACGGTGGCCATCTGTCCAACGAGGACAGCGGTGAACTGTGCTGCGAGCTGGCGGAACACGGCACAAAGAAGCTGGTACTGGCCCACCTGAGTCAGGAGAACAACACCCCGGAGCGTGCCCGCAGTGTGGTGTGCTCCATGCTGGCCCGGCGGGGCTTTGATCAGGTCTCCGTCACCGTGGCCCCCCGTCAGATGTGCTGCCAGCCCATTGAGGTTTAAGGCGTTATGCTGACGGTCAATGTCATCTGCGTGGGAAAGCTGAAGGAGAAGTTCTATCTGGCCGCCGTAGAGGAATACAGTAAACGGCTGAGCCGCTCCTGCAAGCTCAATCTCACCGAGCTGCCGGAGGAACGGCTGCCGGAGCGCCCCTCCCAGGCCCAGATCGATGCCGCCCTGCTGCGGGAATACGAGCTGATCCAGACCAAGCTGCCCAAATCCGGGGCCGTGGTGGCCATGTGCGTGGAGGGCAAGCTGCTCTCCAGCGAGGATCTGGCCCGGAAGTTCACCGGCTGGACGGTGGGTGGGGTTTCCCAGCTCACCTTCCTGATTGGCAGCTCCTTCGGGCTCCACCCCAAAGCCAAGGCGACAGCGGATTTCAAATTGTCCATGTCCCCCATGACCTTCCCCCACCATCTGGCCCGGGTCATGCTGCTGGAACAGATTTACCGGGCCTTTCAGATCAATGAAGGGTCCCGTTATCACAAATAATTTTACACACTGGAGGTACCCCTATGGCTTACATGGAAACTTATCAGAAGTGGCTGGGTTCCCCTGCGCTCAGTCCCGAGGAAAAGGCGGAGCTTCAAGCCATCGCCAACGATCCCAAGGAGATCGAAAGCCGTTTCTTCGGCCCCCTGGAATTCGGCACCGCCGGCCTCCGCGGCACCATGGCCGTGGGCCTGAACCGGATGAACATCCACGTCATCCGTCACGCCACCCAGGCCTTTGCCGAGGTCATCAAGGCCGAGGGCAGCGCCGCCATGGAGCGGGGCGTGGTGGTCTGCTTCGACTGCCGCAACAATTCCCCGGAGTTTGCCAAGGAGACCGCCAGGGTCATGGCGGGCAACGGCATCAAGGTCAAGCTGTTTGACAGCCTGCGCCCCACCCCGGAGCTGTCCTTTGCCGTCCGGGAGTACGGTGCCATCGCCGGCGTCAACGTCACCGCCTCCCACAACCCCAAGGAGTACAACGGCTACAAGGTCTACTGGGAGGACGGCGCCCAGCTGCCCCCTCACCACGCCTCCGCCATCGCCGCCAAGATGGAAGAGCTGGACATCTTCGACTCCATCCAGCTGGCGGACTATGACCAGGCTGTGGCCAGCGGCATGATCACCCTGATTGGCGCCGAAACCGACGAGAAGTTCCTGGCCAACGTCATGGCCCAGGTCAACGATCCCGAGAGCGTCAAGCAGGTGGCCGACAACTTCTCCATCATCTTCACCCCCTTCCACGGCACCGGCTACAAGCTGATCCCCGAGGCTCTGAAGCGGATGGGCATGAAGCATGTGATCTGCGTGCCCGAGCAGATGGTCATCGACGGCAACTTCCCCACCGTGGCCTCCCCCAACCCTGAAAACCCCGAGGGCTTTGCCATCGCCGTGAAGATGGCAAAGGAGCAGAACGTCTCCTTTATCATGGGCTCCGACCCCGACGCCGACCGCATCGGCATCATGGTCCGGGACAAGAGCGGTGAGTTCATCACCATCACCGGCAACCAGAACGGCGTCATCCTGCTGGATTACCTGATCGGCGCCATGAAGCGCGCCGGCAAGCTGCCCGAGAAGCCCGTGGTGCTGAAGAGCATCGTCTCCACCGAGATGGCCCGCAAAGTGGCCGACGCCAACGGTGTTCAGTGCTACGATACTTTCACCGGCTTCAAGTTCCTGGCGGAGAAGAAGAACCAGCTGGAGGAGAGCGGCGAGGGCAAGGTCATCATGGCCTTTGAGGAGTCCTACGGCTACATGTTCGGCGACTATGTCCGGGACAAGGACGCGGTGACCGCCGCCCTGATCCTGGCGGAGGCCGCCTGCTACTACGCCACCCAGGGCAAGACCATGTATGACGCCCTCCAGGACTGCTACGCCAAGTACGGCTATTACCGTGAGAAGACCATCAACCTGGTGATGCCCGGCCTGGACGGCATGGCCAAGATGAAGGAGATCATGGCCAACCTGCGCCAGAATCCCCTCAGCGAGGTGGCCGGCGTCAAGGTGGTGGAGCAGAAGGACTACCAGCCCGGCACCGTCCACAACACCGTCACCGGCGAAGACTCCACCATGGAGCTCTCCGGTTCCAACGTGCTGCGCTATGAGCTGGAGGATGGCACCAGCTTTATCATCCGTCCCTCCGGCACCGAGCCCAAGATCAAGGTCTACATTCTTTGCAGCGACGCCACCCAGGCCGCTGCCGACGAGAAGGTGGCCAAGTACGCCGCCTTTGCCGAGACCATCAAGGACTGATCGGAACCAGGCAAATGCAAAAGGAGCTGTTGCAAAATTTTGCAACAGCTCCTTTTTTGTCAGCTTAGGAAAGATTCTTCGCCCCCTTGGGGCTCAGAATGACAGAAATGTTCTATTCTGCAACAGGCACTTTTGTCTCTTCAGCGGGAGTGAAAATGTTTTCCGTGGAAGTGGAAATGATGGCCGTGCAGATGCAGCCGGCTGGCTTTCTCAAAGCCGTGGAGCCAGTCCGCCTTCAGATAGTAGATCATCAGGGCAATGGAACTCAAACTCCAGGTCAGGGGATACACCCAGTTGACTACAGCGATGTCCCGGAAGATGGGGGTCAGGATGGACAGGAAGGCCACCCGGACGATGCACCAGAAGGCCATCATGGTCACCATGGGGATCACCGCCCGGCCGGCGCCCCGGAGAACGGCGGCGATGCAGTGGGACAGGGCCAGCAGGCAGTAGAACAGGGCGCAGGTCCGGGCCTTCTGGACCCCGAACCAGATGGCCTCGGGCTCGGCGGTGAAGGCCCGAGTCAGCAGCGGTGCGGTGACAAAGATCAGCACCCCGATGACCTCTGCCAGAATGATGGAGCAGAGCATACCGAACCGGGCGCCCTTCTTGGTGCGCTCATACTCCTGGGCCCCCAGGTTCTGGCCCACGAAGGTGGTAATGGCCATGGTGAAGCTGGTGATGGGCAGGAAGGCAAAGCCCTCAATCTTAGCGTAGGCGCCGCAGCCCGCCATGGCCATCTCCCCGAAGGAGTTGATGTTGGACTGAACCACCACATTGGCCAGGGCAATGATGGAGTTCTGAAGGCCCGAGGGCAGGCCGTACTGGATGATGAGCTTTAAGGAAGGCAGGTCAAAGCGAATCTTCCGCAGCTGCACCTTCTGGGGCTCATCGGTACGCACCAGCCGGATCAGGCACAGGAAAAAGCTGATGAAGTTGGCGATGATAGTGGCCAGAGCAGCCCCCGCCACCCCCATATGGAACACGGCGATCATCACGATGTCCAGCACCACATTGATGATGGAGGAGATGATCAGATACTGGAGGGGGTGCTTGCTATCCCCCACCGCCTGCATGATGCCCATACAGCAGTTGTACATCACCATGCCCAGAGCACCAGCAAAGTAGACCCGGATATAGGCCACCGACTCCGAGAGCACCTCCGGGGGCGTATCCATCCAGATCAGGATCTGGGGGGAGGCCAGAGCCCCGAAGACACTGACCGCCACGCCGGCGGTGAGGCCGAAGGCCATGGCGGTGTGGACCGCCTTCCGCATCCGGTTAAAGTCCTTGGCCCCGAAGAATCGGGACACCACCACGCCGGAGCCCATGGACACACCGTTGAACAGGCTGACCAGCAAAAACACCAGGCTGCCGGTGGAGCTCACCGCCGCCAGGGCGTTGTTGCCCAGCATATTGCCCACGATCAGGGTATCCGCAATATTGTAAAGCTGCTGGAACAGGTTGCCCAAAAACAGAGGCCAGGCAAACCGGAAAATCTTTTTGCCAATGGAGCCCTCTGTCATGCGTTCCGCCGATGCCGGCGCTGCTGCCATATCCCTCTCTCCTCTCTCCGGTCCAGAAGGGCATGGCGGTATCGCCCGGTCCCCCTTTGGACCCTCTTTTTCTCCGCAGTGGGGCCGGCGCACCTGCGGCGCGCCGGCCCAATCGGTCAAACTATGACTGTAATGATTTCCAATTTACGCTCAGCCCAGGGTCACCCGGTGGAACACCTTCTTGCCCTTCTTGAGCATCAGGCCATCTCCGGCCAGATCGGCGGCGGAGTAAGTGGCGTCGATGGCGGTGACCTTCTCCCCGTTGACGGAGACGCTGTTCTGCTGCACCAGCCGCCGGGCCTCGCTCTTGGAGGGGGCCAGGCCGGTCTTGACCAGCAGGGTCACCAGATCCATGGGCAGATCGGACTCCGCCAAGGTGGTGGTGGGCATGTTGGACAAGTCGCCGCCGGTGGAGAACAGCCCCTTGGCGGTCTCCTCCGCCTTCTTGGCCTCTTCCTCCCCGTGGACCAGCTTGGTGAGCTCGAAAGCCAGGATCTCCTTGGCCCGGTTGATCCGGCTGTCCTTCCAGGTCTCCATCTCGGCGATCTCCTCCAGAGTCACGTCGGTGAGCATTTTCAGGCACTTGATGACGTCGGCATCATCCACATTGCGCCAGTACTGGTAGAAATCGTAGGGGGAGGTCTTCTCCGGATCCAGCCACACGGCGCCGGAGACGGTCTTGCCCATCTTCTTGCCCTCGCTGTTCAGCAGCAGGGTGATGGTCATGGCCTCGGCGTCGTACTTGCCCAGCTTCCGGCGGATCAG
>CABRZO010000037.1 GCA_902475455.1 uncultured Eubacteriales bacterium
GCAGCCGCCCCGCTGTTTGTTATTTTGAACGTCGATGAAGGCTTCTATCCAGCCACGGCCTCAGTTTTTCAGGGTGAAGGGCCACTGATAATAGCCGAAGTTGGGGTTGTAGTAGGGGTCTCCCTGCTCCAGAATCTCCGGCCACTTGGCCTGAAACCGCTGGATTTCCCCCTGGAACCGGGCGATTTTCTCCTCGGTGTCCTCATAGCCCCGGGATTTGGACTCGTAGTGGTGCCACTCGGAGAAGGCGTTGAACACCACCAACAGCCCCAGCTTGCGTACCTTCAGGCAGAAGTCGATGTCGTTGAGGGCCACCACGAAGTCCTCGCTGAAGCCCCCCACCTGCTGGAAGGCCTTCCGGTCCACCATCATGCAGGCGGCGGTGACGGCGCTGTAATTGCCGTTGACCCGGGCCCGCATCATAAAGCCGTAATAGCTCTTGGGGAAGCCGGTGAAGACGTGGCCGGCAAAGCCGCTGAGGCCCACCACCACGCCGGCGTGCTGAATGGTGTCGTCTCCGAAGTAGAGCTTGGCCCCCACGATGCCCACCTCGGGCCGCATGCAGCAGCCCAGCAGCTCGGAGATGCCGTCCTCGCTGATCAGTTCGGTGTCGTTGTTCAGAAACAGCAGGTAGTCGCCCTGGGCGCTCTGAACGCCGAAGTTGTTGATGGCGGAGTAGTTGAAGCCCTCAGTCCAGGTGACCACCTTGAAGTTGGGGTGTTCCCGCTGCATCCGCTCATAGTAGGCGAAGGTGGCGGGATCGGTGCTGTTGTTCTCCACCACGATGAACTCGAAGTTCTGGTAGCGGCTGGTCTTGTAAATGGACTGGACGCACTTGTCCAGATCGTCAATGTGGTCCTTGTTGGGGATGATGATGCTCACCAGGGGGTTCGGGTCCGTGGGGTAAATCACATGGTACATGCCCCACATGCTGGTGTGCTCCACCCGGGTGCCCCGGAACCCCAGCCGCTGCAAATGCTCCTCGATGGCCCGCTTGCCGGCCTCGTAGGCGTACATCTTGCTGGAGGGGTCTCCGGCCACGGAATTGCCGTGGATGCGCCAGTGGTAGAGGATTTTGGGGATGTGCTTGATCTTCTGGGCGTGCTCCACGCAGCGGAAGATGAAGTCGTAGTCCTGGGAGCCGTCAAACTCGGACCGGAAGCCCTGGATGGTGTCCACAATGGACTTGCGCACCACGAAAAAGTGGGTGATGTAGTTGTGGGAGCGCAGCAGGTCCGGGCTGAAGTCGGGCTTGAAGTTGGGGTCGTCGTGCTGGCTCAGGTCCCCGGACACCTTGTCCTCGTCGGTGTAGAGCACGTCGTAGTCGTCTTCGTTCAGGGCCAGGGCCACCTCAAACAGGGTGTTGGGGGGCAGCACGTCGTCGTGGTCCAGCAGGCCGATGTAGTCACCGGTGGCCAGGACCAGGGCCCCGTTGGTGTTGCCGGCGATGCCCAGGTTCTTCTCCAGCACCGTGTATTTGATGCGCTGATCCTGGGCGGCGTACTCCGCCAGGGTGTCCACCAGCGCCTGGTCCCCTTCGCTGCCGTCGGCGATGCACAGCTCCCAGTTGGGGTAGGTCTGGGCCTGGACGGACTCGATCATATCCCGCAGGAAGCGAATGGGGGTGCGGTAGGTGGGCACCACGATGCTGAACTTGGGGTTGCGGCCCAGCCGGGCGGCGCGCTGGGCTTCCAGTTCCTCCTCGGTGACGTGGTGGGTGGCGTACCAGTCCCCATAGGGGATGCCCCGGGTGCTGAGCCGGGAGACGATGTGCTCCCGGAGGCCCCGGAAGCCGTGCTTGCAGACATACTGGGCGGCCCGGCTCATGTTGTGGAGGTTGATGTTGCGCAGGCACAGGGCGGCCAGATTCCGGCGCTGCTGCCGCTTCTGATCCCGGCGGATCTGCTGGGCGGACAGGGGGAGGGAGACGCTGTTCTGGGAATCCCGGAGGGTCAGGGTGTAGCGCTGGTCCTCCTCAAAGGAGAAGGCCAGGGAAAAGCCGCACATGACGTTGTCGGTCTCCAGCAGTCCCGCGTCCCGGATGTCCTCCCGGAGCACCCGGGCCACCTGGAATTCCACCGCCTGGCCCTGGCTGTCGGCCAGGGAAAATTCCACCGTGTCCCCGGGCAGGCAGGTGTCGGTCCAGCCCCGGACCTGGATTTTGTCCTGTTCCACCTGGGCGGCGTCCACCCGGCACACCATGGTGCCGTTGTTGGCAATGGAGTCCAGCTTCTGGGCGCTGAGGGCCGTCACCTTCACCTGGGTTTCCCCACTCTGAGCCCAGAGCTCAAAGCTCCGGGGCGGGTTCTGGGGGTCCACCGGCACCTTGACGCAGAAGCCGCAGTCCGCCGCCGGCTTCCAGCGGGCGTAGCGCCGGGCGGCGTCGGGCCGGGGGATTCGCTTCAGGGTGAGCTGGGCCGGGGCGCCGTTGATCCGGGCGTAAAACTCCGGCTGACGGCCGCTGTCATCCAGATACCAGCCGTTGACCCGGAGATAGCTGCCCTCGCCCTTGATCCGGTAGGCTGTGGAGTCAATATAAGATTTGTATTTCATAGTTTCGCTCCTGTCTGTCCCGGCCTGGGCCGGGCTCAGGGATAAAGGCCGCCCCGGGGTTGGACCGGGGGCGGGGATACCCGAATACTATACCCGATTCCCCGGGACCTGTCCAGACCGGGTAAGAAAAACTTAAGATTTGCAGACCTCCAGAGCCTGCTCCAGCTGCCGGCGCCACTGCTGCCGCACCTCTTCCGGCTCCAGCAGCTCCACCTCCGGCCCCAGGCCGAAGAGCCAGCCGAAGAACTGCTGGCTCACCGCCACGGTGGCGGTCAGGGTGAAGTGATCCGGGCCGTCGGGGACCAGCATGGTGTCCAGCCCAAACCGGTCCAGCATCACATGGGAAAGGGTGTTGGGACACCGCAGCTTCACCTGCCGCTCCCGGCCTGAGAACATGCCAAAGTGACTGCGGGTGTAGGCGGCCATGTCCAGACGGTCACAGCCTGGGGCCCGGGGGTGGTCCGTCACCTGGAGCTGGGCCATCCGGTCCACCCGGTAGTGGCGCCGTTCCCCCTGCTCCAGGGCCACCAGATAGTAGCTCTCGTCGCTGCGCAGCAGCCCCACGGGGCTCACCTCATACACCTTGCCGTTGTGGCGGAACACCTTCTCCTTTTTCACGTTGTAGTCGAAGTAGCGGAAGGAGATCTGCCGGTTGCAGCCGATGGCCTCGTGGATGGCGTCGATGGAGTAGAGCACCGCCTCGTTCATGGTCTTGACCCGGCCGGAGACAAAGACCTGGCGCTGGAGGGCCACGGCCTGGTGCCGGGAGCAGAGGGACTCCAGTTTTTTAATGAGGGAGCGGCTCTTGCCCTGGGAGATGAATTTGGAGGACTGGACTGCGTCCACCAGCAGCTTCAGCTCCGCCAGCTCAAAGGGCCGCCAGGCCAGATAGTAGCCCCGGCCCCGGTCCAGCACGATGTCCCAGCCCCGGCGGCGCAGGGTCTCCAGGTCAGCGTAGACGCTCTTGCGTTCGGCGGAGATCCCCTGCCGCTCCAGGGCCTCGATGAGTCCTGCCAGGGGCAGGGGGTGGTCCTCGTCGGTGTCCCGGAACAGGATTTCCAATAGGGCCAAGAGTTTTTCCTTTTGATGGGGCGCGCGGGGCATGAGATCACCTCATTTGCAAACAAATGGTTACCAAAATTATAGCGATGGCCGGAACATTTGGCAAGCGGAGGGAGAAAAAAGGGCGGCTGAGACGGCAAAAGCCGCCTCAGCCGCTGGGAAATTTAGTCACTTGTGTTTTCTTCCTCCAGATAAAAAGCGTATTTCTGGGCAAGTGTGTCCTTTTTCGCTTCTTCTGTCCAACGGGGACTGTAAGTAACAGTGGATAAAAAGTCGGAGGGGGATGCGTGACCAAAGACGCTGACATAATTTGTGGTAATTTCCATCTCCGTAAATTCTTGGCGATCCACATCATAGGAAAAATAGCGGTTGTAGAAGATAGGGGAACTTTCATAATAACATAGAAAGGCAGGGACGCCATCATGGGTTGTAAAATAGACCCGGGTGCAGGTGTAAGATGAGCCGTACAGATTCATGGTTTCCCAGGTGCCTTTTTTCCCATAAATGTAGTCCACCACCGTTTGATCCACCTCTGAGAGGGAGGCGTAGGTAACAGGTTCCTCTTCCTCCTCTACCTCGGGAGCCTCGCCGCAGGCACACAGGGCCAGCAGGAACAGTGCTAAGAGCAGCGGGAAGATCACCGGTTTGCAATGATGTCCCATTTTACTTCCCACCATTCTGCGCTGTAATGTGCGTAAAGGCCTGAATAAAGCCTCCTTTATATTCGACCATACCGATGTCGCCTACAGTCAGACTGATTCTGCTGCCCAAAGGGAGCCGCAGAATGACCCGTTCACCACCTTCGCTTTCCATAAGATAGGTGGGAACAGAAACTTGTCCCGCTGTCTTTTCTACAATTTGTTCCAGTACCCGCATTTTGCGGACAAACACCTGATTGGAGCGCTGCTGTGCCTGCCGCTGGGACTCCTTCTTCTGCTGGTCGCGCCCGACATCAAAATATGCCTGCATGAGAATGACTGCAAACATAATGGAGCCAAACACAATGAGAAAGATAACCAGTTGATCGTGATCCATGGTCTAACCTCACTTTCGTTTCATTGACAGAAAGCGTATAACAAAATGTTTTAAAAGTCAATATAACAAAACGTTATATTTTATGATTGCGTGGAATTCTAGGTATGGGAGGAAGCGCAATGTATCATCGGATTCGCGATTTGCGGGAGGACCGGGATTTGACCCAGACGGACCTGGCCAAATATCTGAAGTGCAGCCAGGTCTGCTATTCCCACTACGAGCTGGGCAAGCGGGACATTCCCACGGAGGTGCTGATTCGCCTGGGGGCCTTTTACGGGACCAGCATCGACTATCTGCTGGGGGTCACCGACCAGCAGAAGCCCTATCCCCGGGCCAAAAGGGAGTAAAAGCCGCCGGGGACGCTGCAAAAGAGTGCAGCGTCCCCGGTGGCAGGTGAACGAAACCGCTCACCGCTTCAGATAGTCGGTGGTGCGGTACTGGATGGCCTCCGCCAGATGGGCGGCCTGGATGTCCGGGCTGCCGTCCAGGTCGGCAATGGTCCGGGCCACCCGCAAAATCCGGTCGTAGCTCCGGCCCGACAGGGCCATGGAGTCGTAGGCGGTCTTCATCAGGGCGGTGCCCGCCTGGTCCAGCCGGCAGCAGTCCCGGAGGGCCTGGCCCTCCAGGTGGGCGTTGCAGTCCACCCCCCGGTCCAGTTGGACTTTCCGGGCCCGGACCACCCGGGAGCGGATGGCGGCGGAGGGCTCCGAGGGCTCCCGCTGGCCCAGTTCCTCAAAGTTCAGGGCGGGGACCTCCACCAGCAGGTCGATCCGGTCCAGCAGCGGCCCGGAGAGCCGGGACAGATACCGGCGGATGGACTGCTCCGAGCAGGTACACTTCCCGGAGGGGTGGCCGTACCAGCCGCACTTGCAGGGGTTCATGGCGCACACCAGCTGGAACCGGGCTGGGTAGCGCATGGTGCCCGCCACCCGGGAGATCTGGACCACCCCGTCCTCCAGGGGCTGCCGCAGCACCTCCAGGGCGTCCCGGCGGAACTCCGGCAGCTCGTCCAGAAACAGCACCCCGTTGTGGGCCAGGCTGATCTCTCCCGGTTTCGGGTTGGAGCCGCCCCCGGTCAGGGCGGCGGCGGAGACGGTGTGGTGGGGGGAACGGAAGGGCCGGTGGGTGAGCAGCGGGTTTTCCTGCCCCGTCAGCCCCTGGACGCTCCAGATTTTCGTGGACTCCAGGGCCTCGGGCCGGGTCATCTCCGGCAGGATGGAGGGCAGCCGCTTGGCCAGCATGCTCTTGCCGGAGCCCGGGGGGCCTACCATTAAAATATGGTGTCCGCCGGCGGCGGCAATCTCCAGGGCTCGCTTCACATGCTGCTGGCCCTTCACGTCGGCGAAGTCGGGCTGGGGCTCCTGCTCCGGCCCGGGGGTCCAGGGCTGGGCGGGGGTGATGGCCTCCCGGCCCGTCAGGTGGGCCACCAGCTGGGCCACGGTCTCCACGGGATAGACCTCAACGCCCTCCGCCAGGGTGGCCTCCGCCGCCGAGTCCGCCGGCACGAAAAGCCGCTGAAACCCGGCCTCCCGGGCTGCCAGGGCCATGGGCAGCATGCCCCGGATGGAGCGCACCTGACCGGTGAGTCCCACCTCCCCCACAAAGGCGCAGCCCGTCAGGTCTGCCTCCAGCTCCCCGGAGGCCTTTAAAATCCCCAGCAGGATGGGCAGGTCGTAGACGGTGCCCTCCTTTTTCCGGTCGGCGGGGGAGAGGTTGACGGTGATCCGGGACACCGGGAATTTGCACCCGGCGTTGCGGATGGCGGAGCGGACCCGCTCCTTGGCCTCCTTGACGGCGGCGTCCGGGAGCCCCACCAGGTCAAAGGCGGGCAGACCGCCGCTGAGGTCGCACTCCACCCGCACCCCGTAGCCCTGGATGCCGTGGAGGCCCAGAGAATCCACACAGACAACCATTTCCAATTCCCTCCCGTCGTGAAGCTTCTGTTTTCATGATACCCCCTGAAGGACAGCTTTTCAAGAAAAAAGGGCTCACCACCTCAAATCGTGCAAAAAAAGCCCCGGATTTTGGCAGATACTTTTCCAAATGTCAAAATATAATTTGAAAATCCACGCAAAAGGTTTACAAATAAAAACGGAGACGGTATAATGGCACCGTATGAAAAGGTAACGCTCCGAAAGGGAAATTCATAAAGGAGGAACAAGAAAAACATGGCTAGAAAATTCAAGACCATGGACGGCAATACCGCTGCCGCCACCGTATCCTATGCCTTTACTGAAGTTGCCGCAATCTATCCGATTACGCCTTCTTCCGTCATGGCAGAGCTGACCGACGAATGGTCCGCTCACGGCCTGAAGAACATCTTCGGCCAGACCGTCAAGATTGCTGAGATGCAGTCCGAGGCCGGCGCCGCCGGCGCTGTCCACGGCTCCATCACCGCCGGTGCCCTGACCACCACCTACACCGCCTCCCAGGGCCTGCTGCTGATGATCCCCAACATGTACAAGATCGCCGGCGAGCTGATGCCCGGCGTCATCAACGTCTCCGCCCGTGCTCTGGCCACCCATGCCCTGAGCATCTTCGGCGACCACTCCGACGTGATGGCATGTCGTCAGACCGGCTACGCCATGATCGCTTCCACCAACCCCCAGGAGGCTATGGACCTGGGCGCCGTGGCCCATCTGTCCACCATCAAGGGCAGCGTGCCGGTGCTCCACTTCTTCGACGGCTTCCGCACCTCCCATGAGATCCGCCGGGTCGCCGTGTGGGACTACAAGGATCTGGCCGAGATGGTGGATTGGGACGCCATCGCCAAGTTCCGCGCCCGGGCTCTGAACCCCGAGCACCCCGTGCTCCGCGGCTCCGCCCAGAACCCCGACATCTTCTTCCAGACCCGTGAGGCCGGCAACAAGTACTATGACGCCTTCCCGGACATCGTCCAGGGCTGCATGGACCAGGTCAACGCCAAGATCGGCACCAACTACAAGCTGTTCAACTACTATGGCGCCCCCGATGCCGAGACCGTCATGGTGGCCATGGGCTCCATGTGCGACGCCGCCGAGGAGGTCATCGACTACCTGACCGCCAAGGGTGAGAAGGTCGGCCTGATCAAGGTTCGTCTGTATCGTCCCTTCGCCCAGGCCAAGTTCGTGGAGGCCATTCCCGACACCTGCAAGAGCATCGTGGTCATGGACCGCTGCAAGGAGCCCGGCGCTCCCGGCGAGCCCCTGTACCTGGACGTGGCTGCCGCCATCCGTGGCACCAAGTTCGCCGATGTGAAGCTCTGCGGCGGCCGCTACGGCCTGGGCAGCAAGGACACCACCCCCGGTGGTATCATCGCCGCCTATCGCAACGGCCAGTCCGACAAGCCCCTCAACGGCTTCACCATCAACGTCTTTGACGACGTGACCAACCTGTCCCTGCCCATCACCGAGGAGCCCGACATCGTGCCCGAGGGAACCACCTCCTGCAAGTTCTGGGGCCTGGGCAGCGACGGCACCGTGGGCGCCAACAAGAACTCCATCAAGATCATCGGCGACCACACCGACCTGAAGGTGCAGGCTTACTTCCAGTACGACTCCAAGAAGTCCGGCGGCATCACCATCAGCCACCTGCGCTTCGGTCCCAAGGAGATCAAGTCCACCTACTATGTCAAGCAGGCTGACTTCGTGGCCTGCCACAACCCCGCCTACCTGTCCAAGTATCAGGTGGTGCAGGACGTCAAGAAGGGCGGCACCCTGCTCATCAACTCCGGCATGACCGTGGAGGAGCTGGGCCACATCCTGCCCGCCGACGCCAAGCGCCACATCGCCGAGTACGGTGTCAACGTCTACACCTGCGACGCCACCAAGATCGCCCGGGAGATCGGTCTGGGCAACCGCACCAACATGGTGCTGCAGTCTGCCTTCTTCAAGCTGGCCAACATCATTCCCATCGACAACGCTGTGGAGTATATGAAGGCCGCCATTGAGAAGTCCTACGGCTCCAAGGGCCAGAACGTGGTGGACATGAACAAGGCCGCCGTGGACGCCGGTCTGACCGCTCTGGTCAAGCTGGACATCCCCGCCGACTGGGCCAACGCTGTGGACACCGCCACCGCCGAGAAGCCTCACTCTGATCGCGCTGACGTTCAGTCCTATCTGGACACCGTCATGTTCCCCGCCGCCGCCATGGAGGGCGACGTGCTGACCACCAGCCAGGTCATGCCCGGCGTGGACGGCACCCTGCCCTCCGGTACCGCTGCCTATGAGAAGCGGGCCACCGCCGTCACCGTCCCCGAGTGGCAGAGCGAGAACTGCATCCAGTGCAACCAGTGCTCCATGGTCTGCCCCCATGCCGTCATCCGTCCTCTGGCCCTCAGCGCCGAGGAAGTGGCTGCTGCCCCCGCCGGCATGAAGATGGTGGACTTCAAGAACAAGAAGCTGGCCGACTACAAGTTTGCCATCGTGATCTCCCCCATGGACTGCACCGGTTGCGGCTCCTGCGCCAACGTCTGCCCCGCCCCCAACAAGGCTCTGGTTATGAAGCCCATGCTGGAGCAGATGGATCAGCAGGAGGTCTTCAACGCCACCGCTTACACCGTCACCGAGAAGGACATGGGCCCGCTGACTGTGGTTTCCGCCCAGTTCAAGCAGCCCCTGCTGGAGTTCTCCGGCGCCTGCGGCGGCTGCGGCGAGACTCCCTACGCCAAGCTGGTCACTCAGCTCTTCGGCGACCGCATGTATGTGGCCAACGCCACCGGCTGCTCCTCCATCTGGGGCGGCAGCGCTCCCTCCACTCCCTACACCGTCAACAAGAAGGGGCAGGGCCCCGCTTGGGAGAACTCCCTGTTCGAGGACGCCGCTGAGTTCGGCTACGGCATGAACCTGGCCGTCACCCAGCGCCGTGCCAAGCTCATCGAGACCGTTGAGATGCTGGCGGGCCTGGATTACGCCGATGAGACCATCGCCGCTGCCTGCAAGGCCTGGCTGGCTGCCAAGGACAACGCTGAGGAGTCCCGCAAGACCGGCGACGCCCTGGTGGCTGTCATCGAGGACTTCTTCGCCCATCAGGACCTGACCGGCACTCCCTTTGAGGAGAAGTGGCTGGCCAACGGCAAGAAGTGCGACTGCCCCGCCTGCACCGCTGCCCGGGAGATCCTGGAGAAGAAGGATCTGCTGACCAAGAAGTCCATGTGGATCTTCGGCGGCGACGGCTTCGCCTACGACATCGGTTACGGCGGTCTGGACCACGTCCTGGCCTCCCGTGAGAACGTCAACGTGTTCATCTTCGACACCGAGGTCTACTCCAACACCGGCGGACAGTCCTCCAAGTCCACCCCCACCGGCGCCGTGGCCCAGTTCGCCGCCGCCGGCAAGGCCGTCAAGAAGAAGGACATGGCCTCCATCTTCATGCAGTACGGCTATGTCTATGTGGCTCAGGTCGCCATGGGCGCCAACATGAACCAGACCCTCCAGGCCATCCGGGAGGCCGAGGCCTATGATGGTCCCTCCATCATCATCGCCTACGCTCCCTGCATCAACCACGGCCTGAAGAAGAAGGGCGGCATGGCCAACGCCATGAGCGAGATGAAGGCCGCTGTGGCTGCCGGCTACTGGCACCTGTTCCGGTTCAACCCCGCTCTGGCCGAGCAGGGCAAGAACCCCTTCATCATGGACTCCAAGGCTCCCACCGAGGACTATCAGTCCTTCCTGATGGGCGAGACCCGTTACGCCTCCCTGAAGATCGCCTTCCCGGAGCGTGCCGAGAAGCTCTATGCCCAGGCTCAGAAAGAGGCTGAGAAGAAGTACGAGCACTTTGAGAAGATGGCCAAGCAGTAATTCCTCTGCTCTGAGCCCTCACAATTGACCCAACGAGTTGCGCCCCCGGCTCCAACAGGAGCCGGGGGCGCTGTGCTTGTCAAAAAAGGCCCTCGGCCTTTTTTGACAAAAGGGATGCATGGCGGATCGGGCTCGATTTCTTGGGAAATTGTCGCCCATCCGCCATGAGAAGTGTCATTTCCGAGGCGCATGTCCCCGGAAATGACAAAATTGGATTTTGTTCCGTCCTCTGCGGAGGACGGAATTCTGTGAAACCGCCAAAATCTATGTTTTTGACAGACTGTCTCCGCTCTTTTCCGCCTGCAATGTGAGCGAAAAGATTAGCCCTGGCTAACGTATTGACAACCGCCCCAAAACACGGTAAACTCACAGCAATGTTGTCCCTGTGAGGGAGTAGCGAGCGCCCGGCCGGTCCGGCGGGCGTAGCAAGTCAACATACTGGCACTTCCATAAAAGTGCCTGGCTTGCTTTCAATTGCGAGACTCATGGGCCCTGGGCGATCCAGCCCGCCGGCCCCCGGAGTCTCTTCTTTTTTGGAGAAAACCGGCGCCCGGCCATGGCTGGCCGGGCTTTTTTGCGTCCTGCCGGAGGCCGGGCCCGGGCGAGGGGCGCCCCCACCCTTGGGGCCCTTCCTGCCCCGGCCTGCTCCGGAGACAGGGACAAAACCGCCGGGGTCTGGGCCATATCGGGCCCGGCGGGCGCATAGAATAGCATGTCCCCACCGATGTAGGCGGCGGGGAGACGGGAAAGGATGTCAAACATATGGTGTGGAATTTTGAGTTTTTTGTCACCAGCGTCTTGCTGGGGGTGGGGCTGGCCATGGACGCCTTCTCCATTTCGGTGGCGGGGGGGCTCCAGCAGCCCGGCATCCGGCCGGGCCAGATGGGCGGGCGCTCCGGGGTGTTCGCCTTCTTCCAGTTCGCCATGCCCATGGCGGGGTGGATCTGCGTCCACACGGTGGTGGAGCGGTTTGCCGCCTTCCAGAAGTGGATCCCCTGGATCGCCCTGGTGCTGCTGGGCTACATCGGCGGCAAAATGCTGGTGGAGGGTCTGAGCAGCAAGCAGGAGGAGCCGGAGGAAGCCGCCGGGGTGGGGCTGCTGACCCTGCTGGCCCAGGGCGTGGCCACCTCCATTGACGCCCTGAGCGTGGGCTTCACCATCGCCGACTACACCCCCATGATGGCCTTCGTCTGTTCCCTGATCATCGCCGTCGTCACCTTCTTTCTCTGCATGGGGGGCTTTGTCATCGGCAAAACCGTGGGCAACCGGTTCTCCGGCAAGGCGGAGATTCTCGGCGGCGCCATTCTGATTTTCATCGGCCTGAAAATCTTCCTGGGGGGCGTGCTGTAACCTGATCAGAACCGTTGCATTGAAAAGGAATTTTCTGTATAATGGTGCTGTCTTACCCCTATCATCCGACAATATGACACATTTGGGGCGATTGGAGGCACTTTTATGGCAAATGAAAAGACCATGATCAACGATCTGACCCAGGGCAAGGTGATGGGGAAACTCATCCGATTCACCATGCCGCTGATGCTGGCCAACCTGCTGCAGGTGTGTTACAACCTGGTGGACATGTTCTTTGTGGGCCAGTTTGCCGGCACCGACGCCCTCAGCGCCGTCAGCATCGCCTCCAACGTGACGGTGCTGATGTTCTTCTGCTTCATGGGCATTGCCACCGGCGGCCAGATCTATGTGGCCCAGACCGTAGGCTCCGGCCGGCTCAAGGAGCTGGATAAGATCGTGGGCAACAGCCTGACCCTCTGCGTGCTCACCAGCCTGATCATGATGCTGGTGATTCCCCTGGCGGGGCCCATTCTGCGGCTCATCAACACCCCGGAGGAAATTTTGACCATTACCCGCAACTATCTGGTGATCTGCACCGCCGGCAATCTGACGGTGGCCCTTTACAACGGCCTGTGCGGTATTCTGCGGGGCATGGGGGACTCCTTCCACCCCACCTTGTTTGTGGCCATCGCCACGGTGGTGAACATTGTGCTGGACTACCTGTTTGTGGCGGTGTTCCACTGGGGGGCCGCCGGGGCCGCCCTGGCCACCGTCATCGGCCAGACCGTGGCCTGCCTGTTCGCTCTGGGCTACCTGTTTGTCAAGCGGAGTTCCTTCGGCTTTGACTTCCACCCCTCCGCCTTTCTGCTGAAGGGGGAGCACGTCAAGGTGATCCTGCGGATCGGCGCCCCAATCACCTTTAAAAATATGTTTATCAGCCTGTCCATGATCTTTGTCAACGCCCAGATCAACAGCCTGGGGGTTATCGCCGTGGCGGTGACCGGCATCTGCTCCAAGCTCCAGAGCCTGATGCAGGTGGTGAGCCAGGCCATGATGGACGGCGCCGCCTCCATGGTGGGCCAGAACATCGGCGCCGGCAAGCAAAAGCAGGTGGGCCGGGTGGTGTGGGACGCCACGCTGGTGGGCCTCGTCTTTGCGGTGGTGCTCAGCGTGCTGTTTTTGCTGTTGCCCTACCAGATCTTCGGGGTATTCTCCCGGGATCAGGCGGTAATCGCCCTGGCTCGGCCCTTTATGGCGGTGTGCTGTCTCAATGTCTTTGCCGGGGCCCTGATGGCCCCTACCATGGGCCTCATCAACGGGGTGGGGGACACCCTGTACAACATGGGGGTGGCCATCGCCGACGGGGTGGTGGCCCGGCTGGCCCTGTCCCTGCTCTTCGGCTACACCCTGTCCATGGGGGCCCTGGGCTTTTTCCTGGGCAACTGTACCGCCGGCTTCGTGTCGGTGCTGGGGGGCGGAATCTATTTCCTGATGGGCTGGTGGAAGCGCAAGGGCGCCCTGGTCCGGACCCGGGAGGAGGAGCAGTGTGGATAAACGGACCCTGTTGGACCGCACCGGCGCCGAGGGGGAGGAGCGGCTGCTGCTCTCTCGGGTGCTGGACAAGCTGGAGCTGGTCCAGCGCCGCCAGGAGCCGGAGTGCACCTGCTTTCTGTCCCCCAAGGAGCAGCGGGACGCCCAGGCCCTGCTGAACGCCGCGGGACACCCCCGATATGCGGCCCTGGGAGGCTATCCCGACGCCGAGCGGAGGGTGCTGGTGTTTCTGCCGGACTGGCTGGAGGAGGACTTTCTGGAGCCCGGGGACTATCTCACCGCTCTGCGGTGCCAGTGGTTTAAAGAGGACCGCCTGACCCACCGGGACCTGCTGGGGGCCCTCATGGGTATGGGGGTCCGCCGGGATACGGTGGGGGACATCCTGGTGGGGGAGGACAGCGCCGACCTGGTGGTGCTCCCCTCGGTGGCGGGCTTCCTCCGGGACAGCTTTGACAGCGCCGGCCGGGTCCGGCTCAAGGTGGGCGAAATTCCCCTGTCGGAGCTCCGGGTGCCGGAGCAGCACCGGAAAGCGCTCCATGACACCGTGGCCGCCCTGCGGCTGGACAGCGTGCTGGCGGTGGGGTTCTCCATCAGCCGCAGCAAGGCTTCCCAACTCATCGCCGCCGGCCGCTGCGCCGTCAACTGGGAGGACACCGCCAAGAGCGATTTCCAGCTCCGGGAGGGGGACGTGATCTCCTGCCGGGGGCTGGGCAAGTGCAGGCTCGCCGAAGTGGGGGGCCTGAGCCGCAAGGGCCGGATCAACATCACCGTGGAGCGGTATCTGTAAGCAACACACCAGGGGGGCGGGGGGCAGACGCTGCCCGCCCCCGGAATCCATAAAAGGAGACTGTATATGACACAGGAAGAACGCATCGCCCGGATCAACGCCCTGGCCGCCAAGGCCAAGGCGGGCACCCTGACACCGGAGGAGACAAAGGAGCGGGAGCAATTGCGGCAGGACTATCTGGCGGATTTCCGGGCCAGCCTGCATGCCCAGCTGGACAACACCTGGGTGGTGGGGCCCGACGGCATCAAACGGAAACTGGTTCGGAAACAAAAGAAACAATAAAAGCAACAAGAAATGAAAATCCTTAATATTCTTTAAAACAGCTTGCATTTCGAAATTGTTGTGTTAACATAATGGTACAAAATTGAGTGGAGAAATTTGGCAGAAAATGGAGGTTGCAGAGCTATGAAAAAGCAAACGCTCACGATCCTCATTGCCGGCGGTGTATGTCTTATCGCGGCACTGGCGATCATCTTGGTAACTCTGCTGCGGAGCAACGGAGTGTTGCCCAACCCGGGCAAGCTATTTTTGGACGGCACCACCGTCAACGGCGTTGACGTGTCGGGGCTGGACGCGGAGGAGGCCGCTGCGGCCCTGTCCCAGCAGGCGGAGAACTACTCCTTCACCCTGAAGCTGGGGGAGAAGAGCTATACCGCCACCGGCAAGGATCTGGAGATGCAGTATAATGAGACCACCAATCTTCAGGCCCTGCTGGACAACCAGAAGGAGGACAAGCAGCAGCTGTCCTTCTCGGTGGAGGATGTCTACTCGGTGGATCTGACCGGCTTTATCGGCGGCATTGAGCAGGCCTACAACGACCAGTTGGCCCAGGAGCAGGCCCAGGCGGAGGCCCTGGCGGCTCCCGCAGAGCAGGAGACCCAGGAGACTGAGGAGGCCGCCGCTTCCGAAGAGACCGCCGAGGGGGAGGAAGCTGCCGAGGGCGAGGCTGCGGAAGGGGAGGAGGTCGCCCAGGAGGAGACTCCGGTGGATCCTCTGGCCCCCAAAAACGCCTATCTGCAGTATGACGCCACCGGCGCCAGCTTTGTCATTGTCCCGGACCAGCCCGGCAAGAAGGTGGACTGGGAGCAAGTGACCCAGCAGGCCCAGGCCGCGGTGCTGGCCCTGGAGCCGGAGCTCACTCTGGCCCTGGAGGACCTGGTGGAGCAGGCGGAGGTCACCACTGAGGACCCCAAGCTCCAGGCCGCCCTGACCGAGGCCAACAGCTACCTGGATCTGGAGCTCACCTATACCTTTACCCCCGACGGGGGCGAAACCACCAGCGAGACCCTGAGCCGGGACGTGCTGGGCTCCCTGTACTTTGTGAATCCCGAGGATTACAGCGTCCAGGTGGACGAGGAGATCCTGGGCAACTATGTCAACACCCTGGTGGAGACCCACAGCGTGGCGGACAAGACCAGCAAGTTCAAGACCACCGGGGGCAGCTACATCAACATCAACGTCACCGAGGCGGGCCAGAGCGTGGACGGCGTGGCCCTGTATAACGACCTGCTGGAGTGCCTGAAGAACAAGACCGGCGGCACCCGCACCGCCCCCTATGCGGAGGCCGGCGACGCCAATGACGGCTACTGGGGCGGCAACTATGTGGAGATCGATCTGACCAACCAGCACCTGTGGCTGTATAAGAACGGGGAGTGCATTCTCTCCTGCGGCGTGGTGTCCGGCTGCGTGGCGGACAACACCAGGACCCCCACCG
>CABRZO010000038.1 GCA_902475455.1 uncultured Eubacteriales bacterium
TTTAGCTGGTTTTATCCTTTTCAAGCGTCAGGATGTCAAGTGATTTCAGTAAAAATGTCCGCATATTACGGTATTTGCCGGTTTCACGAATGATGGACATGCAGGCTTCTTACATACGACAAAGACAGGAACGGTAAATCCGTTCCTGCCTTTGTCGTTTAGGCATCTTTTGCAATTTATAGGCGGCAGGAGAATCCGGCGCATGAGATGGGCAGGGCAGAACCATATATTTTCAATTTGAAAGGAAACTGGTTGACATTTTCGGGTGACATGCTATCCTAGTAATACTAACCAGCTCTAAAAGACAATTTCCTGGCAGAGTGTGAACACCAAAATGATCCCCTGGGACCAGGCCGGATCGCCTTCGGGAAGGGGCGCAGTAGTATCGAAGTATGTGGACCTTCGGTGTCCACACTCCGGATCATCTGCCCTTCTGTCCCGGCATCAAAAGTGAAAAAAGAACTGCTTACTGACCGCAAAGATTGCCTCTGAGCGGAAAGTCCGCAACTTGTATTTCGCCCCCTGAAAAAAGGGGGTGCTGTTTGCGTCCTTTCCGCGCCAGAGAGCGGAAAGGACGTTTTGCATTTATGAAGAAAATTGCCATTTACGGAAAGGGCGGGATCGGGAAATCCACCCTGACCTCCAACCTGTCCGCCGCCCTGGCCCTGTCCGGCTACAAGGTGCTACAGATCGGCTGCGACCCCAAGGCGGATTCCACCATCAACCTGACCCATGGACAGCCCGTGACCCCGGTGCTGAATTTTATGCGGGACCACGACCGCACGCCGGAGATTTCGGACATCATCCAGGAGGGAGTCGGCGGGGTGCTGTGCATGGATCGGCTGCGCCGGCCGGGGGATCATTGCCACCTTCGGCCTGATGGAGGAACTAGAGGTGTTTGAACGGCTGAAGCCCGATGTGGTGCTCTATGATGTGCTGGGGGATGTGGTGTGCGGCGGATTTGCCGCCCCCATCCGGGAGGGATACGCCCAGGATGTGTACATTGTCACCTCGGGCGAGAAGATGTCGCTGTTTGCCGCCCGGAACATTAGCGGAGCCGTGGCCAATTTTGCTGACCGGGGATATGCCAGAGTCAAGGGCGTGATCCTCAACTGCCGGGGGATGGAGCAGGAGGCGGAGAAGGTGGAGGCCTTCGCCCAGTCCATTCAGGTGCCGGTGGCCGGGCGCATTCCCCGTTCCCCGGAGATCCTGCATTATGAGGAGCTGGGTATGACGGTGGTGGAAGGTGACCCGAACCTGCCGGTGAGCCGGGAGTATATCCGGATCGCCCATGCGGTGATGGAGGAGGGGGAGACACCGTGAAAACCCCTGAATTCCAAACCGCCGCCCAGCTGGCCGCCGAAAACCGGACCGCGGGCCCGGTCCACCCGGGCTGTTATCTCCACTACAACGGCCCCGGCAGCACCGGCTTCGGGGTGAAGCGCACCGCCATGCTGATGCCGGAGACCGCCATGCTGATGATCTCCCCCCTGGGCTGTGGGCGCTCTGGAACTGTGGTGGCAGAGCAGTACGGCTTTGCCCACCGGATGTTCTACCTGAATCTAGACGACCGGAGCGTGGCCTCCGGCAGCTATATAAGGCGCATTCCGGAGGCGGCCCGGTACATCGCCGGGCTGGGCAAGTTCCGGGCCATTCTGCTGTGCATGTCCTGCATCGACGCCCTCACCGGGACGGATCTGGAGGGGATCGGAAGAACAGTGCGCCGGGAGACCGGTCTCAGCGTGGCCACCACCTTCATGGACCCCATCGTCCGGGATGGCAACTACGGGCCTATGGTACAGATCCGGCAGGCCATCACCTTCTGTCTGGAGGGCGGCCCGGTCCAGGCGGACACCGTCAATGTGCTGGGCACCTTTGCCCCCTTAGCCCCGGACAGCGAGCTGCACCAGCTGCTGTCCCCGGCGGGAATCCGCCAGATCTCCACGGTGGCGGGCTGTGAAACCTTTGGGCAGCTGCAGAAGATGGGGCAGTCCCGCTGCAACCTGGTGATCCATCCCCAGGCCACCGCCTGCGGAAAGGACCTGGAAAAGCGGCTGAACATGCCCTGGCAGCAGATGTTTACCACCTACTGCCCGGAACAGATTGTCCGGGGGTATGACGCCCTGGGGGAATTCCTGAACACTCCGCTGGATTATCGGCCCTTTGAGGCCCGGGCCCGGCAGCGGATGGAGGTGTTTGCCCACCGCCGCCGGGGGAGCCGGATTGCGGTTGGCGAGTCGGTGTGCGGCAGTCCCTTTGATATCGCCCTGCTGCTGCTCTCCCTGGGCATTCAGGTGCCCTTCGTGTTCCGGGACAGACTGCAGCCCTGGGACACTCCCGCCCTGGCCCGGCTGGCCCAGCTGGCGCCGGATCTGCCCATCTACTCCGGAGTGCACCCGGAGACCGCTCGCCGATCGGAGGCCTTGCCCCGGGCGGACCTGGCCCTGGGGCTGGATGCGGGCTACTTCTGTCCCCAGGGGGTCAGCGTGGCCTGGCCCTGGGAGAAGGCCTGGTTCGGCTTTGAGGCCCTGGAGGCCCTGCTGGATCTGCTGGAGAGCGGCTTTGATGCGCCCAAAGGCCACCGGGAGCAGATGAAGGGCTCCTATCTTACGGTTTAGGAGGAACACCCATGAGGGGATTTTTTCAATATATCCCGCCCTTTGCGCCGGACTATTCCGGGGCGGTTGGCGCCCTGTTTCAGGCGGGGGGATTGATTGTGCTGTGCGATCCCGGGGGCTGCTCGGGAAATGTGGCCGGCTATGATGAGCCCCGGTTTTACGGCAGCGGTGCCGCCTTTTACAGCGGTGCCATCCGGGAGCTGGACACCATTTTCGGCCGGGACGACAAGCTGGAACAGAAGATTCTGGCGGCGGCAAACTTGGGCAGCTATGCCTTCCTGGCCCTGGTGGGCACGCCGGTGGTGTCGGTGATCGGTACCGACCTGGAGGCGCTGGCCCGCAGGCTGGAAAAGGTCACGGGTATTCCCGCCTTCGGAGTGTCCACTACAGGAATGGAGGATTACAGCCTGGGGGAGCGGCTGGCGCTGCTGGCCTATGGAAAGCGGCTGCTGCCGGAACACAGGGGAGCAGAAGGGGACCGGATCGGTATCTTCGGCGCCACCCCCTTGAATGCTGCCGGCGGTGACGACCTGCCTGATCTGATGCGGGAGCGGTATGGAGACCGGGCGGTGCTGTTCTCCGAGGCGGAGGGCCCGGCCTGCCTGGCCCGGATGGAGGGGATCAAAGAGATTCTCTGTCTGTCCCCCGCCGGGGTCCCGGTGTGCCGGATGATCCGGGACCGGCTGGGCATTCCCTATGAGATGAACTACCCCGCAAGCCCGGCCCTGGTCCGGGCAGCCCAGGCGGTGCCCGCCGGAAATAAGCGGGTGCTGATCCTCCACCAGCAGGCGGTGGGCAACACCCTGCGCTGCCTGCTGCGGGAGAAGGTGCAGGGTGAAATCTGCGTGGGCACTTTCTTCCAGCGGGACTCCGACAGCCTGGAGGAGGGGGACCTGCTGTTCCAGGGAGAGGATGAGCTGGTGGAGCGGGGCCGTGGCTTTGATGTAATTGTGGGTGATCCGCTGTACCGAAAGGCCCTGGAGGGAACCGGAGCCCTTTGGGTGGACCTGCCCCACCGGGCCTGTTCGGGGGATCTGTACCTATGAAAACAGTGTGGAATGCAGTGAAAAAGCTGCTGATTTTCGGTGTCATCCTGCTGCTGTGGTATCTGGGCAGCCGGTGGCACTGGTGGAGTGCCTATGTGCTGCCGGGCCCGGGCAAGGTGTTCGGCACCCTGCTGGACATGATGGCCAGCGGAGAGCTGGCGGAGCACCTGCTCATCAGTCTGCGCCGGGTGGCCATCGGCTTTGGCATCTCCTGTGCCCTCACCTTTGTCTTTACCCTGGTGGCGGTGATCACACCCCGGGTGGTGCCCCTCTATACCAGGCTGCTGGGGGTTATCCGCCACATTCCCCCCATCAGCCTGATCCCCCTGCTGATCCTCTGGTTCGGCATTGGGGAGACCCCCAAGCTTATCGTCATTGTGCTGGCCTCCTTTTTCCCCATCCTGCTCAATACAGAGACCGGCATCTTCGGCTGTGACGAGAAGCTGGTGGAGGTGGGGAAGGTGCTGAACTTCTCCAAGGGAAAGATTTTCTTCCGGATCCAGCTGCCCAACGCGGTGCCCAACATCCTGGTGGGGATCCGAATCGGGCTGGGATACAGCTGGCGGGCCATCGTGGGGGCGGAGATGATCGCCGCCACCAGCGGCGTGGGCTATCTGATCCTGGATGCCCAGGCCCTTTCCCGCACCGACAAGGTCATTGGAGGCATTCTGGTGATCGGCGTCATCGGACTGCTGACGGATGCCCTGTGCGGCTGGGTGGTGGGCAGAGTCACCAGCCGGGGAAATGGAGGTGGAGCAGTTGGCTGAGTACAGAATTGAACACTTCACCAAGAGCTTTGCCATCGGCGGCCGGCGGCTGGAGGTGCTCCGGGGGCTGGACCTCTCGGGGGATACCGGGGAGATCACCGTAATCCTGGGCCGGAGCGGCTGCGGCAAGACCACCCTGCTCAAACTGCTCTGCGGTCTGGAACAGCCGGATGAAGGCAGTTTCACCCTGGCCGACGGGGCGGTGAAGGTAGGTGTGGTATTCCAGGAGCCCCGGCTGATGCCCTGGCTCACCTGCCGTCAGAACATCACCTTCGGGCTGAAAAAGAACCAGGTGGTGCAGGAGAAAATTGATGGGCTCATTGAGATGGTGGGGCTGACGGGCTTTGAAGAAGCCCATCCCGCCCAGCTGTCCGGGGGTATGCAGCACCGGGTGGCGCTGGCCCGGGCCCTGGCCTGCCGCCCGGACCTGGTGCTGATGGATGAGCCCTTTGCGGCCCTGGACTACTTCACCCGGGGCACCCTGCAGCGGCAGCTGCTGGAGATCCACCGGCAGACCGGCATGGGGGTGATCCTGGTGACCCACAACCTTGATGAGGCCATCCTGCTGGGGGATCGGATCTGTGTCATGGCCGGAGGAAAAATCTCAGGCCAGTGGCACCCGGGCCCCCAGGAGGGGGAGCGGGATCTGCTGTCCGGGCCGTCCATCGCCCTGAAGCGGGAGATCCTGGCTGGGCTGGAGCATTTAGAGTAAGAGAAAATAAAAATAGGAGGAAAACAAAATGAAAACAGCAAGAAAATTGTGTGCAATCTGTGTGGCGGTCTGCCTTTTGCTGGGGGCCCTGACTGGGTGCGCCGGCAAGAAGACCGGTGAGTACACTGTGGATACGGTGACCGCCACCTACGTCAAGTCCCCGCTGAACGTACCCTCCATTGTGGAAAAGGCCCAGGGGGCCCTGGCCACCGCCTATGAGGAGATGGGCCTCGGGTTTGCCTACTCGGAGCTGACCTCCGGCGCGGACCAGACGGCGGCCCTGGCCTCCGGCTCCATCCAGATTCTGAATGCAGTTGGCGGTACCTCCGTGATCCTGGCTGCCGCCAACGGGGCGGATATCAAGATCATCAGCATGTACAGCACCTCTCCCGGCGCCTTCCAGCTGTATTCCGCCGACCCGGAGATCAACTCCCCGGAGGATTTGAAGGGTAAGACCATCGCCGGGCCCAAGGGCACCAACCTCCACGAGCTGCTGACGGCCTATCTGGCCCAGGGCGGGCTGACCCTGGATGATGTGGATTACGTCTCCATGGACATTCCCAGCGCCTTTGCGGCCCTGGAGGGAGGCAGCGTGGACTGCGCCCTTCAGGCGGGGGCCAACGCCTATAACTGCGCTGCGGCGGGCTATCACATGGTGACCGACGGCCAGGGGCTGATCACCGGCACCATTGTGACCGCCACCACCCAGGAGTTCTACGACAAAAACCCCGAAATCATTGAGACCTTCCTCCAGGTGCAGGAAGAGGTGCTGACCTTCATGGACGAGCACTATGACGAGGCCATGGAGATGGCCGCAGAGGAGACGGGGCTGGACCTGACCGCGGTGGAGGAGATGTATGAGCTGTACGATTTCCGTATGGACCTCACCGACGAGGATCTGGCCGGCCTGCAGAGTACCGCCCAGTTCATGCTGGACAGCGGCCTGATCGAGCAAGAAGTGGATGTGAGCACCCTGGTGCTGGAGCGCTGAGGAGAACAGGAGGAAGCATATGCAGTCCAGAATTGCCATCATCGGAATCATTGTGGAAGAGCCCCAGTATGTGGACCAGCTTAATCAGGTCCTCCATGAGTACAGGCAGTACATCGTGGGGAGGATGGGAATTCCCTACCAAAAGCGGGGTGTCAGCATCATCAGTGTGGCCATGGACGCCCCCCAGGACAAGATCAATGCCCTGTCCGGAAAGCTGGGCAAGATCCCCGGGATCAGCTCTAAAACAGCCTATTCTCAACTGGTGTACGAAGAATGAAGGAGCTGATTGACCGGCTGGACAGCCAAAAGCGCCTGGAGCTGGAGGAGTGGATGGCCCTGCTGTCCGGATTCGACGCCGAGACGGCGAACTACGCCGCCCGGCGGGCCCGGGCGCTGAGCCTGGAGCGGTTTGGAAAACGGGTCTACTTCCGGGGGATTGTGGAGTTTACCAACATCTGCCGCAATGACTGCCTCTACTGCGGGCTGCGGTGCAGCAATTCCCATGCGGTCCGGTACCGGCTGGAGCCGGAGGAGATTCTGGCCTGCTGCCGGGAGGGGTATGCCCTGGGCTACCGCACCTTCGTGCTCCAGGGGGGAGAGGACCCCTATTATACCGACCAGGTGCTGTGTGATCTGGTGTCCTGCATCACAGGGGAATTTCCCGAGGCGGCGGTGACCCTCTCGGTGGGGGAGCGGTCCCGGGCGTCCTATCAGCGGCTGTTTGACGCCGGGGCCCGGCGCTACCTGCTGCGCCACGAGACCGCTGCCCCGGCGCTGTACCGCCGGGTCCACCCGCCGGAGATGTCCTGGGAGAACCGGATGCGGTGCCTCCGGGATCTGCGGGAGATTGGCTATCAGACCGGCTGCGGCATGATGGTGGGTCTGCCGGGACAGACGGCGGAGGATTTGGCCCGGGACATGGTGTTTCTGGGGGAGTTCCGGCCCCAGATGATCGGTATGGGGCCCTTTCTGCCCCACCACGACACACCGCTGGGGGACTGTCCCGCTGGCAGTGTGGAGCTGACCTTGTTTTTGCTCAGCCTGAGCCGGATCATGCTGCCGGATGTGCTGCTGCCGGCCACCACCGCCCTGGACTGTGGCCGGGAGGATGGGCGTACCCGGGGCATCCTGGCCGGAGCAAATGTGATCATGCCCAATCTTTCCCCGGCTTCCGTGCGCAAGGACTACCTGCTCTACGACGGAAAGCCCGGCCTCACCCAGGATGCGGCGGACAGCCTGCGTGCCCTGGCTGAGGCGGTGGACTCCATCGGCTATGAGCTGGTGGTGGGCAGAGGGGATTACGGAGAATGGAGGAGCGAACATGGGAATGAATGATACCCCGGTGGCCAACCGGGTGCACATCGGTTTTTTCGGACGGAGAAATGTGGGAAAATCCAGCGTGGTCAACCGAGTGACGGGACAGAACCTCTCCATCGTGTCCGACACCCTGGGGACTACCACCGACCCGGTGCGAAAGACCATGGAGCTGCTGCCCCTGGGTCCGGTGCTGATCATCGACACCCCGGGCTATGACGACGAGGGGGAGCTGGGGCAGCTCCGGGTGGAAAAGACCCGGCAGATGCTGCGTCAGACGGATGTGGCGGTGCTGGTGGCCGATGTTGCCCAGGGCCTGGGCAAGTGGGAGCGGGAACTTCTGGACCTGTTCCGGGAGCGGGCTCAGCCCTACCTCATCGCCTATAATAAGGCGGACACCGTCCCGGACCACGCCCCCGCCGGGGAGCACGAAATCTATATCAGCGCCCTCACCGGGGAGGGGATTCAGGAGCTGAAAGAAAAGATCGCCCATGTCACCCGCACGGACGATCTGAAAAAACAGCTGGTGGGAGACCTGCTGGGCCCGGAGGACGTGGCGGTGCTGGTGACCCCCATTGACTCCGCCGCCCCCAAGGGCCGCTTGATTCTGCCCCAGCAGCAGGTGATCCGGGATGTGCTGGAGACCCAGGGCATCTGCGTGGTGGTCCGGGAGGACCAGCTCACCGCCGCCCTGGCGTCCCTGAGCAAAAAGCCGGCGCTGGTGGTTACCGACAGCCAGGCTTTCCGCCAGGTGGACGCCCAGACCCCGCCGGACATTCCCCTGACCTCCTTTTCCATCCTGATGGCCCGGTTCAAGGGGACTTTAGGGGAGAGTGTGAAGGCGGTGGCCCAGATTGAGCGCCTGGAGGATGGGGACAAGGTGCTCATTGCCGAGGGATGTACCCACCACCGGCAGTGCAACGATATCGGGACCGTGAAAATCCCCAATTGGCTGAAAAACCATACCGGCAAGCGTATCACCATTGAGACCGCCTCCGGGACAGAATTCCCCGACGATCTCACCCCCTATAAGCTGGTGCTTCACTGCGGCGGCTGCATGCTCAACGAACGGGAGATGCAGTACCGGCAGCGCACGGCCAAGGCTCAGGGAGTACCCATGACCAACTATGGCATCGCAATTGCCTATATGAACGGCATACTGAAGCGCAGTATCTCCATGTTCCCTCAGCTGCTGCGCCAACTGGAGGGCGGGGAAGAGGTCTGATCCCGGGGGCAAATTGCCCACATCTATTTTGAAAACAGATTCAGTTGCGCCCCTTCTTCTGCCGACGGCGGAAATCCTCCTCGATGGCACGCTTCCAGTGCTCATCCAGGGGCGCGCTGCACCGGACGGCTGCCACGGCCTGGCTCACTACCTCATAGTTGAGGCGGGTGCCCTGGCTGTCGCTGTGGTAGTTCACCGCCCGGTCAGGGGTGATGCCCAGATGGCCCGCCGTCTCCACTGCGTCGATGTTGGCCCCGAGAAAGAGAAATTCCCAGCCGTACTTCTCCTTCTGGCGCTGGATCATCTCCTTCACCTGCTGGGCGGAATAGCGGCGGCTGGCATTCTCCATGCCGTCGGTGGTGATGATGAAAAGGGTGTGCTCCGGCACATCCTCAGGCCGGGCGTACTTGTGGATGTTGCCGATGTGATGAATGGCTCCGCCGATGGCGTCCAGCAGGGCGGTGCAGCCCCGGACATAGTACTGTTTTGCAGTGATGGGCCGGACCCGGTCCAGTCTCACCCGGTCATGGAGCACCTCAAGTTGGTCATCAAAGAGAACGGTGGAGACGAAGGCCTTGCCGGGCTCCTTTTTCTGCTTGGCGATCATGGCGTTGAAGCCGCCGATGGTGTCCCCCTCCAGCCCCTGCATAGAGCCGCTGCGGTCCAGAATGAACACTAGTTCCGTCAAATTTTTCTTCATAAGAAATCCCCCTATCCTGTGTTGTTTGGTTTACAAGCACAGTATAGGGGGATTTTGATTTGAATGGGTCGCCTGGTGGGCGACAAATCCCATCAACCTCCAAGCAGACTCTGATCAAAGGCAAAGAGGGCCTCGTTGATTTCAAAGATGTTGTAATTTTGATGGGCGATGAAATACTCCACAATGATGTCGAATTTGCTGGCATGGGAGAAGGCAAAGCCCGCTTTCTCCAGCATCTCCCGGGCCTCCTCCAGGGGCAGTTCCAATGCGATGGCAAAGGCCATGGCGGTGGGCTTGGAGGGCTTATAGTGGATATCCGACCGGATCTTGGAGAAGAGCTTGCGGTCGATGTTGGCCTTTTTGTAGCATTGGGCGTCGGTCATGCCCCGCTCGTTGATTTTCCGCAGCAGCATCTGAGAAAAGCTCTCATCCAGTTTGCTGAGGGCCTTGTCCAACCCGGAGGGAGTTGCGGCAGGTGGGGGCCAATCATCCTCCCCCATGGGCACCGAGGCCAGAGCCATCCGGCGGAGCTGGGCTTCCCGGCTGTCGGTGTGGGCATCCACATAGCGGTCGTCGATGTAGGAGGCAATGTCCGCAAAGAGCTTTCCGCCGATGGTATAGGCGGCCCGGTCAAAAATCACCAGATATACCGCCATATCGTGGGCTAGCAGAAAATCCCCGATGGTATCCACCGCCACCTTCAGGGCCTGGTCCTTGGGGTAGCCATACACCCCGGAGGAGATAAGGGGGAAGGCCACCGTCTCACATTGGTTGGCCAGGGCCAGCTCCAGAGAGGAACGGTAGGCCGAGACCAGCAGTTCCCGCTCTCCGTGGCCTCCGCCCCGCCAGATGGGGCCTACGGTGTGGATCACAAACCGGGCGGGCAGGCGGTAGCCTTTTGTGATCTTGGCCTGTCCGGTTTTGCATCCCCCCAGGGTGCGGCATTCGGCCAGCAGCTTCGGCCCCGCAGCCCGGTGGATGGCGCCGTCCACACCTCCGCCCCCCAGTAGACTCTCGTTGGCGGCATTGACAATGGCGTCTACCTTCATGGTGGTAATATCGTTTCGTACAATCTGCAGGGGCATGACAGCACCTCCTCGCATTCTGCAAACTCTTTTTCGGCGACCTTAACAAAGGGCGGGAAAAGAGCATTTGAAAGAACAAATCACAGCTATCTTATAATTATGATACCATAAGCGGGCCCCCGTGGCAATCAGGCCAAGAGTGGGGAAAAAGAACAGAACAATACGGATCGGAGCAATGAATGTGCAAACGCAAGAAGGGCGGCTGAAAACGAAATGATAATCTGACTATGTTGAAGAATAAAGATGAAGCTGTTATAATCTTTTCCGTGTGTTTACAAGCACAGAGGCCCTTGATGCGGAGTGTAAATACAGATCCCAGGAGGTATTTTTATGACCCGACACAAAACACCTCGCCGATTACTGGCGATCCTGCTAACGCTGATGTTGGTGGTGGGCACACTGTCTACCACGGCATTTGCTATGCAGATTTATGTGAAAGTTGACATGACCGGCAAGCATATTACCCTTGCAGTTGAGCCTACAGATCGCATCGAAGATGTAAAGGCAAAGATCCAGGCCGAAAAAGGGATTCCGGTGGAGCAGCAAATTTTGATATTTGCCGGGAAAAAGCTTGAGGACGGCAATACCTTGCAGGATTATTCCATCCAAAAGGACAGCACGTTGCATCTTGTTTTGAATGCTGTCACCTATCTGGACGAAACCGGCACACAACAGACGCTGATAGAAGATTATACTGCCATCAATGGTGAAAATGCTCCAACCGAATGGACGACCGGCTGGTATGTGGCGGATGGTGATGTGACCATCGACAGCCGTGTGACCGTAAATGGCGATGTAAAGCTGATTTTGAAGAATGGTACCAACCTTACTGTCAATGGCGGTATTGGCGTATCCGCTGGCAACAGCTTTACTGTCTATGCCCAGTCTGCTGCCGAGGATACAATGGGGACATTGATTGCCAACGGCAATCGGTATAATGCAGGCATTGGCGGCGGCGATGGCACGAACACGGGCATTGGCGGTGCTGCGGGCAACATCACCATCAACGGTGGCAAAATCATTGCAACTGGAGGCGATGAATTGGCTGCAGGCATCGGCGGCAGTAAGAACGGCTGTGACAATATCATCATCAACGGCGGTGTTGTCGAGGCTACAGGCAGTATGGAAGCACCAGGCATTGGCGGAAGTGCATTTTACGGCAATGTCATCATCAACGGCGGTAGTGTTACCGCTACCGGCGGAAGCTATGGTCCGGGTCTTGGCGGCGGCAGAATCGAGGTCACCATCAACGACGGCAGAGTCATAGCCAACGGTGGAATCATTGGTGAAGGCATCAGCGGGGCCGGCAGCCTTACCATCGCCGGAGGCAGTGTTACCGCCACCGGCGACATAACCAACGGGATCGACATCAAAAACATCACCATCAATGGCGGCATTGTTAACGCCATTGCCGGCAGTGACAGCTCGGCTGGTATTGGCTCTAATTCCATCACTACCACCACTACTTGCATTGCTGGCGGTACCGTCTATACTACGAAGATCTATGGTACTTTCTACACAGGCGAGCATGGCGATGCAGTCATCTTTGCCTCGTCTATCGCTGACCAGACCAGCAAGGACGAATGGAGCGGCCTTATTTTTGAGGGCAGCGAAGGCAAGATCTATGGCGAAAGCTATACGATAGATGAAGCGCTCACCATCCCTGCAGGCAATATGCTGATCGTGGAAAACGGCAAGAGCCTGATTAACAACAGCGACCTCACCAACAACGGCACCATCCAGATCGACATGGGCGGCACCTATTCCGGTGCGCAGCCCGATGGGAACAAGCCCACCTATCAGATCGGCTGGGATATCGACGGCGATGGCATTGCGGACGAAACCGAATATCTGCCCTATGGAGAGCTCCCCAGCCATGAAGATGTCAGCAAGGATGCGGATGAACAGTACACCTATACCTTTAGCGGCTGGCTGCCTGCACTTGCTGAGGTGACCGAACCGGTCACCTATACGGCTCAATTTTCTTCCAGCGTGCGGAACTATACGGTGAAGCTGCCGGAAGATCCGGTTGGATATTCTGTTTCCACAGACAATAGTACATCCGTCGGTTATAACAGCACCTTCACCTTCGCCGTGGAACTGGAACAGGGATACTATAAGGCATCTGACTTTGCGGTGAAAGCCAATGGCCAGGTTCTGACCCCTGACGAAGATGGCAACTACACTGTGCGGGTGCTGGGGGATGTACAGATCACCATTGAGGGCGTTGCCCGGGAGACTGCTCTTGACGTCCCCACAGTGGACACCAATGGCTATAACTCTGAGTGGACGGCCAGCAATGTGATCCTCACCCCCTCTGCCACGGCTGACAGCGGTATTGCCTACTACGAGTACTCTAAAGATAACGGGGCAAACTGGGTGAAGCTCACAGGAGACAGTCTGACCATTTCCGAGAGCGATTTTGAAACGGACTATATTTTCCGCGCCGTCTCCAATGCCGGCAGCGTCAGTGCGGCCAGCGAGCCTGTTACTGTGAGGATTGATAAAGTGGCGCCTGGAGTGGTCCTTTCCGGCAACACAACAGACTATTGCCAGGAGGACACTTTGGAGATTATCCCCATCATCGGACTTTCCGGCATATCCAAGGTGGAAATCAAGAATGCAGATGGCACCTGGACAGTTCTTACTCCTTCCGATGACAACCCGAATGTCTATTTCTATCCCATCACAGAAAACGGCACCTACACCTTCCGGTCCACAAGCGGAACCGGTGTGGTAAGCAGGGAAAAAAGTATCACCTACACCAACATCGACGCGGTCAAACCGGTGGTATCCATCCGCTCCGGTGGCTATGAGTCGGGCTCCTGGACCAATCAGAACGTCACGTTGTCAGTGACCAACACAGCGGACAATCTGGGCACTACCACCTTCCAGTACAAGGTGGGTGACGGAAACTGGCAGCCCTATACCGGTGATATCACTGTTTCTGAGGAAACTGAGGGCGCAGTTTATACCTTTAAGGCAATCAGCGCCAGCGGTGTGGAAAGCGATGAGGCTTCCATCACGGTGAAGGTAGACAAAACCGCTCCAGACGGCGACATCCTGTTTGAGGAAAACTCCGTCAAGCAGTTTATCAATCAAATCACTTTTGGCCTGTTTTTCAACCGGAATATCGATGTGGAGATCACCGCCACGGATGCCTGGGGCCAGGTGGACACCATTGAGTTCTATCAGAGCCACAAGGTGCTCACTGAGGCTGAGATGCAGGCCATCACCCAGTGGACCAAGACTGACGGAGCCTTCAGTGTTACCGCCCAGGATCAAGCACAGTTCATCTACTATGTGAAGATCACCGACAAGGCGGGCAACAGCACCTGCTTCGGCTCCGACGGCGCTACCTTTGACCTGACCGCCCCCGCCATTACCGGCGTTGACAACGGCAGCACCTACTACACCACCCAGAATGTCACTGTGTCCGATGCCAACCTGTCTGATGTGACCCTCAACGGTGTGACCGATGATGAAACCTTGACCCTCGCCGGCAATGTGGCTCAGACCTACACCATTGTGGCCACCGACAAGGCAGACAACAAGACGGAATACACCGTGACCATGAAGCCCATTGGAAGCCTTGATGACGCCATTGAGGGCATCACAACCGACAATGTGACTTCCCAGGACAAAGCAGAGATTGAAGCGGTAAAATCTGCTGTGGAGTCGGTGGATCAGACGACAGCCACCGATGAAGAAAAGGCAGAACTCAACAAAATACTGGATTATTGTGAATCTCTGCTCACGAAACTGGAGGAATCCACCCAGGCCGGGGATACCGAAAACATTGATAAGGTGGAGAACATCACTTCGGATAATGTAAGTCTGGAGGATAAGGACGATCTGACCTCCGCCAAGGACGATCTGGAAAATGCGCTTGAACACTTCGGAGATAACTACACCGAAGAGGAAAAAGCAGCATTGGAAGAGAAACTGGAACAGATCAATAACGCCCTGGAAAGCATTGAAAAAGTAGAGGCGGTGAAGGATGCGATTGCCGCACTGCCTGACACGGTAGAACCGGACGATACTGCAACGGAAGCGTTGATCAATGCGGCCAAAGAGCAGTACGATGCGCTGACTGAGCATGAGAAGTCGTTGATTCCGGAAGAGATGAAAGAGAAGCTGGAAAGCCTGCTTGGCGAGGTGCTGGACTATCGAATTATCGGTGGCAGCGGCGAACAGTGGACGGTGGGAGACGACGGTTCCATCACCATGATAGCCAACGGTCCCGTTGAGAAATTCGTAGGGATTGAAGTGGACGGAACAGCCGTTGATGCGGCAAACTATACGGTGAAATCCGGAAGCACCATCATCACCTTAAAGCCGGATTATTTGAGTACATTGTCAGTTGGGAAGCATACACTGACCGTGATTTATACGGATGGCGAGGCATCCGGTGAGTTTGAGATCTTAAAGAAGACGGAAACCACCACACCGGAAACTACTACACCCAAAACCGGCGACAACAGCAATGTGGGCCTTTGGATTACACTTCTGTTCGTGGCAGCTTGCGGCCTGACCGGAACCACGGTTTACAGCCGCAGAAAGAAACACAGCAAATAATTTGCAACAACAAATGCACCCCCTTCTTTTTAGGGGGTGCATTGTTGTTTATGCAAGGTAGTTGTAATCAAATTATATGTGCGGCCTTTTGTTTTATCAGCATACTGATTGAATTTATATCATAGTAAATGTCCGATAAACGCTTACATCAGGCTTTTCTCCAAATGACGGAAAGTCAAAACCACCGGCTTAGCCGGTGGTTTTGACTTAGGACAGCTCAAACATGCCGTGATACAGCTGATAATATACCCCCTGCTGGTCCAGCAGGTCCTCGTGGTCGCCCCGCTCCACAATCTGGCCCTGTTCCAGCACCATGATGGCGGCGGCGTTGCGGACGGTGGACAGCCGGTGGGCGATGACGAACACCGTCCGGCCTTCCATCAGCTGGTCCATGCCCTTTTCAATCAGGGCTTCCGTCCGGGTGTCGATGGAGGAGGTGGCCTCGTCCAGA
>CABRZO010000039.1 GCA_902475455.1 uncultured Eubacteriales bacterium
CGGAGGACGTGCTGGCCGACCTGCCCACGCCCCACGAGCTGTACGCCGAGCTCTCCGAGCACGTGGTGGGTCAGGAGCAGGCGAAGCGCGCGCTGTCGGTGGCGGTGTACAACCACTACAAGCGGATCTACTTCGGCGGCGGGGACGATGTGGAGCTCCAGAAGAGCAATATTCTGCTGGTGGGCCCCACCGGCTGCGGCAAGACCCTGTTTGCCCAGACCCTGGCCAAGATCCTGAACGTGCCTTTTGCCATTGCTGACGCCACCACCCTGACCGAGGCGGGCTATGTGGGCGACGACGTGGAAAATATCCTGCTGCGACTGGTCCAGGCCGCCGACTACGACGTGGAGCTTGCGGAGCGGGGTATCATCTATATCGACGAGGTGGATAAAATCGCCCGGAAGAGCGAGAATACCTCCATCACCCGGGACGTGTCCGGTGAGGGTGTCCAGCAGGCACTGCTGAAGATCCTGGAGGGCACCGTGGCCAATGTCCCCCCCCAGGGCGGCCGCAAGCATCCCCACCAGGAGTTCATCCAGGTCAACACCAAGAACATCCTGTTCATCTGCGGCGGCGCCTTTGCCGGCATTGAGAAGCTCATCGAAGACCGGCAGGACCGGAAGGGAATTGGCTTCGGCGCGGTGATCCAGCGCAAGGAGGAGAAGCAGAAGGACACCATTCTGCGGGACCTCCAGCCTCATGATCTGATCAAGTACGGCCTGATCCCTGAGCTGGTGGGCCGTCTGCCGGTGGAGGCCACTCTGGATCCCCTGGACCGGGACCAGCTGGTGAGCATCCTGACCGAACCCAAAAACGCCCTGGTCAAGCAGTATGTCAAGCTGCTGGAGTATGACCGGGTGGAACTGGTCTTTGACCGGGCCGCTCTGGAGGCGGCCGCCGACGAGGCTCTGGAGCGGGAGATGGGAGCCCGTGGTCTGCGGGCTGTGCTGGAAAAGTGCATGACCCAGATCATGTACGAGATCCCCTCCGATCCCACGGTCTGCAAGGTGACCATCACCGAGGACTGCGTGAAAAACGGCGCAGCCCCTCTGGTGGAGCGGGATCCGGACCGGCTGGAGCGCCCCTTCCGCCTGGGGGCGGCCACCCTGCGGGAGGCCAAGACCCACAGCGCGGAGAGCAGCGCGTCTTAATTGCGTCATGATGGGGTGCAGGGCCTTGGCCGTTCTGCGCCCCATTCCGCTTTATTTGAATTGTTTAAGCGAGGAATATCATGTTAGAACCAATGGAAACTGCCAATATTGTCACTGTAATGCCGGCATTGGCTCTCCGGGGGATTACGGTTTTCCCCGATATGACCCTCCATTTTGAGGTGGAGCGGGAGCCCTCCATGCGGGCCCTGGAACAGGCCATGGAGAAGGGCAAGCAGATCTTCCTGGTCACCCAGCGGGACATCAGTCTGGAGCAGGTGGGCCAGGAGGATCTCTATGAAATTGGCTGTATTTCCGCCGTCAAGCAGGTTCTGCGGCTGCCGGGGGATAACGCCCGGGTCATGGTGGAAGGCCTGTCCAGGGGCCGTCTGTGCCGTCTGACCCAGCGTAAGCCCTATCTGGCCGCCGAGGTGGAGCTGCTGGAGGAACAGCCGGTCAAAAGTAAGGACGGCATCCGGGCGGAAGTGCTGCTCCGGGCCGCCTACGATCTGTTCCAGCAGTACGCCCAGACCAGCGGCAAGGTCACTGGAGAGCTGGTGCTGGAGGTGCTGGCCGCCCGGGATCCGGGCTGGCTGGCCGACGATATCGTCCAGAGCATCCCCCTGCGCTATGAGGACAAGCAGGCGGTGCTGGAGGAGATGGACCCCTGCCGCCGGCTGAGCCGGGTCAATGAGATCCTGCGCCGGGAGATCCAGATCATGCAGATGGACCAGGAAATGCAGTCCAAGGTGCGGGAACGGGTCAACGACGCCCAGAAGGAGTACTATCTCCGGGAGCAGCTCAAGCTGATCCAGGAGGAGTTGGGGGAGGCCGGCGACGACGAAATCCGGGAGTACGCCACCAAAATCGCCGAGGCCAACCTACCCAGAGAGGTGTCCGACAAGCTGAACAAGGAGCTGGGCCGGATGGCCAAGCAGCCCTTCGGGTCCGCTGAGGCCGGGGTGCTGCGCAACTATCTGGACGTGTGCCTGGAACTGCCCTGGACGGTGAAAACCAAGGAACGGGTCAATCTGGCCCAGGCCCGGAAGATTCTGGACGCAGACCACTACGGCATGGAAAAGGTCAAGCAGCGCATTCTGGAGTTCCTGGCGGTCAAGAAGATGGCCCCGGACCTGAAAGGGCAGATCATCTGCCTGGTGGGCCCTCCCGGCGTGGGTAAAACCTCCATCGCCGCCTCGGTGGCCAGAGCCCTGAACCGTAAGATGGCCCGGATATCCCTGGGCGGCGTCCGGGACGAGGCGGAGATCCGAGGCCACCGCAAGACCTATATCGGCGCTATGCCCGGCCGGATCATCAATGCCATCAACACCGCCGGCTCCTCCAATCCGCTGATTCTGCTGGACGAGGTGGACAAGCTGGGCAGCGATTACCGGGGAGACCCCTCGGCGGCGCTGCTGGAGGTGCTGGACGCGGAACAGAACGCCACCTTCCGGGATCATTTCATTGAGCTGCCCTTCGATCTCTCGGAGGTGCTGTTCATCACCACCTGCAACACCCTGGACACGGTGCCCCGGCCCCTGCTGGACCGGATGGAGATCATTGAGGTGTCCAGCTATACCGACGAGGAAAAGCTGCAGATTGCCCGGCGGCACCTGCTGCCCCGGGAGATGAAACGTCACGGCCTCACCGGCACCCAGCTTCGGGTCACCGACGGCGCACTGCGGGAGCTCATTGTGGGCTACACCCGGGAGTCCGGCGTCCGGCAGCTGGAGCGGGAAATCGCCGCCCTATGCCGCAAGGCCGCCATGGCCCTTGTCAGCGGCGAGCACAAACGGGTGAGCGTCAACGGAGACAACCTGGAACAGCTGCTGGGTGTGATGAAATACCACCCGGAGAAGCTGGAGCGGGAGCCCCAGGTGGGCCTGGTCAACGGCCTGGCCTGGACCAGCGTGGGCGGCGAACTGCTGGAAGTGGAAGTCAGCGTTATGGAGGGCACCGGCAAGCTCACCCCCACCGGCAACCTGGGGGATGTGATGAAGGAATCCTGCCAGGCGGCCATCTCCTTTATTCGGTCCCACGCCAAGGAACTGGGCGTGGATCCGGCCTTCTATCAGAACCGGGATATCCATATCCACTTCCCGGAAGGGGCGGTGCCCAAGGACGGCCCCTCCGCCGGCATTGCCATCACCACCGCCATCGTCTCCGCACTGACCAATGTGCCGGTGCGCCGGGATATCGCCATGACCGGCGAGGTCACCATCCGGGGCCGGGTGCTGGCCATCGGCGGACTGCGGGAAAAGACCATGGCCGCTTTCCGCAACGGCATCCACACCGTCATCATTCCCGAAGACAACCGCAAGGACCTGGAGGAAATCGACCAGACCGTGCGCCAGGGACTCCACTTTGTCCCGGTTTCCAACGCCACCGAGGTGCTGGAGGAGGCCCTGGTCCATCTGGAGGGAAAGCAGGGGCAGCCTGACCAGCAGCCCAGCCAGTCGGAAAGCAGCGGGGAAGAGGCCCCTCTGCTGGCCCGCCATGCCCCCCAGGAGCACCAACACACCCACATCTCCCAATAAATGAGAGGACACATATGAACATTCAAAACACGGAATTTGTCATTTCCGCGGCAAAAAAGGCGGATTTCCCCCGGGATCAGCTGCCCCAGGTGGTCTTTGCGGGCCGCTCCAATGTGGGCAAATCCTCGGTGATCAACTGCCTGCTGGGGCGCAAGAACTTCGCCCGGGTGGGTAATTCCCCGGGAAAAACCACCCACATCAACTACTTCCGGGTGGACAACCAGCTCTACCTGGTGGACCTGCCGGGCTATGGCTACGCCAAGGTCTCCCAGGCGGAGCGGGCCCGTTGGGGCCGGCTCATTGAGCAGTGGTTCCAGGACCCCAGCCTGATGACCCTGGGCATCCAAATCGTGGACGCCCGCCATAAGCCCACCGCCGATGACTGCACGATGATTGACTGCTTCAAGCAGTCCGGAAAGCCATTTATCGTGGTGGCCAACAAGCTGGATAAGCTGAAAAAGAGCGAAATCGAGCCCAATCTGCTGCGAATTAGAAGCACTTTACAGCTGGATGATTCTGTAAAGGTAATCCCCTTTTCGGCAGAAAAGAAAATCGGACGCCGTGAACTGTATTTCCTTGTCACCGGGGAAGAAGCCCCGGAGGACGGAAAGTAAAACGCAGCTTTCGGTTTCCACGTCGCCAAAGCCCCCGGCCCATGGCTGGGGGCTTGTGTTTTTATGGTGTTTTCTGCTATAATACGATATTATCAATTTGAGAGAGGAGCGCAGCCATGTCTTTTTTGCGCACCTTTACCCAATCCCTAGATCTGTTTGCGCTGATTGACCTGCTGACCCAGGTGGCAGCGGCGCTGATCTGTATTATTTTTCACGAGTGCGCCCATGGCTTTGCGGCGGACCGGATGGGAGACCATACCGCCCGGCAGAGAGGCCGGCTGTCCTGGAATCCACTGCGGCACATTGACCCCTTCGGCCTTATCATGATGGTTGTGGCCGGGGTGGGCTGGGCCAAGCCGGTGCCTGTCAATCCGGGCAATTTCCGCCATCCCAAGCGGGGCATGGCCATTACCGCCCTGGCGGGACCCGCCGCCAACTTTGCCATGGCCATTGCGGCCACGTTTCTGCTGGGCTTGCTCTACCGCTCACCCCTCAACCTGTGGGCGCAGCCGGTATATTTCATCTTTATGCTGCTCTATCGCCTCGCCCTGCTCAGCGTGGGCCTGGGAGTATTCAATTTGATTCCAATCCCGCCTCTGGACGGGTCTAAAGTGCTGTTTTCCTTTTTCCCGGACCGGATTTACTTCACCATTCTGCGCTATGAGCGGTACATCATGCTGGCCCTGTTCGCCCTGATTTTCTGGGGCGTGCTGGATGCACCGTTGCATTACGGCATCCGCCAGGTAATGCGCTGGATCTGTCTGCTGACCGGGATGCCCGCCTCAGCCCTGGGATTTTAATGAGGTTTGATTTTTGTTGGAGGTGTGTCATTTGGACGCCCCTGTTTATCATTTGGAACATGTGGTCCGCTCCAAAGAGGAGATGGAGGACTTTAACGGCCCGTTGGATCTGATCCTCCATCTGCTGAGCAAGAACAAGATGGAAATCAAGGATATTCAGATCTCCCTGATCCTGGACCAGTATCTGGAGTGGATGGACCGGCGCAAGGAGATGGATCTGGAGATCGCCAGCGAATTCGTCACCATGGCCGCCCATCTGGTCTATATCAAGACCCGGATGCTGCTGTCCATCCAGGATGAGGAGGCCACCAGCGAGATGGAACAGCTGATTGCCTCCCTGGAGGAGCACCAGCGCCACGAAAATTTTGACCGGATCAAGCAGATCATCCCCACCCTGGACCGGCGCTATCGGGTGGGCCGGGACTATCTGACCCGGAGCCCGGAGCATCTGCCCAAGGACCACACCTACCGCTATGTCCACCAGCCGGAGGATCTGCGCAGCGCCATGAAGGCGATTATGGAGCGCAGCGACGGGGTCCAGGCCCCGCCGGTCAAGGCCTTCGAGGGCATTGTGGGCCACGAGCCCTATCCGGTCCAGGACAAAGTAAAAGAAGTGTTGGCCCGGGTCCTCAAGGCGGGGATCACCCGGTTCCGGGCGCTGTTCCGGGGCAACCGGAGCCGTTCGGAGATCGTGGCCACCTTTTTGGCAGTGCTGGAGCTGTGCAAGGGCCGTCGGATCAATCTGGCGGGCACCCAGGCAGACTGCACCGTGACCGGCACCGAGGATACCTCTGACCTCACCGAGCTGACGGAGTCCTACTGAGCCCGGAGAACCCTGATGGGAGTTTGGGCGGGGGAGATGCAGCCGGTGAATCGCGCGTTGATGGGAGTTTTCAAAGAAAATGGAATTAAAAGACATAGAATCCGCCATTGAGGCCATCCTATTTGCGTCGGGAGATCCCATCTCCGCAGAGCGGCTGGCCATGGCGCTGGAACTGGACATTGAGACAGTGGAGCCGGTGGTCAACCATCTGGCGGACTTCTACAGCTATGAGCGCCGGGGGATCCGGCTGCTGAAAATCGACGACTGCTATCAGCTGGCCTCGGCGCCGGAATACGCCGAGCGGGTGCGCCGGGCCATGGAGACCCGCCGTCCGCCCCAGCTATCCCAGGCGGCGTTGGAATCTCTGGCGGTGATTGCCTATTTCCAGCCCACCACCAAGGCCTATGTGGAGCAGATCCGGGGAGTGGACTCCTCCTATACCGTAGGTCTGTTGGCGGACCGGGGCCTCATCGAGGAGTGCGGCCGGCTCTCGGTGCCGGGACGTCCCATTCTCTACCGCACCACCCAAAATTTCCTGCGGTCCTTTGGCCTGAAATCCCTGGAGGATCTGCCGGAGCTACCCGACTCTTCGCCGGAGGACGGACAGATCACCCTGGAGATGCAGGCGGCCATCCAGCGCCTGAAAGAGGAGCAGGAGGAACCGCAGACGCCCACAGAGGGAGAGTGATGCCATGCTGGCACTGATCATCATTGGAGGCGTCCTGCTGCTGTTGGGGCTGCTCCTGCTGGTGCCGGTGGGCTTCCGGGCGGCTTACGACGCCGGGGGACTGGTCCTTCAATGGAAAGTGGCCTGCTTCCGCTTCCGGATCTATCCGGAGCGGGAAAAACGCGACAAGCCGCCCAAACGGAAGAAGAAAGACCAGGCCCAGGAAGCCAAAGCGCCGGAAGGGGAGCAAGGCAAACCCAAAAAACATCTTGGCGACCTGAAATGGCTGCTGGAGCTCACTGACCCCGGCCTCAAAGCTCTGGGCCAGCTGCGCCGCAAGCTGAAGATCGAGCTGATGCGGGTGGAGTATTCCATCGGTGGGGCCTCGGACCCGGCGGAGGCCGCCATAAAATATGGAATTGTATCCGCCGGCGGCGGCGCCCTGTTCCCACTCATCAACTCCGCCTTTGACGTACGGGACTGGGATGTGAAACTGGGGGTTGATTTTGATCAGCGGGAATCCCGGGTGGCGCTGGAGGCCCAGGGGACCTGGCGACTGGGCACCTTGATTCGAATTCTGTTTTCCCTGGGCATCTGTGCCCTGCAAGCATATCGTAAGCATCAGAACGAACCTGTTTCCAAGACAGCCAACCATAAGGAGGAAGTAAAAAATGGAAGAAAAGCATCAGATCGGTGAGATCATGGGCGTCACCATGGAGAAGATCAAAGAGATGATCGATGTGAACACCATCGTGGGCGAGCCCATCCGGACCCCCGACGGCATCACCATCATCCCGGTTTCCAAGGTCAGCGTGGGCTTTGCCTCCGGTGGCTCTGATTTCGTCTCCAAAAACCAGGCCAGCGGCAAAAATCCCTTCGGTGGCGGTAGCGGTGCCGGCGTCAATATCGCACCGGTGGCCTTCCTGGTGGTCAATAAGGACCGGGTGCGTCTGCTGCCTGTGGCGCCTCCTCCCGGCGGTGTTGCCGAGCGAGTGGTGGAGCTGGTGCCGGAACTGGTGGACAAGGTCACCGACATCATTGATAAGAAAAAGGAAGAAAAAGCCGAGGATAGTCAGGTGTTTTAACGCAGATACTCTTTGGTGACAAAATTCGTGAGGAGAGAGAGTTATGCGTCGTCTTTTGACGGTATCCTGGTCCGGCATTCTGGTGCTGGCGCTGCTTTTTGCCACCCTGATTCCCACTGTCCACGCTGAGACGGAGGGAGAAGCAACTTCTCAGGAGTCGGTTGAGACCGCGGACACCTATGTGGATCCTTATGGACTCAATATTTCCGCCGAGTGTGCCATCCTGGTAGATGCCTCCAGCGGCCGGGTGCTCTATGAGAAAAACGCAGAGCAGCGGCATCTGATCGCCAGCATCACCAAAATTATGACCGCCCTGGTGGTACTGGAGCGGGCCGAGAACCTGGATGCCACCGTCACTATCCCGGAGGATTGGATGGGTGTGGAGGGCTCCTCCATGTATCTGGAGGCCGGAGATGTGGTGTCCATCCGAGGACTGCTCTACGGTCTGATCCTCAACTCCGGCAACGACGCCGCCACAGTGCTGGCCACCACACTGGCGGGGGACGAGGCCACCTTTGTGGGATGGATGAACGAATACGCTGCCCAGTTCGGCATGAATGACACGCATTTTTCCAATCCCCACGGTCTGGACGCGGAGGACCACTACTCCACCGCCCACGATATGGCCCGGCTGATGGTGGAGGCCATGAAAAATGAGGAGTTCCGGGAGATCACCTACACCCGGTATATCTCCATCGACGGCTTTGAGCTCTATTTCCACAACAAGCTGCTGAATCTGTACGAGTACTGCATCAGCGGAAAGACCGGATACACTGAAGCTGCCGGACGAACTCTGGTCACCGCCTCGGAGAAGGACGGCCACTTATTGGTGGCAGTTACGCTGAACGCTCCCGATGACTGGAACGACCAGATTGCCATGTATGAGTACGGGTTCAACAATTATTCCCTGACCGACATCTGCACCGGGGGAAGCTGCTATACCACGCTTCCCTTGGCCGGGGGCGACGCCTACCTGCCGGTCTATTGTGTCAACGATCTGTCCTATCTGATTCTGGAGGGCGAGACCGTGGAGCGTACGGTCTATCTGCCCAGCGAAATCACCGAGAGCGTGGGCAAGGGGGATATTATAGGGAAGGTGGAGTACCGGGTGGACGGCAACACCGTCGGTACCACCTACCTGATTTCCGGCGCCTATGCAGACGCTGAAAGCAAGGAGGTATCCGCCCTTTGGAACAGCGGCTACAAAAGTTCCTGTCGGCTGGCGGGATTGTATCCCGACGGACAGCCGAACGGTACATACAGAGTGGAAGGGTTACTGTCAACGGCGTTGCTGCACAACTGGGGATGAAAGTGGACCCGGACCGGGATGAGATCGCGGTGGACGGACGTGTGGTCTCCGCCCGCTCGCCGGAAAAACTCTATCTGATGCTCAATAAACCCCGGGGATATGTGACCACTCTTTCGGATGAGCGGGGCAGAAAGACCGCGGCGGAGCTGGTTCAGGATTGCGGCGGTCGGGTCTGGCCGGTGGGCAGGCTGGACATGTATTCCGAAGGCCTCCTGATCTTCACCAACGACGGGGACTTCACCCAGTGTTTGGAACACCCAGGCTCAGAGGTGGAGAAGGAATATCTGGTCCGGGTGGACCGCTGTGACCAGCGGGTGCTGCAGGTACTCCAGGGCCCCATGGCCCTGGACGGGCGGCCGCTTTCTCCAGCTCAGGTCCAGCTGATGTCCCGGGACCGGGACAGCGTGTTGCTGCGGTTTGTCATCCACGAGGGCAGAAACCGCCAGATCCGCCGCATGTGCCAGCAGGCGGGCGTTCGGGTATTGCGACTGAAACGGGTCCGGGAGGGAACCCTTCGATTGGGAAATTTGAAACCTGGGCAATGGCGAATGCTCAAAAAAGAGGAGATTTCCTCGGTTTTTACCCTGAAAAGAGGGAGCCTGCCCCATGATGGTGCAGGAGATTCATAAAAGACTTGCAAAAATAGCTTGCATTTTTCCGGTTAAAACGGTATGATGTGCTCAGAATTATTCTCAAAGCATTCCACAGGTTAGGTGATTGAAATGGCGAAAGATATTCTGACACACATTCAGGAGAATATGAGCTCCTTTTCCAAGGGGCAGAAACTGATTGCGAATTTTATTCTGGAATCCTATGACAAGGCGGCTTTTATGACGGCCTGCAAGCTGGGCAAAACCGTCAACGTCAGCGAGTCCACCGTGGTCCGCTTTGCCGCCGAGCTGGGCTATGACGGCTATCCCAGCATGCAAAAGGCCCTGCAGGAGATGATCCGCAACAAGCTCACCTCCATCCAGCGCATTGAGGTATCCAACGACCGGATTGGCGATCAGGACATCATGTCCATGGTGATGCAGTCTGACATTGAAAAGATCCGCATCACCCTGGAGGAGACCTGCCGGGAGAGTTTCGACCTGGCGGTTCAGGCCATCACTTCCGCCCGTCGCATCTATATTTTGGGCGTTCGGTCCGCCAGCGCTCTGGCCAACTTTATGAGCTTTTACTTCACGTTTATCTTTGATAACGTGATTCGGGTGGACACCACCTCCATCAGTGAGGTCTTTGAACAGGTGATGCGGATCGGTCCCGACGACGTGTTGATCGGGCTGAGCTTCCCCCGGTATTCTAAGCGCACCGTCAAGGCCATGCAGTATGCCAAGAACCAGGGGGCCAAGGTGATTGCTATCACCGATAGTGCCGTCTCTCCGCTGGCCAACATCGCTGATGTATCTTTGTTTGCCAAGAGCGATATGGCCTCCTTTGTGGATTCTCTGGTTGCTCCCTTGAGTCTGGTGAACGCCCTGATCGTGGCGGTCAGCCGGATGAAGAGCGACCAGCTGGAGTCCACCTTCAGCAAGCTGGAGAAAATCTGGGCGGAATACGAGGTGTACGAGCCCTCCAACAGCGAGCAGGAGAGCTGAAATCAGATCAAGTAACATCATCACAGGGGAGATTTGTTTTGAAAGAACATCCTGATGTGATCGTCATCGGCGGAGGCGCTGCCGGTATGCTGGCTGCGCACTCCGCCGTTTGCGCTGGTGCCAAGGTAACACTGGTGGAGCGCAACGAGAAGATGGGTCGCAAACTCTACATCACCGGAAAGGGCCGGTGCAACCTGACTAACAACTGCACTGCGGAAGAGGTGCTCCAGAACATCCCCCGCAACGCCAAGTTCCTGTACAGCGCCATGGGGCAGTTCCCGCCGGCAAAAACCATGGAATTCTTTGAGTCCCAGGGCCTGAAGCTGAAAACCGAGCGGGGGAACCGGGTGTTTCCCGCCTCGGACCGTGCCGCCGACGTGATCGACACCCTCTATTATGCCCTGCGCCGCCAGAAGGTGGCCTTTGTCCAGGCCCGGGCCCAGGAGATTCTGGCCCGGGATGGTGTTGTCACCGGGGTTCGGCTTGAGGACGGCAGGACGCTGGAAGGGGACCGGGTCATTTTGGCCACCGGCGGCTGCTCCTACCCGTTGACCGGCTCCTCCGGGGACGGTTACGCCATGGCTGAAAAGCTGGGCCACACGGTGGTGGAGCCCAAGGCCTCCCTGATCCCCCTGGTGGAGGAGGGAAATGACTGCGCCAAAATGCAGGGACTGGCCCTAAAAAATGTGGAGATCAAGGTGCGCAACCAGAAGAAAAAGGTGATTTTCCAGGAGTTCGGCGAACTGCTCTTCACCCATTTCGGCCTGTCTGGTCCTGTCATTCTGAGCGCCAGCGCCCATATGCGCAATTTTGAGAAGGAACACTATACCGTGTCCATCGACCTGAAGCCGGCGCTGGAGGAAAAGAAGCTGGATGAGCGCATCCTGCGGGATTTCAGCGCCAACCAGAACCGGGAGTTCATCAACGCCCTGGGGGCCCTGCTGCCCCGACTCATGATCCCGGTGGTGGTGGAACGCACCGGAATTCCGCCGGAAACCCGGGTGCATGACATCACCAAGGCCCAACGCCGGGCGCTGCTGGAAACCATCAAGCGGTTTGACGTGTCCATCGCCGGCACTCGGCCGGTGGCGGAAGCCATTGTAACCAGCGGCGGTATCAAAGTATCTGAAATCAATCCCTCTACCATGGAGTCCAAGAAATGCTCCGGGCTGTATTTCGCCGGAGAGGTCATGGACGTGGATGCCTATACCGGCGGATTCAATCTGCAGATCGCCTGGGCAACCGGCCACATGGCGGGGGTCCACGCCGCATGGAACGGGGATTAAGGAGGAAAAATAGATGAAACAGATCAGCGTTGCCATTGACGGCCCCTCCGGGGCTGGAAAGAGCACTCTGGCCCGGCAGGCTGCCCAGGCGCTGGGCTTTCTCTATGTAGATACCGGCGCCATCTATCGCACCGTGGCCCTGGCCTGCCACCGGAATGGGGTCAGCCCCCAGTATCCGGAACAGGTGGCGGCCCTGTTGCCCCGCCTAAAGATCGACCTGGACTATGGCTCCGACGGGGTCCAGCGGATGCTGCTGGACGGGGAGGACGTGTCGGATCAGATCCGTACCCCTGAAATCTCCATGCTGACCTCGGCGGTGTCCGCTCTGCCCGAAGTCCGGGCCTTTTTACTGGAGAAGCAGCGGGAGCTGGCCCGCACCCGGAACGTCATTATGGATGGCCGGGATATCGGTACCGTGGTGCTGCCCCAGGCCACAGTGAAAATCTATCTGACGGCGGACGCCGAGGCTCGGGCCCAGCGCCGCTGCGCCGAGCTGCGGGAGAAGGGAATGGACGTCTCCTTTGAAGAGGTGCTGCGGGATGTGCGGGAGCGGGACGAAAACGACTCCAACCGGAAGGTTTCCCCCCTGCGCCGGGCGGAGGATGCCCGGCTGGTGGATACCACGCTGCTGGATCTGGAACAGAGCTTGGAAGTGCTGATCAGCGTAATCCGGGAGGGCATGGCCAGTGAATAACCAGAAAAAGGTCAAGTACAACACTTGAGCAAGAAGGGGACGGACCGGCTCTATCATATTCTGTTCTGGCCTGTCTTTGTAGTGTTTTCTATATTCCATCCGGTGCGTATGGTGGGTAGGGAAAACATTCCCGAAGGTGCCGCAGTCATTGCAGCCAACCATACCGCTTACGCCGACCCCATGATGGCCATTATGGCCTTTGGGTATAAGCATCCTCTGCGGATTATGGCCAAGGAAGAGCTGTTTCACATCCCGGTACTGGGATGGATCCTGATCAAGGTGGGCATGTTCGGTGTAAACCGGGGCCAAAGCGATATGGCCGCCGTGAAACGGGCCATCAAGGTGCTGAAAGAGGGCTGCAAACTGCTGCTGTTCCCGGAGGGAACCAGAGTCTCCGCCGCTGAAGAGGAAAACTCCGAGGCCAAGACAGGAGCCATCATGTTCGCAGTCCGGGGCGGGGCTCCGCTGCTGCCCGTCTATATTCCCCGGAAAAAGCACTGGTTCCGCTTCACCAAAATCACCGTGGGGGAGCCCTACTATCCCGATGTCCCGGCCAAGAAAGCCACCGCTGAGGACTACAAGCGGGCGGCGGACGAATTGATGCGGCGTATTTACGCCTTGGGAGAGGAAGCCGAATGAAGACAATCATCCTTGCGGAAAGCGCCGGTTTTTGTTACGGCGTCCGCCGGGCGGTGGAGCTGGCCCAGCAGCAGGCGGAACAAAAGGCCCCCTGTGTGATGCTGGGCTCCATCATCCATAACCGCCATGTGGTGGAGCATTTGTCCAATCAGGGAATCGGTCAGATCGACGTGCCGGAGCAGGCGCCTCAGGGATTCCAGGTGCTCATCCGTTCCCACGGCGAGGCCCAGGAGGTCTATCGCCTGCTGGAGGCCCATGGCAACCCCATTCTGGACGCCACCTGTCCCAATGTCTCCCGCATTCACCAACTGGTCTCTCAGGCGGAGCAAAATGGCCGCCGACCGGTGATCATCGGTACCCCGGACCACCCTGAGGTCAAAGCCATCGCCGGTTGGTGCCAGCATCCGGTGGTGCTGAAAAACGTGGATTCTTTGCGAAAATGGCTGGAGGAAGACCCAAATCGGCGGCAAATGCCCCTGACTTTTGTCTCCCAAACCACCTCCACCAGAGAAAATTGGGAAAATTCTGTGAATTTCGCAAAAAAAGTGTGTACAAACCTTGAAATATTTGATACAATATGTAACGCTACGTTCCGTAGACAATCGGAGGCCCAGAAAATTGCGTCAAAATGCGACGCAATGGTGGTCATTGGAGACCATGCCAGCTCCAATACAAAGCATCTGGTGGAGCTGTGCCAGGAGCGCTGTCCGAAGGTCCTCTGGGTGGAACAGGCCGACGAATTGGACCTGGATTCCTTAAAGGATGTAGCTTGTGTCGGTATCACCGCGGGTGCGTCCACACCTGGGTGGATAATAAAGGAGGTCTATGACAAAATGAGTGAAGAAAATCTGGAGATCGAGGAATCCTTCGCTGAGCTGCTGGAGAAATCGATCAAAACTTTAAATACAGGAGAGAAGGCCACCGGCGTTGTTGTGAACATCACACCTACCGAGATCCAGGTGGATCTGGGCACCAAGCATGCCGGCTACATTCCTGTGTCTGAGTATTCTGACGATCCCACGGTCAAGGTTGAGGACTGCGTCAAGGTGGGTGACACCATCGAGGCCATGGTCATGCGCGTCAACGACAGCGAGGGTGTGGTCACTCTGTCCAAGAAGCGCCTGGACGCCAACAAGAACTGGGAAGAGATCGAGGCCGCCAAGGACGAGAAGACCACCGTCGAGGGCTTGGTCGTGGAAGAGAACAAGGGCGGCGTTGTGGTCAACGTCAAGGGCATCCGTGTCTTTGTCCCCGCTTCTCAGACCGGCCTGCGCCGCAACGAGCCCATGACCGAGCTGGTCAAGACTACCGTTCGTCTGCGCATTACCGAGGTCAACCGCTCCCGTCGCCGCGTGGTGGGTTCCATCCGCGCTGTGGCCGCCGAGGAGAAGGCTGCCGCCGCTGCCGCCATTTGGGAGAGCATCGAGGTGGGCAAGCACTACACCGGCACCGTCAAGAGCCTGACTTCTTACGGCGCTTTCGTGGACATCGGCGGTGTGGACGGCATGGTTCATATCTCCGAGCTCTCCTGGAGCCGCATCAAGCACCCCTCCGAGGTCGTCTCCGTGGGCGACACCGTGGAGGTCTATGTGATCAAGGCTGATCCCGAGAAGAAGAAGATCTCTCTGGGCATGAAGAACCCCGACGAGAATCCCTGGGAGACCTTCCTGTCCAAGTACGAGGTGGGCAGTGTCGCCGAGGTCAAGATCGTCAAGCTGATGAGCTTCGGTGCCTTCGCCGAGGTGGTGCCCGGTGTTGACGGCCTGATCCACATCTCCCAGATCGCTGATCATCGGGTGGAGAAGCCCGAGGACGAGCTGGCTGAGGGTCAGATCGTCGAGGTGAAGATTACCGACATCAACACCGAGAC